>NZ_CP069396.1:7349327-7657993 GCF_016887565.1 Archangium violaceum
CGACGGCACCGCGGTCTTCATCTTCATCTTCGATGTGACGGACCAGGTGCTGGCGCACAAGAACCTGGAGGTGCTGGCGGAGGGGTTGCGCCACGGCGAGGAGCGGCTGCGCACCCTGGTGGAAGCCAGCTCCAGCATCCTCTGGTCGGTCGATGCGCGAGGAAGGGTCGTGGAGGACTCGCCCTCGTGGAGGGCCTACACGGGCCAGACGCGCGAGCAATGGCTCAGCCCCGGAGGCTGGTTGGAGGCGGTGCACCCCGAGGATCGCTCCAGGACGGCCGAGGTCTGGAATCGGGCCATCACCCAGAAGACGAACTACCAGGTCGAGTTCCGGCTCCACCACCACCCTGACGGCACCTGGCGCTACGTCCAGTCGCGGGCCGTCCTTCTACGCCATCCCGATGGCAGCCCCCGGGAGTGGTTCGGCGCCATCACCGACATCCACCACCGCAAGCAGGGCGAGCTCCAGCTCCAGCAATCCATCCGCATGCGCGACGAGTTCCTCTCCGTGGCCAGCCACGAGCTGCGCACGCCGTTGACCTCGCTCAACCTCCTGCTCCATACCCTCCAACGGGCGGCCAGCACCCAGCCCGACACGCCCTTCACCCAGCTCGTCCACCGCAACGTCGAGACCGGGCGCCGGCAGATCCAACGACTGGTGCGGCTGGTGGAGGATCTGCTCGACGTGTCCCGGATCGCCGAGGGCCGGCTCCAACCGAGGCTCGAGGAGGTGGATCTGGTGAGCATCACCCGGGAGGTGATGTCCCGGCTCGAGCCCCGGGCGGCGACGGCGGGCTGCACCCTGGAGCTGCACGCTCCGCGGCCGGTGGTGGGCCAGTGGGACCGGCTGCGCATGGAGCAGGTGCTGATGAACCTCGTGGACAACGCGCTCAAGTACGGCCCTGGAAGGCCCGTCCGCGTGCGCGTCGAGACTCGCGAGAACAAGGCGGTGATCCGTGTGAGGGACGAGGGGCTCGGCATCCCGCCCGAACACCAGGCGCGCGTCTTCGAGCGCTTCGAGCGGGCCGTGTCGGAGCGTCACTACGGAGGACTGGGGCTCGGGCTCTACATCAGCCAGCAGATCGTCCGGGCCCATGGGGGCAGCATCCGCGTGGAGAGCACCCCCGGGGTCGAGACCACGTTCACGGTGGAGCTCCCGCTCACCCCCGAACCGGCTGGGATCCACCAGGAGTGAAGCAACATTATCGTACACGCACGAGACCTGGGGGGTTCTGGTGCGGCACGGCTGGGGTAGAGTGCGAGCCCAGATGAACTCCCCTGCCCGAGCCGTCAGTCCCCTGCCCTCGCCCACGACCGCGCGAGCCACCCTGGAGCGCGTGGCCGCGAATCTCTCCCTGGCGGTGCAGGGCAAGGAGAAGGAGGTCCGCCTCGCCGTCACCTGTGTGGCCGCGGGCGGACACCTCCTGCTGGAGGACGTCCCCGGGGTGGGCAAGACGACGCTGGTGGAAGCCATCGCACGCTCGTTCGCCCTCTCCTTCTCCCGCGTCCAGTTCACCGCGGACCTGATGCCCGCCGACATCCTCGGCGCCCAGGTCTTCCACGCCCAGAGCGCCACCTTCAACTTCCGGCCGGGCCCGATCTTCCGCCAGCTGGTGCTGGCCGACGAGCTCAACCGCGCCCCGCCGCGCACCCAGTCCGCGCTGCTGGAGGCCATGGCCCAGGGCCAGGTGTCCCTCGACGGCGCCACCCACGTGCTGCCCCGCCCCTTCACCGTGGTGGCCACGCAGAACCCGGTGGACTTCTCCGGCACCTATCCGCTGCCGGACTCGCAGCTGGACCGCTTCCTCATGCGCCTGTCGCTGGGCCACCCCTCGCCCGAGGTGGAGGCCCGTCTCCTCACCACGCGTGACGCCAGCTCGCCCATCGAGGCCATCCAGTCCGTCACCTCTCCCGAGGAGCTGGCGGATCTGCGCATGCAGGTGGCCGCGCAGCGCCTGGACGACACGGTGGCCGAGTACGTGGTGCGGCTGGCCCAGGCCACGCGCGCGCACGGAGACATCGAGCGCGGCGCCTCCACCCGCGCGGTGCTCGCGCTGGGAATGGCCGCCCGAGCACATGCCCTCTGGGAGGCACGGGACTTCGTGACGCCCGGGGACGTGCGGGCAGTGCTGGGGCCGTGTCTGGCCCACCGGCTCCTGCTGCGCAGCGCCAACCAGGGCGCCTACACCCGTGACGAGGCGACGCACCTCCTCGAGGAGGTCTCCCGGAAGGTCCCGGCGCCCCGGTGAGCACCCCACCCCGCTCGTGGTGGCGCCGCCTGCGCGCCGCGCTCCGTCCGCCGCGCACCCTCAAGGTGACGCGCATGGGACGCACCTACCTCGTGGTGACGTTCGGCGTGGGCCTGGGCGCGCTCAACACCGGCAACAACCTCCTCTACCTGGTACTGGGGTTGTTGCTGAGCGTCATCATCCTCTCCGGCGTGCTGTCCGAGCGGTGCCTGAAGGATCTGTCGGTGCGGCGCCTGGGCACGGAGGGCGCCTTCGCGGGAGAGCCCTTCGCCTTCCGCTGGGGCATCACCCGGCGCCAGGGGCATGCCTTCGCCCTCACCCTGTCCGAGGTGGACTCGCCCCTCACCGGCGAGGGAGGCGTGGGGTACCTGCCCGCGGGCGCGGAGCACGTGGTGCGGGCGGATCTCACCGCGCCCCGGCGAGGCCCGGTGAAGCTGTCGGGCGTGCGCGTCACCACCACCTGGCCACTGGGTCTGTTCGCCAAGACGCGCGTCTTCGCGCTGGAGGGCACCCTGCTCGTGTACCCGCGGCGTGGCTTCGCCTGCGAGGATCCGCTGGACGCGGCCGTGGGGCACGTGGGCGAGACCAACAACCCGCGCCGGCTGGACGGCACCGGGGACGTGGCGGGGCTGCGCGAGCTGGGTGAGCACGAGGACGCCCGGCGCGTGCACTGGATGAAGAGTGCCTCGGCGGGGAAGCTGCTCAAGGTGGAGCGCGAGCGCGAGGAGCGCCGCACCTTCATCCTCGACGTGAAGACGGGGCTGGAAGGTGACGTGCTGGAGCGGCGCTGCGAGGAGGTGGCGGCGCGGGCGCACCGGCTGCTCGAGGCCGGCCACGAGGTGGGGTTGGAGCTGCCGGGCACCCGGCTGCGTCCGGGAGCGGGCAGCGGACAGGAGCGGGGAATCCTCCGGGCGCTGGCCTGGCTGGGCTTCGAGGAGCAACGGGAGGAGGCGGCATGACACGGCCGAACCGGCTGCGGCTCATCCTGCGAGACCTGGGCACGGGCGCAGCCTTCGCCTCCATGGCCGTGTCCGGCCAGCTGCCCATCTGGGCCCTGGGGCTCTTCGTGGTGGCGCTGGGGGTGGCGCTGACGGGACGGCGCCCCTTCGCCCGCCTGCCGAAGCTGACGGCGATGCTGCTGGTGCCGCTGGCGGGCGCGCTCTACCTGGCGGTGGCCTCGGGACGGATGGACCTGGTGGTGGCGGCCTGCTCGTTCGCGGGCCTGGTCGCCGGCCAGCGGTTGCTGTCGGAGACGAGCACGGCCACGGACGGACAGGTGCTGCTGGCCGGACTGCTGATGGTGGCGGGCGGCGCGGCGCTCTCCGGCGAGCTGTTCTTCGCCGTGTGCCTCATGGCCTTCGCGGTGCTGGCGAGCCTCTCCCTGGGACTGGCGGTGGTGGAGGCGGCGGTGCCCGTGGGCGAGCCGGTGCCGGTGCGCGCGGTGATGCGCCCACTGGCGGTGGGCACCCTCTTCGCGCTGCTGGGCGCGGTGGCCTTCTTCATCCTCTTCCCGCGCCTGAACTGGAACGTGGGCGCGCGCCGGGCGTCGCCGGGACTGGGCACGGCCACCAGCGGATTTTCCGACACGGTTCGCCTGGGCGGCTCGGGGACCCTCAAGAGCAACCCCCGCGTGGTGCTGCGCGCGACGCTGACGCCGGATCCACTCACCGAGCAGCTCGGCGCCTACTGGCTGGGCCGCACCTACGACACCTTCGACGGCCAGGAGTGGTCGACGATCGGCGCGCCCAAGAAGCGCGGCCGCACGCGCGTGACCCTGCGCCGGGGCGCCGAGACGCAGGTGTACCAGAAGGTCGAGCTGCTGCCGGCCTACGGCAGCCGCACGCTGATCGCCCTGGAGACGCCCTCGAAGCTGGGCAACGCCCTGGCGCACACGCCCACGGGCACCCGGCGCACCCTGCTGCAGGAGCTGGGCGGGGACGAGCTGCGCTTCGTGGAGGAGGGGCTGGGCTACTCCTACGAGGTGTACAGCGTGCCGCCGGGTACGGACACGGATCCGGGGAAGATGGAGCAGCTGGAGCATGATCAGCTCCTGGCGCTGCCGGACAACCTGGATCCGCGCGTCACGGAGCTGGCCAGACAGGTGCTGGGTGACGAGAAGGACCCACTGACGGCGGCCAACAAGCTGTCGAGCTGGTTGCAGCGGGAGTACGAGTACACGCTGGAGCTGGGCGGAGACGTGACGGATCCGCTGACGGAGTTCCTCTTCGTGCGCAAGGCGGGCCACTGCGAACACTTCGCCACGGCGCTCACGCTGCTGCTGCGCAGCCAGGGATTCCAGGCGCGGCTGGCCACGGGCTTCTTCGGCGGAGAGCGGATCGGAGACGAGTACATCCTGCGAGCCGGAGACGCCCATGCGTGGACGCACGTGCTGGTGCCCGGGCGGGGCTTCGTCACGGTGGACGCCACCCCTCCGGCGTTCCGGGCCAACCAGTCGCTGGAGCTGCTGGAGTCGCTCGTGTCCATCTACGAGGCCATCGAGTCGGCGTGGCGCACGTCCGTGGTCGACTACTCGTTCCGCGACCAGATGAACTTCGTGAGGGATCTGACGCGTCCGCCGGCGGGGTCGGGAGAGAAGAAGCGGCTCGATCTGCCTCCGCTGCGAGCCTGGGTGACGGCGGTGCTGGTGGGAGTGGCCGTGTACCAGGCGTGGAGATACCTGTCGCGGCGCAAGCCCCGGACGCGAGCGCTCGAGGCGACCCGCTTCGTGGACGCGGTGGAGAGGCAGCTCGCGACGGTGGGCGTGCGAGCGGGAGACGGCGAGACACTGGAGGACGTATCGGCGCGACTGACCCGGGAGGCGCACCCGCTGGCGCCCACGGTGTCACCGCTCACGAGGCGCTACCTG
This sequence comes from Archangium violaceum, assembly GCF_016887565.1. Taxonomy (NCBI): domain Bacteria; kingdom Pseudomonadati; phylum Myxococcota; class Myxococcia; order Myxococcales; family Archangiaceae; genus Archangium; species Archangium violaceum. The sequence goes on from NZ_CP069396.1 coordinate 7,354,443, forward strand.
GAAGCACGTTTCGGGCAGAGAGCGCTCGAGCCCGGCGAGTCCGCCCAATTGCTGAAGGGTCTGAAGCAAGCGATCGCGGCCCTACCGCCGAAAGAAAAACCGCGGGAAAAGGCCCAAGCCTGATCTCCCTCCCCCGCCTCCTCTCCCTCTCCCTCTGGGAGAGGGTCGGGGTGAGGGTATGAAATCCCCGGGCTCCCCCCGAGTCCCCGCACACATCCCACCAGGCCCCCGTTCCCCCGCCCGGTCTCCGAGTGGGCGGAACAGCGCGCCCGGCTGAGGATGCGCAGGCTCTTTATTACCGGTTGGGACGAAGGGGGAACGACCTCCCTTCGCATCCCGGTCCCGGCGGGAAAGCCGGGAACGAAGCCAGGAGGCCATTTGAGGACAGAGGAGCAATTTCAGCCTCAGTCGCCCGGTCCAGCCGATCCACCCCTGTAACTCCTACGGACTTTCCGTCCACCGTTGTGCGGTCGCATCGGCCAAGTATGCGTTGCGACTGGTGAAATCCCGCGCGGAGCCCTGGCACACCCGTTGCTCTAGGCACCCTCCATCAAGTTGTCACGCGGACCCAAACCTCTTCTCACCGGCCCCCCCGGGGCCCTCTCGGGAGAAACCATGCAGCTCTCTACTGAGCAGTCGTCCAACTCGGGCTCGCTCGCGATGTACCTCTCGGAGATCAACCAGTACGCGCTGCTCACGGTGGAGGAGGAGCAGGCCCTGGCGAGGCGCTTCATCAAGGGTGACCTGGCGGCGGGCCACCGGCTGGTGACGAGCAACCTGCGCTTCGTGGTGAAGGTGGCATACGAGTACCGCTCGTACGGCATCAAGATGTCCGACCTGATCCAGGAGGGGAACATCGGCCTGATGAAGGCGGTGCAGAAGTTCGATCCGGACAAGGGCATCCGCCTCATCTCCTACGCGGTGTGGTGGATCCGCGCCTACATCCAGAACTACATCCTCAAGAGCTGGTCGCTGGTGAAGCTCGGGACGACGCAGGCGCAGCGCAAGCTGTTCTTCAGTCTGGCGCGGACGAGGCGGGAGCTGGAGAAGTTCGGCGCGGGCGACGGGGCGGTGGTGAACGTGGATGAGATCGCCAAGCGGCTGCACGTGAAGCCCGGCGAGGTGCGCGAGATGGAGCAGCGCATGGGCGGTCGCGACCTGTCGCTGGACGCGCCGATGGGCGAGGACGGTGGCAACAGCCACGTGGACTTCGTGGTGAGCGCGAGCGCGCCGCAGGACGACGAGTTCGCGGACAAGGAAGAGGCGGGGTTGATCAACGCCCGGGTGCGCACGGCGTTGATGCGGCTGGATCCGCGCGAGCGCTTCATCATCGAGCAGCGCGTGATGAACGAGCGCCCGATGACGCTCAAGGAGCTGGGCGAGCACTTCGGCTTCTCGCGTGAGCGCGCGCGGCAGCTGGAGATCCGCGCCAAGGACAAGCTGAAGGCCGAGCTGGCCGCGCTGATGGCCGAGGTGGATCCGGACACCACCGCGTCCATGCAGTAGGCCGGACAAGGGTTCTCCTGGGGAGAGGTATGGGGGAAGTACGGCGGGCGCCGCCACTCCGATGAGGGGTGGTGGCGCTTCGTCTTTCCAGGGCCGTACACCGCGCGGCTGGAGCACCTCCACGGGCTGGCGGCGTCTGCTAGAAGGATCGCTTTCCCCGCAGTGAGGAGGAGCGCCCCCGTGTCCCACGGCCAACCGCCGATCTCCGAGGACCGAGTCCCCGTCGCCCAGGCCTCCGCTCCCGCCATCCACACGCCCTACATTCCCGCCAGCGAGTCCCGCCCGGAGCTGACGGCGCGAGGGCTGGTGCTGGGCTCGGTGCTGGGCATCGTCTTCGGTGCCTCGTCGGTGTACCTGGCGGTGAAGGTGGGGCTGACGGTGTCGGCTTCCATTCCGGTGGCGGTGCTGTCGATCGCCTTCTTCCGGGCGCTGGGCAACTCCAACGTGCTGGAGAACACCATCGTCCAGACGGTGGGCTCGGCCGGCGAGTCGCTCGCGTTCGGAGTGGCGGCGGCCATCCCCGCGCTGCTGCTGCTGGGCTACGACATCGACCTGATGCACTGCTTCCTGGTGGCGTCGCTGGGCGGAGTGCTGGGCGTGCTGATGATGATTCCCCTGCGCGAGGGCCTCATCGTCCAGGAGCACGGCAACCTCACCTACCCCGAGGGCACGGCGGCGGCGGACGTGCTGGTGGCCGGAGAGGAAGGCGGGACGAACGCGCGCACGGTCATCCTCGGCTTCGCGGTGGGAGGCCTCTACAAGTTCGCCTACGCGGGCCTGCACCTCTTCAAGGAGGTGGTGGGCGTGGCGCTGAGCTGGGTGGAGACGACGGCGGCCGGGGTGGCGCGGCGGGCGGGCTACGCGGGCGGCTCCCTGTCCATGGAGGTGAGCCCGGAGCTGCTCGGCGTGGGCTACATCATCGGCCCGCGGGTGGCGTCCATCACCTTCGCGGGCGGGGTGCTCAGCTACCTCATCCTCATCCCGCTCATCACCTTCTTCGGCGGTGGGCTCGAGCAGCCGCTGCTGCGGCCGGATGGCACGCTCATCCGAGACATGGATCCGGACACGATCCGGGACGCGTACGTGCTGTACATCGGCGCGGGCGCGGTGGCCACGGGAGGGCTCATCAGCCTCATCCGTTCCCTGCCCACCATCCTCAGTGCGTTCCGGCGCGGGCTGGACAGCTTGCTGGCCTCGCGCCGCAAGCAGGCGGCTCCGGTGCTGCTGCGCACGGAGCAGGATCTGCCCATCACCGTGGTGCTGGTGGGCAGCCTGTTGATGGTGCTGGCCATCTGGCTGGCGCCGCCGCTGCACGTCAACCTCGTCTCCGCGCTGCTCATCGTCGTGTTCGGCTTCTTCTTCGTGACGGTGAGCGCGCGGATCACCGGGGAGATCGGCTCCTCGTCCAATCCCATCTCCGGCATGGTGGTGGCCACGCTGCTCATCACCTGCCTCGTGTACCTGATGCTGGGATGGACGGATTCCGAGGATCGCTTCATGGCGCTCACCACGGCGGCCATCGTGGGGATCGCCGCCTCCAACGGAGGCACCACGGCGCAGGATCTGAAGACGGCCTTCCTGGTGGGCGGGACACCGAGGCGGCAGCAGATCGCCCTCTTCGTGGGAGTGCTCACCAGCGCGTTGCTGATCGGGCTGGTGCTGGTGGTGCTCAACCGGGGCGCCACCGCCATCATCCCCGAGTCACACGGCGGCCAGAAGGTGAGCGTGCTGAGCGACGAGACGAAGCCGCAGTGGACCTATCCCTGGGCGGTCTCGGAGCAGGCACTGGCGGCACGGGGAGTGAAGCTCGGGGAGCTGAAGGGCCCGATGTGGAAGCAGGGCCTGGAGGTGGTCCAGGAAGGCGGCACCACCGAGCTGCGGGCCTGGAACGACCTGCCGCTGGAGCGCGTGTCGGCCACGGAGGTGCGCCTGCACTCGGGTCAGACGGTGAAGGTGTCCGATCTGGGCGCGGTGACCCGAGGCGCCCAGCGCACCTGGCGCGTGGGCTACGTCCGGGGTGCGGACACCGCCGTGCCCACGGGCACGTACCTGGCGGACGACGCGAGCGTCATCCACTACGTGGTGGATCCAGGCATTGGCGGCCGGGTCACCAGCTACGAGGGTCAGCAGCTCACGCGCTACCCCGCGCCCAAGGCGCAGCTCTTCGCGCTCATCATCGACGGCATCCTGACCCGCAAGCTGCCGTGGGACCTGGTGCTGGTGGGCGTCTTCATCGCGCTGATGTTGGAGCTGTGCGGGGTGTCCTCGCTGCCCTTCGGAGTGGGCGTGTACCTGCCCATCTCCAGCACCGCGCCCATCTTCATGGGCGGCATGGTGCGCTACGTGGTGGACAAGGTGCGAGGGGGCTCCGCGGCCGAGTCCGAGTTCTCCCCCGGCACCCTGCTCTCCTCGGGCTACATCGCTGGAGGGGCCATCGCGGGCGTGCTCATCGCCTTCCTGGAGATCGCCAGCGATGGGTCATGGACCCGGGCCCTCAGCATCCCCGATCGGCTCGGAGACACGGCCTTCTCCCGCCTGCTGCAGGAGTCCGATCTATGGGGCGTGGGCTTCTTCGCCATCCTCACCGTCGTGCTGCTGCTCGCGGGGATCAAGGGTGAGAGCGCCGCACAGCCCCGGCCCGGCAAGTAGCCCGAGGAATCGCGCACAGCCGCCCCTCGCCCGCGGCCCCATGCGGCGGGGGCCGGCCCCCACCCCGCCGCCGTGCGTCACGAGCCTTCCGTCACTACCGGCCGTTGCCCTCGGCGCACACGTACTCGGTGCGGATGGGGGCCACGATGCCCAGGGTGATGCCGTAGACGAACGGCCCCCACCACGGCCAGTACACGTCCACCCGCGAGAAGCCCGAGCTGCACTCCGGGGCCGAGGACTGCGCGGTGGTGAGACCCCACACCATGCTGGCCCCCGTATCGCGGTTCTCGGGGCCGCTCGGGGTGGCGCCGCTCCGCACACTCATGCGGAAGCAGCCGGTCAGGGTGCACATCAGCACTGCGGACACAACGAGGCGCTTCATCCAGTGTCTCCTGGTGGATACAGCGCCTCGGCTCCTAGCATACCCCCCGTCCCCCGCCATTTCCGGGGTGAGCCCCCCTCCGAGGTCCACAAGAGAGGCAAGACGGGAAGAATCGGGGTAGACTGAACTCAGGTTCAACCCTGCCCGCGCATCAAGGACTCCATGGCCCAGAACGCCAGCAACGCCTCCCAGGAACCCGCGATGGAACCAGCCACGCGGGAGAAGGTGGAGGCGGCGCGCAACTTCACGTTCCATCTGCTCAAGGGCATCAAGCAGATCGGCATGTACCGGCACAACGAGGCGCGCTTCCCCGAGTTCCTCGCCAAGGCCCAGGAGGCGCTCGCCGCGTACACGGACAGGTACGGCCCGCTGTCACTCAAGGTGGAACAGCAGAACTTCATGCTGCACGGCGAGCCGCTCTTCTCCGAGGACACGCCGCTGCCCTACAAGTTCTTCCGGGACGGCATCCGCCAGCTCATCTTCCGGCCGGGCCTCACCGTGCAGGAGCTGGTGTCGTTCACCCTCATCGCCCTGTCCGAGCCGGAGCGTGGCGCCGAGGACGTGATGGCCCAGCTGTGGAGGGCGGCCCTGGAGCACCTCGAGTACGTGATGGTCGAGGGCTTCAAGATGGACGAGGTCTCCGAAGCGGAGGTGGAGGTCGAGGTCGACAAGGTGGTGGGCTACCTCTACGCGCGCCTGAAGACGAACTCGGACGACTACCTGCGCTTCGCCCGCGTGAACGCGGACGACCTGGACTCCAAGATGGATGGCGTGGAGCAGATGCGCGGCCTGGTGGTGGCCGGCAACTACGCCTCGGACGAGCTGAAGGCCCGGCTGCAGAAGGAGATCGGCGAGGAAGAGGGCTCCCGGCTCTTCCCCAAGCTGGTGAGCGCCATCTTCCAGGTGATCGAAGGCGGCGTGGACGACGTGGCGCTCCTGGAGGAGGTCTTCGTCCAGCTGCTGGATGCCATGCTCATCCAGGACGACTACGCCATCATCAATCAGCTCGTCCTGAAGATGCGGGCCATGGCGCAGCGGGATACCAGCGGCAACATCAGCAGGCTGCTCGACTACTTCGTCCTGAAGATGGGTGAAGAGCAGCGGGTGATGCGTCTGGCGGAGATGCTCAAGACGACGCGCCCGCGCAACCCGGTGGACATCACCCGGTACATGCAGGCGTTGGATCCCTCCACCGTCTTCACCCTGCTCAACGCGCTGGAGACGATCGAAATCCCCGAGAACCGCGTGCTGGTGTGCGACGTGCTGGCGAGCTTCGCCAAGGACAACCCGCAGCCGTTCGTGCAGCGGCTGGAGGCGGATCGGCCGCAGACCGTGCGCGACATGGTCTACATCCTGGAGAAGAGCGACCACCCGGACCGGGTGAAGATGTTCGGGCTGGTGCTGCTCAACAAGAACCTCGCGGTGAAGCTGGAGGTGATGAACATCATCGCCCGCGGCCGCACCAACGAGGCGCGCAAGCTCATCGTCGAGGCGATCAACGACCCCATCGCCCAGGTGCGCATGCTGGCGGTGCGCCTGCTGCCCGAGTTCGACCGCGACAAGGCCTACGTGGACCTGACGCGGCTGATGAAGGATCCGAACTTCGAGAAGAAGAGCATCGAGGAGCGCACGGCCTTCTACAGTGCCCTGGGGTCCACGGCGCTGCCGGGCGCCATCTCGCTGATGTTGCAGATGCTGGCGGTGAAGCCGACGCTGCTCAACAAGAAGAAGGTGATGGAGGACAAGCTGCTGGCCGTGGCGGGCCTGGCGGGCGCGTGCTCCATCCAGTCGTACAAGGCGCTGCAGGGCGTGGTGGAGGACAAGACCCAGCCGGTCGAGATCCTCACCGCGGCACGCAAGGCCATGTACCAGACGAAGAAGATCCTGTTCGGCGAGACGGCCGCCAACGAGGAGGCGTGAAGCCATGCTGGAGAGCAACCTGAAGGTCACCCAGGGCGCGGCGGAGAACATCAACGAGTTCGGCCGCGGCTACTCGGAGAAGCTGCAGACGCTGGCGCGCGGGCTCGTGTCGGGTCTCTACATGCTGATCCGCTCGGTGAAGATGTACGACCCGGAGAACTCGGTCTTCGAGAAGCCGCTGCTGCAGCTCCAGGACATCGTCAATCAGATCATCTCCAAGGAAGGCCGGCTGGAGCTGGTGGGCGTCAAGGAGTCCTTCTATCTCAACAACATGCTGGTGAAGGTGGACCTCAACGCCATCGACAACCTGCGCTTCCTGTTGGGGGAGATGCGGGCCAAGGACGTGGGAGGCATCTCGCTCAACAAGCCCGTCACGGTGCCGGACCTGAAGAACTTCATCTGGATCTTCAGCAAGGAACAGTCGGGCGTGGCCGAGGAGGACGGGCTGGCGGGCCGCAAGCTGCTCAACATGAAGGTCGCCAAGTTCTCCAAGCTCAAGGAGAAGCTGAACCGGGACGACCTGCAGAACCCGGACGACCAGAAGGTGGACCGCAAGAAGTACGCGATGACGGTCTACGCGCGCGCGGTGTTCTTCATCACCAAGTACCTGGAGTCGGTGCGAGAGGGCAAACCGCTCAACACCAGCAAGGCGCTGCGGCTGGTGCAGGACTTCGTGGACATCTCCTTCGAGCAGAAGACGCACTTCCTGGGGATGACCACGATGAAGCGGGAGTCGGACTATCTCGTGTATCACCAGGTGAACGTGTGCCTGATGAGCATCGTGTTCGGGCAGGAGCTGGGGCTGACGAAGGCCCAGCTGCGGGACCTGGGCTACATCGCGCTCTTCCACGACGCGGGCATGATCACCATCCCCGACGAGCTGGCCACCAAGCGTGGGGCGCTCAGCGGCGAGGAGAAGGCGCTCATCCAGAAGGCCCCGCTCATCTCCATCCGCAACATCCTGATGGAGAAGGGCTTCTCGCGCTCGACGCTGCTGCGCGTGGTGACGACGTTCGAGCACAAGGCGGACTTCGGCACGGCGGTGCGCGACGGGCGCGGCACCATCCAGATGATCATCCCGAAGACGAACCTCGGGGTGTACGCGAAGATCATCGCCATCTGTGATGCGTATGACGCGCTCACGTCCAAGCGCCCCTACCGCGACGCCTACGGCCCCGAGGTGGCGCTGATGCTCATGTGGACGGAGATGCGTCACAAGTTCGACCCGGAGCTGCTCCAGGTCTTCATGCGCGTCATGGCCATCCAGCCCGTGAAGGTCCTGAGCCGCAGGCAGCAGTCGATGACCCTCGGCGGTATCTAGGAAGGACCACGGTTCGAGGAGCGATAAAGCTCCTCACCGTGGAAGTTTATTTAGTTATTCCAAGGGGTTGCATCAGCTCGGCTCACGGAATATCCATCCCGGTCATGGGAAGGATACCCGGCGCGCGCAACCGCGATCATGACGAGGCCCGTTCACGGCTCCTGCAGCGCGTCTCCCAGCAGATGCTGGCGGCGGGTGGCTCGCACCCGAGCCTGAGGACGCTCGCGGAGGGCGCCGGGGTCGATCCCGGCACGCTGCGGCACTACTTCGGTGATCGCCGGGGCGTGGTGCAGGCCGCCTTCGGGTATCTGTTGCAATTCGGGCAGGAGCGTCAGGCCTGGGCGAAAAGTCTGGCGGAGCTGCCAGCGCGAGAGGCCTTCAAGCAGCTGCTCGAGCAGGTGTCCGCCGCGTGGGCGGGGGCCCTGGGCGGCATGCACGCCGTGGGCTTCTCGGAGGGCATGGCCGACTCGGAGCTGGGACAGCTCTACGTCTCCGCGATCCTCGAGCCCACGCTCCACTCCGTCGAGGAGCTGCTGATCATCTTCCATGCGCGCGGCGAGCTGTCGGTGCCGGATGCCCGCGTCGCGGCGCTCGCGCTGATGTCGCCGTTGCTGCTGGCGCTCTTCCACCAGCACCAGTTGCAGGGCCGCCGTTGCCGTCCCCTCGCCCTGCCCTCCTTCGTCGAGCAGCACCTCGATGGATTCCTGAAGGGTTACTCGAAGTAAGCCAACGCCGTCACAGCCTGGAGTCTTGAAATGACTGCATCGCGGTCGTGGTCGATCTTTGTCTTGATGTCCGTCATCGCGGGCTGTCAGCGCGACAAAGAGGTCCCCACCCTCCCCGAGAAGGTGGTGGGTCACTGCGTCTACAAGAACAAGTTCAGCCAGATGGAGGAGTGCCGCGACTACGTCGGGGAATGGAGCGAGAAGGAGGCGACGGAGGACTGCAAGGACCAGGGTTCGACGGCCATGCTGGGCTCGGGATGTGACACGGAGCAGCGGCTGGGCTTCTGTTTCCTGGGCGGCGAGGACGACAAGTGGACGCGCATCACCTTCCCCGGCGTGAACGCGGAGAAGTGTGGCTCCATGCAGCGCGGGTGTGAGCTCTTCGGAGGTGGCGTGTTCGAGCCATCCGCCATCTGCGGCGGAAAGGTGGAGGACTCCGGCGGCGGCACGGGCCTGCCGACGTTCCGCCAGCCGGTGCTCACGTGTATGGAGCCCAAGCCCGGAGAGCCGCCGGGAATGTCGGCCGGTGGGAAGGTCTGCACGTGGGAGATGATCTCCGGCGCCACCGAGCCCGGCCGCAGCTTCCAGGACTACGCGAGCTGCGACCGCGTGCGCACGCAGCGCCCGTACTATCCGGCGTCTCCCGCGGAGAACGCGACGCGAGACGATCCCCGCATGAAGGATCCGGCATACGTCTCGGAGGTCAACTGGGTGAGGTCGCAGATCGAATCGACGGCCTGCGTCTGCTGCCACTCGACGCGTGCACCCCAGGGCCCGTCGAACTGGTACGTCGAGTCCCCCGGCAACTTCATCAACTCGTTCCACCCGAGGGGCCTGGCCATGGGCGCCGGGTGGATCAACACCATCGGCTTCGGCGCGTACCGGCCCGAGCACAACAACGGCTTCTCGCGGGCCTCGCCCGAGCGCCCGAATGACTCCGTCTTCGTCACGACGGATGCGGCGCGCATCGCCCGCTTCTTCGAGGCCGAGCTCGCCCACCGTGGCTACAAGCGCGAGGACTTCGCCGGCCAGGTGTACGGCGCGGGACCGCTGGATGATCAGCGGCTGTACCGTCCCACCGCCTGCGAGAATGGCGAGGGCGTCGGCGCCGATGGAACCCTCACCTGGAGGGGCGGCAAGGCCCGCTACGTGTACGTGCTCGAGGCGGACGCCACGTCGCCGACGGTGCCGCCGAACCTGGATCTGCCCGAGGGCACGCTCTGGCGCATCGACGTGCCCGAGGACGGCACCCCCATCGCGAGCGGCGCGGTGCGCTACGGCGCCGTGCCCACGGGCATGTCGCAGCGCTTCCCGGCCTCCGGTCAGCCCGCGGCGCTGACGAGCGGCAGGACGTATTACCTGTACGTGCTCGCGGACATCATCGTCCCGCTCACCCGCTGCGTCTTCACCGCGCCGTGACGTACCGCGAGCCCGTCAGTGGCCCCCGCCCGAAGTGAGCTTCAGGCCGATGATGGACGTCAGCAGCAGCGCGAGGAAGAAGAAGCGCGCCGGGGTGACGGGCTCGTGGAACAGGAAGATGCCCAGCACGGCCGCGCCCAGGGCGCCAATGCCCACCCACACGGCGTAGGCCGTGCCGATGGGCAGGCTCCGGGCCGCGAGCGACAGCAGCCCCATGCTGGCGATGATCGCGATGCCGGTCAGGATGCTGGGCACGAGGCGGGTGAAGCCCTCGGTGTACTTGAGCCCGATGGCCCAGCAGACCTCCAACAACCCGGCGATGACGAGTATGACCCATGCCATGACGCACACTCCCTACGTGAGCGTCGTCTTGTCTTGACCGGGTACGGCGCACCTCGTCCGGGCACGACGGAGCTCCCCACGAGCCCGTCGGACGAGGGAGGGCATAACCCCGCCCCTCGTGCCTGTCCAGGAGTCGTGTTGCGCATGCTCCCTCTCCCTCTGGGAGAGGGCGGGGGGTGAGGGTCTTTCCACGGTGGGCAACCCGGGGGCGTATACCCTCACCCTGGCCCTCTCCCAGAGGGAGAGGGGACATCGCGCAGTATCTTCAGTGCGGCGGTGAAGTCCGGAGGCAGCGGGGCCTCCACGTGCAGCACCTTCCCCGTACGCGGGTGCGGGAAGGCCAGCTTCCACGCGTGCAGCGCCTGCCGGCCCAGCACCTCCTGCGCCTCCACCGCCCTGCCCTTCGCCTTGCGGCCCGCCCCGTACAGCGTGTCACACAGCAGCGGATGGCCCGCCTCGGACAGGTGCGCGCGGATCTGATGCGTGCGGCCCGTCTGCAGGTCCACCTCCACCAGCGCGGCGCCCTCGAACGACTCGAGCACGCGATAGACCGTGATGGCGGGCTTGCCCTCCTTCACCTTGCCGGTGAAGCGCTGGCGGTTCACCGGGTGGCGACCGTAGAGCGTCTCGATGCGCGCCTCGGCCGCCTTGGGCACCCCGTGCACCAGCGCCAGGTACGTCTTCTCCACCTCGCGCGTCTTGAAGGCCTTCTGCAGCGCCACCAGGGCCTTCTCGTGCTTGGCCACCACCAGACAGCCCGTGGTGTCCTTGTCCAGCCGGTGCACGATGCCCGGGCGCAGCTCGCCGCCCACTCCGGCCAGGTCCTTCACCCGGTGCAGCAGCGCGTTGACCAGCGTCCCCGAGGCGTGACCCGCCCCCGGGTGCACCACCATCCCCGCGGCCTTGTCCACCACGACGAGCTCCCGATCCTCGTGGAGCACCGTGATGGGCAGCTCCTCGGCCACCGGAACGGCCGGCACCGGAGCGGGAACCTGGAGGGAGAGCAGCTCGCCACCTTTCAGGCGCAGGGAGGCTTTCGCGGACTTGCCGTCGACCTGGGCGTGACCGGCCTCGATGAGGCCCTGGATGCGCGAGCGCGTGAGATCCGGAAAGGCGCGCGAGAGGAACTGATCCAGCCGCTCACCCCTGGCCTCGGGCGGGGCTCGGTGCTCTCGCGCGTCGGGGGCTACCAAATCTTCGACTTCACGTGCGCCTTGGAGCGCAGGACGATGTCGTTGATGGCCCGCTCGAAGAAATTCATCCTCTGGAAGATCTCGGGGCTCACGCGGCTCTTGTAGAGCTCACGGCCCTCGTCGAGCTCCTCCTTGAGGACCTCGAAGAGGTTGTCCTGCTCGATGCCCTTGATGATCTTCTGCTCGTTGTAGAGCGAGATATCCGAGGCGATCGCGCGGGCCAGCCGCATGGCCTTGATCTTTTCTTCTTCAGTCATCCTGGACCTTTCTAAGCAGCACCCCCCAGGGTGTCAACTTCGCTGATGGGTGAAGAACACCCGGGGGAGGCCCGGTCGCTCAGCGGCGGCTTTTCTCACCGGATGCGACGAGCGTCATGTAACTCCTCGACACCCGGAGCGGGTCCAGGCCCAGCTCGCGAGCGATGCTCATCAACATGCCGCGCAGATAGACGGAGGCAGGAAGGCTGTCGTAGCGGTCCGCCTCGATGCTCTCCACGTGCCGGGCCGAGATGCGGGTCCGGTCCGCGAGCATCTGCAGGGAGATGTTGAGGCCCTCGCGCACGCGGCGCAGCAGCTCCCCGTTGAACTCGGCATCCGAGGGGATGTCGACCACCGTCTTGAGCCGGGTCCGCGAGTCGCGCGACGGGGGAGGCTCGGGGGCGGGCCGCTGGACACCCGGCGGCTCCGCGCGCGAGGCGATGGGAGGCCTGAGGGCACCGCGCGGCGGCAACGGAGGCGGCACCACCGCGCCGGGACGTGCCGGCCGGGAATGGATGGCCGGCCGGGAGCCCGGGGCCGGTGTGGTGGCCGGACCCTGCGCGGCGCCAACGCCCGGCCTGCCGGCCGCGGGCTGCACCGGGACGAGCGCCAGGGGCTCGGACGGAGCCTCCGGCTTCGTGGTGGCCACTTCGTTCGCGGGCGCCGGAGCCTGCTGGGCCTTCTCGACGACGGGAGGGGTGACGTCGCTCGGAGGGGCCGCGAGAACCTCGGGCGCGGGCTGCTCCACGGCAGGCCCCTTCCCGGTGGCGGGATTCTCCTCGGCCAGCACCTCCACCTCGATGACCGGCTCCTCTTCCACCGGCTCGGCCGCGGCCCCGGAGAACCCGGAGGGCTTGATGCCCGGCGGCTCCACCGGGGCGGCCGCCGCGGCTGGTGGCTCCCCTTCACCGTCCGAGGGCTTCTCCGAGGGCTTCTGCTCGTCGGGGGCCCCGGCCGCGCGCTTGAGCGACTCCGCGCGCAGGCGCTCCAGCTCCTCGACGGACCGCGTCACGCCGATCTTCCGGTCGTACTCCAGGCGGCGCTCCAGCTCGGAGAGGACCTCCAGGGCCTGGCCCAGGCGCTGGCGCAGCGACTCCAGCTGATCCGGATCCACCAGGGAGTACACCGCGATGGAGTCGGGCGAGTACGTCTCCATCGCCCGCGCGTACGCGTCGAGGATCTGATCCTCCGAGGCGGTGACGGGCACCTCCAGGAGCTCGTAGTAGGACTGCTGCTCGAAGTGCTTCATGGCGGATATCACCCTGTCACCCCGTCGAGCGCCAGCAGGCGGTTGGCGATGCTCTGGATACCCATGGCGGCAGGAGACTCGGGCTTGTCGAGGACGATGGGCCGGCGCCTGCGCACCGCGCGCCAGGCCTCGTCGTCGTAGCGGATGGCCCCCAGGTCATCCATCTCCAGGCCGAAGAACTTCTTCCAGGCGGACACCACCGCGGCGCCCACGTTCAGGTCGCCATCGGTACGGGCCTGGTTGAGCACCAGCTTCACGCGGAAGGCGGCCAGCTCCTTCTCGAGCCTGTCGGCCAGCGTGGGGCTGTGCTGGCGCACGTGCTGGATGATCTGGAAGGGCGTGCGCGCGGCGCCCTCGCGGGTGGACAGGGCCTTCTCCACCAGACGCTCGATGCCGTACTCCGACTCCACCTGCTGCAACCGCCGGTAGAAGGCGGCCTTGACGAAGCGGTAGGCGTTCTCCACCGAGGTGGGCTCGGGCAGCAGCACCAGCACGCCGTGGTCGGCGATGATGAAGAAGTCGAGCGTGTTGAAGCTGGAGCCCGCGCCCAGGTCGATGATGAGGTAGTCCACCGTCTGGGTCTGCAGGCCGCGCAGCAGGCGCTGCTTCTGGGCGTACTTGATGTTGGCCGCGTCCAGCACGTCCAGCGCGCCGGCGATCAGCGACAGGTTGGGCACTCCCGTGGGGACGATGACGTCCTCCAGCCGCGCCTTGGGGCGCAGCATGAAGTCCGACAACGTGGCCGTGGGCTGACCGACACCCAGACAGGTGTGCAGGTTGGCGCCACCCAGGTCCGCGTCCACCAGCAGGACGCGCTGACCCCGAGAGGCCAGCGCGACGCCGAGGTTGGCGGAGACGAGTGACTTGCCGATGCCGCCCTTCCCGCCTCCCACCGCGATGATGCGGTGGGGACGGGTCCGAGCGCCGAGCCCCGGGGAATCGGGCTCCGGGCGCGCGGCCCCACCCGCGGGTTGGGCGGGCGAGGACGAACGAGCGGGTTGCGACGCGGAGGAGGGACTGAGGGAACTCAAGGCACCCGTATCAAAACCCGTCCCGCGCCCCGCGTCGACTCCCTGGCCGTCCGTTATTGGATGACCACCCGGCAGGTGCAGGCCGAGGTCCCATCACACGCGCCGCCAAAACCGTTGCGGCACGAGAGGCCCGAGCAGCACAAGGCGCTCGGCGAGCACGCCTGGCCGCTCGACGAGCAGGTCGCTCCAGGCTGGCAGGAGCCCACGGTGCTCCCCAGGGGGACGTCGCAGCGCAGGCCCGAGCAGCAGTCCGCGGTGGTGGTACACAGACCGTTCTGAGGCTGACACACGGCGGGTGCGGAGCAGAGCCCACCGGAGCAGATGCCCGAGCAGCACTGGGTGCCACCCGAGCACGTCGCCCCATTGGCCGAGCAGGTGCCTCCAGAGCCGCCATCCGGGGTACCGCCCGTTCCCCCGTCCGTCGTGCCGCCATCCGAACCAGGGGGCGGCTGGGTGGGCGGCACCTGGCAGGCCCGGGTCAGCTCGGAGGTGCGCAGGCACTGGGTCCCCGGGCAGCAGGTGGTGCCCCCATCCGAGTCGCAGCGCGTGCCCACCGGAGAGCACGTCCCCCCCGCTCCACCGTCCGCACCCCCGCCCGTGGAGGGCGCCTGGCACTTCAGATTGCCGGTCGAATCCGGCAGACACAGCGAGCCGGAGCAGCACTGATCGCTGAACTGGCAGCTGTTGCCCGGATTGATGCAGCAGGCGGGGTTCTGGCTGTCATAGCCGTCGGGGCACACGCTCGCGCCACCGAAGCAGCGCGGCACGCCGGACGAGTCCACCTTGCACACGTCCGTCTTGCCGTCGCAGCAGTTCTGCGGAGCGCTGATCTTGATGACACCGCCGTCTGGCAGCTTGCCCGTTCCGCAGATGTTGCCCGTGGGCTGGCAGGCGTTGCCGTTGTCGCAGCGGCCCTCGTTGCAGGTGACGTTGGAGATCGTCCCGCTGCCGCAGCAGATGGCGTTACCGGTGCAGAAGTTGCCCGTCAGCTTGCAGCCGCCCACCGGCTGGCACACCGTGGTGCCGTAACCGAGATCCACGCAGGTGCGCGAGCAGCAGTTGCTGCCGCTGCCGCACGGATTGCCATCCTGGAGGCACCCGCCACCGCCACCGCCGCTGATGGTCTCGCAGCGGCCGACCCCCCCGGGCTGCGCGGTGCAGGAGTTGCCGCAGCACTCGGCGTCCTGGGTACAGATGTCACCGTTGGCCTTGCAGACCCACGAGCGGGAGCAGACACCGTTCTGGCAGTTCTGCGAGCAGCACTGGTCCTCGGTGGCCTCCGTGCAGGACTGGCCGAGCACCTTGCACGTGTCGGACGTATCCGCCAGCGGAGCGCACTTGCCGCCCGTGCACGTCTTCGAGCAGCACTGCTCGGCCGTGGAACACGCGCCGCCCTCGTCGAGGCACAGGGTGGAGGAACACTTGCCGTTGAGGCACGAGTTGCTGCAGCACTGCCCGCCCGTGGCGCACACCTCTCCGGCGCTGCGGCACAGGTTGTTGGCCTCGGGACACCGGCCGTCCTCGCCACACACCCCCGTACAGCACGCCGCGCCCTGGTTGCGATCGCACACCGCCCCGGCGGACACACAGTAGGAGCCCGAACCGCCGTCCAGCTCCACCCCGCTGGTGCCACCATCCGGCAGGTTTCCGGACACGCCACCGTCCGGCTCGGGCGGGAGGACGACTCCTGAATCCTCGGGGACGGTTCCGGCGTCATCGCCGGGATTCGTCTGCGTCCCACCACAATCACAGCCCACGATGCTGATGGTCACTGCCAGGGCGCCCAGCAGCAACCAACGGTTTCCTCGTATCACGAGTGACTCCCTCTGGTGACGGCCGGCCCCGGCCCCCCTGGGTACGAGGGGTCCGGCCACGTCGAACACACGCCGTGGCTCACGCCACGTGTGGAGGGAGACCCGTGGCGGGAGTCGATGGCCACGGGCTACAGGCTGTCTGGAAAACTACAGACGGAAGGAGCCGTCAGTCGTCGAGCAGCTCCACGTTCCAGTACGAGGCATCAGCCAGGTTCAGGAACGGCAGCCACTCGCGGTAGGTGACGCGGCGGGAGGCACCTCGGAAGAGGGGCGTCCAGCGCGGCCGCATGGGCACCTTGAGGAGCTTCATGTGCGCCTGCTCCGGCGTGCGGCCGCCCTTCTTCAAGTTGCAAGGCACGCACGAGCACACCACGTTCTCCCAGCTCGTCTTGCCCCCCTGGGAGCGAGGCACCACGTGATCCAGGTTCAGCTCCGAGCGCGGCAGCGTCCGGGCGCAGTACTGGCAGGTGTCATGGTCGCGCGCGTAGATGTTGAGGCGGGAGAAGCGGACCCGGCCGCGCGGCAGGTACTCGTAGGCGGAGAGCACCACCACGCGGGGCACGCGGATGCGCCGGTCGATGGTGTTGATGCTGTCGTGCGGGGCGCTGGCGCTCAGCTCGGCCCAGTCCTTGAATTCATAGAGGCGATACTGCGTGTCGATGGCCTTCGCGACGCCCAGATAGAGCAGCGAGAGGGCCCGCTTCACCGAGGTGACGTGGACCGGTTGGTAGTTCCGGTTCAGGACGAGAACGGCGCTGTTCAACATGGCTGCCTTCCCTGTGAGGCCGCTCCAACGGCTTCAGCGACCGGCCCGAGGTCCTCCTCCGCCAGGCACCGGACGTCGAGGACCACCTCTCCGTCCGAAATCCGCCCAATCACCGGAACGTCCGCCTCCCGGAGGTATTCCAGGAAGGCCGCCGGCCCCCCAACGGTGAGGATGCACGCGAAGGAAGGCAACCGGGCCAGGGGCATCGCTCCCCCGCCTACCTGCCCCGACGTCGGAGCCACGCGAGCCTTGACCCCCTTCACCGCCAGGAGCGCGAGCAGCCGCTCGGCGCGGGCACGCAGGGACTCCGGGGGCTGGGTGAGCAACCGGTACGTGGGCACCGCCTCCGGCCGCCCATCCCGGTACAGCTCCAGCGTGGCCTCCAAGGCCGCCACCGTCATCTTGTCGATGCGCAGGGCCCGGGTGAGCGGATGCTTCTTCACGCGGGCGAGCAACGCGGCGCGGCCCACGATGATGCCGGCCTGCGGCCCCCCCAGGAGCTTGTCGCCGGAGAAGGCCACCACGTCCGCCCCGGCGGCCACGGTGGCCGGCACGGTGGGCTCGTCGGTGAGGCCCTCGCCCGTGAGTGGTACCAGCGCTCCCGAGCCGAGATCCACGAACACGGGCACCCCGCGCGCGCGGCCCAGCGCCGCCAGCTCCTTCGTCTCCACCTCCTCGGTGAAGCCCACCAGCGCGAAGTTGGAGCGGTGCACCTTCATCAACACGCCGGTGTCCGGCGTGAGGGCCGACTCGTAGTCCGAGCGCCGGGTGCGGTTGGTGGTGCCCACCTCCACGAGGCGCGCCCCGGACTGCTTCATCACGTCCGGCACCCGGAAGCCGCCGCCGATCTCCACCAGCTCCCCGCGCGAGACGATGGCCTCGCGACCCGCGGCCAGCGTGGCCAGCACCAGCAGCGCCGCGCCCGCGCAGTTGTTCACCACGAGGGCATCCTCGGCGCCCGTCAGCCCGGTGAGCAGCTCGATGACGGGAGCGTAGCGGCTGCCACGCTCGCCCTCGTCCAGGTCGTACTCGAGGTTGGAGTAGCCGCGCGACACCTCGGCCACACGGGCCACGGCCTCGGGGGCCAGGGGCGCGCGGCCGAGGTTGGTGTGCAGCACCACCCCGGTGGCGTTGAGCACGGGCCGCAGGTTGGGCGTGGCCAGGACGCGCAACGCGTCCTCCACGTCCGAGTCCTGGAAGGGACGGGCCTCACCGCGCAACAGCCGCTCGCGGACCCGCTCCACGGCCAGCCGCAGCGCCGCCACGGCCCGGGCACGCGGAATGCCCGACAACCGCTCCTCCAGGGAGGGGCGGTGCAAGAGCTGCTCGATGGAGGGGAGCGCGCGCAGCAGCGCGTTCTTCCCCCCGTCGTTGGTCGAGGGTGCACCCACGACCGGAAGTGTAAGGGACCGGGGGCGCTCGCGCCAGCCAACCCGCCTGCCCTTCACCTCGAGTTCACATCACCTGCTGGCCTGCACGGCGGGCGCCTTGGCGGGCCGGCCGTAGAGCAGCTGGTAGGTGTTGTAGGAGCGCAACACCCGCTTGATGTAGCCGCGCGTCTCGGCGATGGGCACCTCTTCCACCCACGCGTCCAGCGGCATCCCCGGGCGGTCCGCGCGCCACCGGTCGATGGCCAGCGGGCCGGCGTTGTAGCCGCCCACCGCGAACGGGGTGTGCCCGGAGAAGCGCTTCACCAGCGAGCCCAGGTAGTGCGCGCCCAGCTTGATGTTGACGTCCGGCTCCAGCAGTGACTGGTTCGTCACCTTCTTGAGCTTGAGCTGACGCGCCACCGCCTGCGCCGTGGAGGGCATGAGCTGGGTGAGGCCCAGCGCACCCGCCCACGAGAGCGCCTTCGGATCCAACGCGCTCTCCTCGCGCATCAGCGCCTGGAGCAGATCCGGCTCCACGCCGGCCGCGGAGGTGTGCTTCTCGATGAGCTCGCGGAAGGCGTTGGGGTAGGCCACCTCCCACACCGGCCGGGTCTCCGGGGTGATGCGGCCGCTCAGGTCCCGGCGCAGCGCCACGCGGGCCACCGCATGCGCGGCGCGCTCGTCGCCGGCTCGCGCCAGCATGAGGACCAGCAACCGGACGTTCTCCGGCGGCAGGTTGGAACGGTTGACGGCGAGCAGCTCCGAGGACACGGCCTCGGGGAAGCCCAGGCGCATCAGCTCCACGGCGGCGGTGAAGTGCGGATCCTTCTCCATCGCCCCCGCGTGCATCGGCCAGGGATCGCGGCGCTCCTGCCTGGTGAAGTCGAGCTGCGGCTCCACGCGCTTCAACCGCGCCGGCTCCAGCGAGCCCAGCATCGCGCGCGCCATCAGCCCGTAGTAGGTGGCCGGGTGCTCCACCGCGAGCTGCTCGAAGAGATCCGCGGCGCCCTTGGCATCACCCCGGTCCTGCAGGGTGCGCGCCCGCCAGTACCGCGCGCGCTCGAAGTCGTACGTCTCGTCCGCGTCGGCGAAGCGCTTCTCGATCTCCACGAGGCTGGAGAGCCCGCCGTCCTTGGCCTTCAGCGTGCGGGAGATCCAGAAGTCCTTGAAGAGCGCCTCGCCGAGGAAGTCCCCCTGGGGGTAGAGCTTCGCCAGCTCCTGGAGCCGCTGCGCGGCCAGCTCCAGTCGGCCCGTCTTCACGTAGAGGTCCGCGGCGTAGAAGAGCGCGTCGTCGGCGAAGGAGTGCTCCGGGAACTCCCGGGCCAGCCGCTCGTAGGTGTCCGTGCCCCTCACCTGGTCCACGATGGAGCGCGAGGAGCCGAGCACGTACAGGGCGCGCGGCAGTAGATCGCGCTCCTTGCACTGGTCCACCACCGGGGTGAGGGCGGCGATGGCGCGGGTGTGCTGGCGCTCCTTGCGCTGGCCCTTGCCGTAGGCGAAGTGGGCCCGGCAGGCGAGCGCGTCCGGCAGCTTGAGCTTGGGCAGCAGGGGCTCGAGCACGTCGAGACCCTGGCGGTTGCGGTTGAGCTCGATGAGCTGCTCGCCGCGCACCACCTTCATCTCCAGGGGCGCCTGCTGCCCCTTCAGGCGAGCCTCGGCCTGCTTCGCCAGGGGCGTGAGCGGGTGCCAGGCCCACAGGCGCCAGAGGAACTCGCGCTCGCGGGTCTTGTCCTTCTTCTCCGCGGCGATGTCGGCGCTGGCCAGGAGGGCCTCGGCGCCGACGTTGCGTCCCCACGAGGGAGAGGTGCGGCTGGCCAGGGGCGCGAGGGCGGCGAGCGCGGCCTCGGTATCCTTGGCCTTGCGCAGGACGCGGCCGAGCGCCAGGCGGGCATCGGCGTACAGCCGGGAGCTGTCGGGCACCTGGGCGAGCAGCACGGCCGCGTCGCTGAAGCGTCCGAGCGACTCCAGGGCCACGCCGGCATGGGTGAGGCAGCGGTCGCGCAGCGCGGGGTAGTCCTCGGCGAGGGCGGTCATCTCCTCGGCGGCGCGCTTGTCGTCCCCGGCACGCACGGCGCTCAGGGCGCGCAGGTAGCGCACCGGGAGCGAGTTGCCCTCCTTCTCGAGCAGCTCGCGCGCGCGGGTGTAGAAGCCCTTGTCGAAGGCCTCCTTGGCCTCCTTGCGCTTGCCCTCGGCGAAGTACGGGGACAGGTCATCCAGCCCGTAGGAGCGGCCCTTGAAGACGCGGGGCTGCACGGGGGCGGGCGGGGGCGGGTCCGGGAACGCGGGGTTGAGCACCTCCACGTACCCGGGGGGCACCAGGACCTTCTCCGAGTCCGGGGGCGGAGAGAGCTGGGCCTCGGACGGAGCATTCTGCGTCTGGGCCTGGGGAGCCGCGGAGGGCTCCTCGGTGGGGGGCGCCTGGGTGAAGGCCAGCGAGGTGGCGGCGGCGGCGGCGGCGAGCAGGGGGACGAAGGCTTTCATACGGGAAGGGCCCTCAGGTGATGGGCCTGGGCAGCCCCGGAGACAACTGGAAGCAGGGAAAAAATTTCCGCGGGCGAACGAAGGTTAGACTGGCCACTACTCATGGACATCCGGACACAGAGCGCGCTTCTCGCATCCATCATCGGGCTGGCGCTCGGCGTTTCCATGTTGTTGAGGGCGGGACGTCCACGAGTGCTCACGCTCTACTCCGTCTTCGCGCTGACGGTGGGCGGGTACTACCTGTCCAGCTTCTTCCACAGCCTGTTCGCGCGTGCTGAGTACCCGTGGGTGTCGAGGGTGGCCGTGGGCGCCACCATTCTACTGGCTTCTCTGGTTCCTGGCGCGGCAGTGGCCTTCTTCCTCGAATTCTTGGGAGTGAGCAAGGGCACGCATCTGCTCGGCAGGCGGCTCGCCTTCCTCTCCGCCGTCTTCGGTCTGGCGGTTGCGGTGTCGCCTCTCGCACAGAAGGGCTGGGTGCGGGTGGTCATGGGCGCCTGGGTGCTCGGGGCCCTGCTGGCCTCGGTTTCGTTGCTGCTCCGACGAGTCAGCACCACCGAGTCGCGCATCGAGAAGCTGCGGCTGACGTACCTGGCCATCGGGGCCGGGGCGGCCATCCTGTTCTCCGCGTTGGACCTGCTGGGGCGCTTCGGCCTGCCCTTCCCCGCCCTGGGGCCGGTCTTCACCACGCTCTACCTGTTCTTCCTGGCCCAGACGCTGCTGCGGCTGCGGCTGATGGACCTGCACGAGCTGCTGGGGAAGATCGCCTCGCAGACGGTGCTGGCCACCATCCTGGCCGCGGTCTTCACCGTGCTGACGGTGTGGGTGGACGAGAACAACACCTCGCTCTTCCTGTTCAACACGGTGGTGGCGGCGTTCGTGGTGCTCATCCTCCTGGAGCCGCTGCGGGTGAAGGTGGAGGAGCAGGTGGTGGCCATCTTCTTCCGCGAGCGCTTCGAGCTGCTGCGGGTGCTGGGCAACGCGCGGACGAGGATGGCGGGCGTCATCGAGATCTCCGAGCTGGCGCGCATGGTGCTGGACGCGCTGCACGAGTCGGGGCGCATCACCCACGCGTCGCTGTACCTGCTGGCGGAGGATCGGCCGGGGTACCGGCTGCTGGACGCCCGGGGCCCGGCGCCGGTGAGTTTCCTGGACACGGGCGCGGCGCGCGGCGTGCTGTTCGCGGTGGCCTCGGGACAGAAGGCGGTGCTGCTGGAGAACCTGGAGCGGCGCATCGTGGTGCTGCGGCAGCAGGCGGTGGAGGGCAAGCGCTTCCGGGACGAGCTCAAGCGGCTCAACGACACGCGCGCGGCGCTCCTGCAGATGAAGGCCGGCATCACCGTGCCGCTGCTGGGCAATGACCGCGTCATCGGCTTCCTCAACCTGTGGGACGAGCGCGTGCCGGAGGCCTACGCCTCGGACGAGATCGCCCTGATCCTCGAGGTGGCCGAGCGGTTGGCGACGGCGCTGGAGAGCTCGAAGCTGTACGAGAAGATCCGCGAGCGCGACCGCCTGGCGGCCCTGGGCGAGATGGCGGCGGGCCTGGCGCACGAAATCCGCAACCCGCTGGGCGCCATCAAGGGCGCGGCGCAGTGTCTGGATCCGAAGCGCCTGCCGGGCGAGGAAGGCGAGTTCCTGGAGGTCATCGTCGAGGAGGTGAACCGCCTGAACGGAGTGGTGTCGGCGTTCCTCGACTACGCGCGGCCCTTGAAGCAGACCTTCGGGCCCACGGACCTGAACGAGGTGGTGACGCGGACGGTGCGCCTCATCCAGAACGAGATGCCCCAGGGCATCGAGTTGAAGGTGGAGCAGGAGGAGTCGCTGCCCCGGGTGGAGGCGGACGCGGAGCAGTTGAAGCAGGTGCTGATCAACCTGGTGCAGAACGCGATGCAGGCGATGGCCGACACCGGGGGCGCCATCACGGTGAAGACGATGAGGCCGGAGCGCTTCAACGACTTCCGGCCCTCGGGGGACTCGTTCGTGGAGGTGCACGTGTCGGACACCGGTCCGGGCATCCCCCAGGACGAGCACCAGCACATCTTCGTGCCCTTCTACACGACGAAACAGAAGGGAACGGGGCTGGGGCTGGCGATCTGCCAGCGCATCGTGAAGAACCACGGCGGGACGCTGGTGGTGCAGAGCAAGCCGGACGAGGGCGCGACGTTCATCATCCGCCTGCCCGCGCCCCCGGCCGAGCCCGTCCAACTTCCGGAGCCGGTCATCGTGGACGGAACGCCCTTCCCCACCACGAAGCCCGCCGAGGCCCAGCCCTCGGAAGGCGCCACGGCGGAAGGGGTACCGCCGAAGCCCGAGCGCAAACCGAAGCGCGAGAAAAAGCGCCGCGCGAGCTGAGAGCGCTATCTGGCTCGAACCTTCAAAAATGAAAAATCGCGGTCACCCGGACTAAGCCCTTTTCACTGGAACAGTTCGCCGGTAGTCTTCCGCGGATGCACTGGCATTTGCCCTCGAAGAGCGCGGCCATGCTGACGGTGATGCTCGCGATCTCCGGACTCGTCGGGATCGATGCGCACGCCCAGCAATGCACTCCTGAGACTCCCGAGACGGTCGATCCGCCCAATGACCGGATGAGCGATACGCGGCTGTTGCGGCGCATCGTGCTCGGGCTCACCGGCACCACTCCGACCCTCGAGCAGTACGAAGCGATGGCGGCCGCGGCCACGCCCGAAGCGCGAGAAGCGATCCTGCGCTCGACGCTCGATAACGCGCTCGCCTCGCCGAAGTTCTACGAGCGGATGCTGCGCTTCGGCCACGAGTGGATCGCGGTGGGCGCGTACACCACCGGCGCTTCCGGCGACGCGTACCAGGGCGACATGTCCGGCCACCTCTTCAAGTGCGCCGCGAACACCCTGCACCCGGGCGCGTACTACCACGTGAACGAGTCGAAGGACCCGGGCAAGCAGTGCAACAACCAGGACCCGGATGGCAATACCGCCGTGCCCGTGGTGAACATGGTCGAGCCCTGGTGGGCACCGGGAACACGGGTCGAGGTGCTCGGAAAGGCCGGCTCCAACGTCACCCAGGTGGTCGATACCACCAAGGGACAGACGTACGACTGCGGCATCGCGAGCGGCGGCTACTACGATCCCATGCTGCCCGCCGGGTGCGGCTGCGGACCGAACCTGGTGTGGTGCTCACCGCTCTCCGGCCTGGGGAGCGCGAGCAACCATGACCTCAACGTTCAACGGCGCCATCCGTACGAGGAACCCGCGCGCCTGTTCGCGCACCTCGCGTGGCACGACCGGCCGCTGTCGGATCTCGTCATCGGCAACTACTCGGTGGGAACCAACTGGCTGCGCGCGCTGTACGTGCGCTTCGGCCGGCAGATGGGCAGCAACGCGGTGGACTCGAACACGACGTGGTGGCGCCCGGACGCGGACGGCGCGCCTCGCGACCCGCTGCACCCGGCACCGAATGATCCGCAGGCGTGGCGCGAGTTCGTGGTCGAGGACCTGGAGCCCTTCCACCTCGCGCTCACCAACAACCGGACGCGCTCCGGCAGCATCGATCGCACGTACCGCTTCGATCCCCGCACCACGGCCGAAGCGCCCAAGGGTCTTCCCGCGGCCGGCGTGCTCACCATGATCGGCGCGATGTCCTCGTTCCCCCGCGAGCGCGTCCGGGCCGCGCGCTTCCTCGAGATCTTCGCCTGTCAGAGCTTCACGCCGCCTCCCGCGGACGTGCACTTCCCCCCGTATGACACCGATCCCGCGAAGGGCGGAACGTGCCTGCACTGCCACAAGACGCTCGATCCCGCGGCCATCTCGTTCAAGCGGTGGGATTTCAATCCGGCCATGAGCTACTACGTGCCGTGGCCCTTCATCCCGGGCATGGGCCGTCACCGCGTCACGAAGGAGTGGCTGTCCGGGCAGTATCCGCACAGCGGCAACATGCCGGGCAACCGGTGGAGGAACGCGTTCCTCCCCAACACCGTGCTGACCCCGGTCACCCCCGAGCAGATCACCGCCAATCCGGAAGCGGTGCTGCTCGACACGATGCCCGAGTCGTACACACTGCTCGGTCTGCCCGGTGACGGCACGATGGGTCCGCTCGGGTTCGGAAAGCTCCTCGTCCGCTCCGGCGAGTTCGATCGCTGCGCCTCGCGCAAGCTCTACTCGATGTTCATCGGCCGTGAGCTGGACCCGGCCTCCGAGAAGCACTTCATCGACAAGCTCGCCCGGGAGTTCGTCGCACGCGACCGCAAGCTCCGGCCCTTCATCCGCTACCTCTTCGAGCAGCCCGAGCTGCGGAGGGGACTGTAATGAGAACACCGCGTTCGATGTTGAAAGCCGCCGCGCTGGCCACGCTCGTGCTCACCGCCGGGGCCTGCACCGAGACGCCCCCGACGAACGGTGGCGACAACTGCGCACCCTCGAGCAGGAATGATGAGATCCGGCTCGGACTCGCGCCCGCGTGCGAGGGTTGCCACCTCACCGGCAACAAGCCGTTCTTCGCCTCGCTCACCGCGTTCGAGAACGGGCTCGCGTACGACGAGCGGTACGTGAAGCGCGGGGACCCCGACAACAGCCCGCTGATCCAGCTGCTGGAGGGAACCGCCCCCGGAAGCTATCCCCAGATGCCGCCGGGTCAGCCCTATGACGAGCTCGTCGCCAGCGGCCGCGTCAAACTGACCATCGAGCAGGTGAAGGCGTGGATTCGCGAGCTGCCCCCTCCGCCCGAGCGGCTGGAGTCTCCGGATCCGGAAGCGTTCAGCGTCCGCCGGCTCTCCGCCGAGGAGATGGTCGTGAGCTTGATGGAGCAGCTCGGGCTCACGCTCGAGGACTTCGTCAGCACCAGCGACCCCAACTGGCGCAACAAGGAGTACGTGGTCAATGGCGGCAAGCTCTTCGTGTGGCCCGGTGACTGGGCGCCCGGCATCTCGCGCCAGTACGTCTCCGACTCGCGCAGCGTCGAGCGGTTCGATGCGCTCGGAGGCGGCAACTCGCTCGTGTACCGCAAGCGGGACGTGAGCTTCGGTCCCTCCGCCGCGCAGACGCTGGTCCAGATGTCGCAGGCCTGGTGCGCGCGCGCGGTGGACAAGAAGGGCAACACGGCGGTGTTGCGCTACGTGACGCTCGCCGACACCTCCTCGAAGAACCCGGACGCGGTGCAGAAGAACCTGCGCACGCTCTACCTGCGCATGCTCGGACAGCCGCCTTCGGAAGCGGAAGCGAAGGAGCTGTACGAACGGGTCTATGTCCCGCTCGAAGCGCAGAGCACGCGCATCGCCTGGATCGGCGTCTGTGCGTCCCTCATCCGTCACCCGCTGTGGATCACCTACTGAGCCGAGGACACCATGCCGAACACCTCTCGTCGCACGCTGCTCAAGTGGGCCCTCGGAGCCGGACAGCTCGCGCTCCTCGAACGCGCGGGTCTCCTCGGCTCGAGCGCCGCGCGCGCCGCGGACATCGACGTCCCCTCACGGCTCGCGGTGCTCTACATCCCGGGCGGCTACCGGCCGGCGTACTACTTCACCCCGATGGACGACGCGGACATTCCGCTCTGCGTGCCAGCGCCCTCCTCCTACAGCGGCGAGCCCGTCTTCTTCGACGCGAGCAAGCTGGTGAACCTCGGGCCCGAGAACGGACCCTACAAGCCGCTCCGGACCTGGCAGTCGTGGAACCCCCTCAACCCCGCCGAGCGCGGCGGCTTCAGCCCGCTCATGTACGGCTACTCGCACTTCGCGCTGCACGAGCAGCTGAGCGTGCTGCACGGCATCGACCAGGGCACCAACGACCACGCGAGTGCGTTCATCGCCTCGATGTGCGGTGTCGCCGGCGCGGACTACCGGGCGCCCGCCGTCCACTCGGTGATCGCCAACCACCTGTTCGAGAAGTACCGCGAGAGCAGACCGCTGCCGTTCGTGGTCGTCACCGGTGAGCGCGGCACTCCGCTCGGAATGGGACTGCCCTCACACGCCTCGCCCGTCCGCGTGCCGTCGATCGAAGCGCTCAAGCCGCAGCTCTCCGCGAAGCCCTCGGACAATCCCTGGTGGACGGGGCTCGATGCGCGCACCGAGGGGCCCGAGCTGGACGCACGGGGTCAGCCCACCGGCGGCACCTTGAAGACGACCACGGTGGAGCGCTTCTCGCTCTCGCGCGCCCAGCAGTTGATGGAGCGCTCGACGTCGAAGGTGGACAACTACCTCGAGGGCCTGCATGGCTCGCTGTCGTCGGTCTCGCGCGTGCTCGCGACGGATGTCGTGTCCGTCATGGAGCGCACCAAGGGCATCGACGCGCTGAAGACGAACCGTCCCGCGTACCTGTCGAGCTACCTCAACGAGTCGTTCACGTACACGTTCGGCCTCGCGAACTTCCACCTCACCGGGCTCGATCCGCGGATGGATCTCGCGCTGCGCCTGCTCAAGTCGGACCTGTGCACCTCGGTGCACGTCTCGCTGCAGCTCGACTTCGACACGCACAACACCTTCGGCCACGCCTTCAGCTGCGCGCACGGCCGCGGACTGATGGACTGCGTCGCGCGCTTCCTGGGCGAGCTCAAGGCCTCGCCCGCTCCCGGCAAGCCGGGCAAGACGCTGCTCGATGACACGCTCGTGCTGGTCATGAGCGAGTTCGGCCGCAGCTGGGCCTCGCGCGGAAAGGACAACACCTACTACCAGCCGGATGACCACCACCCGTACACCTCGGTCTTCTTCGCGGGCGGAAACGTGGCGGCGAACCGGCAGGTGGGCTCGTACACCTCGCGCGGGCTCGGCGTTCCGGTGGACATCATCGAGGAGAACGGGCAGCCCTCGAAGCGCGTGCCCAGGGCCGCCGACGCCGTGACCACCGCGCTGCGGATCATGGGCATGAACACGCACGACTTCTTCATCCCCGGCGGGTACGGAGAGGTGCTGGGGATCCGGAGGGCATAGGAGGTGTCTCGGTCAGCCTGAACGGCGGCCGTGCACCCCGCGGCGTTTGCGCCCTTTCGTGACGCTCTCGGAGCCCAGACCTATGAGGCTCCGAGCTCGCGTCAGTGCGAGCTCGACCTGTTCTCGTGCCGCTGGATGCGGCGGTCGAAGGCGAGCCCGTCGTTCAAAATCAGCGATGAGCGCCGCTGTCTTTCTCATTCCCGCTGGAGACGCACTGGCGGCCTGAGCTGCCCAGCCACATACCAACAGGCGGCAGTCCATCGTCGAGTAACCCAGTCTCTCCATCCGCCGCAGGTAGGGCGAGAACCTCCTCCAGGGACCATCACGAGTCTCCATGAGAAAGGTCTTGGTGATCCGCCTCTGCACTTCTCGTCTCCCGACGGCGGTACGCATCTCCTTCAGGAACCGCTTTTCGAGCTGCTTGAAGGCCTGGATCTTCTCGGTAACGGGTGCATCCCGAAGCGTGAGGTAGAGGCGATCCCACTCTTGCGCCAAGCGCCACAGCCGCTCCCCCTCTTCCTTTGTCAGAGGCCTGGGCATGGCAGCCGCACCCCATTCCATGTGTAGAGCGCCTGTGGAATGCCACCATCGAAGCACCTCCTCCCCGCCCAGGAGCAACGCACCATCAACGCCAGCGTCACCCATCTTACGTCCAGTGCAAGGCGGGAGCCGTAGTACCGTGGAGCGATGTTCCGAGGTCCACTCCACGCATTGACCTTCGTCTCGGCGCTCGGCAGTGGCGTCGTGGCCGGGCTGTTCTTCGCGTTCTCCACGTTCATGATGAAGGCCCTCGCCCGCCTCCCGCCAGCGCAGGGAATCGCCGCGATGCAGTCCATCAACGTCACCATCATCAGGCCCTCCTTCCTGGCGGTGTTCCTCGGCACGGCGGTGGCCTCGCTCGTCCTCGGGGTGTCCGCGCTGCGCTCCTGGGAGAGACCCGACGCGCGCTACCTGCTGCTGGGCAGCGCGCTCTATCTGGTCGGAGTCATCGGGGTGACCGGCGCGTTCAACGTTCCGCGCAACGACGCGCTCGCGGCCGTCGATCCGGCCCAGGCGGACGCCGCCAGCCTGTGGGCGCGCTACGTGTCGGGTTGGACGGCGTGGAACCATGTGCGCACGGCGGCGGCGCTCGGGGCCACGGCCTCGTTCATCCTCGCGCTCCGGCTCGGAAGGGAATGAGCTATAGCTCGCGGGTCACCCGCGCCCTGGGTGGACAGGGGAACCGCTTCGATGACCCTCGCTCCGACGTTGTACGACTTCCAGATCGCCCTGAGTCACGTCGATCGTGCGATCGACCAGCCGCAGCTGAGCTTCAAGGTCGCACGCCACCCGTCCGAGACCATGCAGCGCGTCTGGCTGCGGGTGATTGCGTTCTGCTGGCTGTGGGAGGAGCGGCTGACCTTCGGCAAGGGCCTGGGCGAGCCCGATGAGCCAGACCTCGAGTGCCGCGACTACACCGGCCTCGTCACGCGCTGGGTGCGCGTCGGCAAGGCGGATCCGCTGAAGCTCCAGCGCGCGGTCGATCAGAACCCGCACGCCAAGGTGTCGGTGCTGTTCGAGTCTCCCCAGCGGCTCGAGGCGTTCCTCACCGAGGCGCGCGAGGTGAAGGCAACTCGCGTGGCGAAGGCCGAGCTCGCCGCCATCGACGCCGAGTTGCTGCGCGCGCTCTCCGGTTTCGACGCACGGCGGATCAAGCTGTCTCTGACCCTGGTCGGCGACCACGCCTATGTCGAGTGCGAAGGTCGGAGCTTCGATGGCCCGCTGACCCGCGCGGCCCTGTGAAGCTCGAGCGCCACGTCGGAGGGCTCTCACTCGCCCGCAAGGCCAACTACCTGCGCGCGCGGGGCTGGATCGAGGAAGAAGGCGGCTGGTCGAGCGAGATCTTCGGCTTGCTGCCCTTGGCCAAGGCCGTTCACCACCAGCTCACCGACGACCTCAGCCAGGCGCTCGTCAAGCGGGGATGGCAGGTGGTCGGGTTCTCTCAACGAGGTTATGTCCAGATGCTCGATGGCGAGCGCGGCAAGCCGTGCTCGCTGCCCAAGGCACTGCGCACCCAGGCCCGCCGAGAGAAGCGGCCGGTCGCGGAGCTGACCTACGAGCTGTTCCTCGCGGCGCTGCTGGAGGTGGAAGGCGCGTAGACTTCCACGCACGAGCAGAAGCGCGGCACGGGCTGGGGTAGAATGCCGCCCCCGGAACGCCCATGCTCCCCTGCCCCTTTTGCGCCAAACCGATGCACCCCAACCTCACGGGAGGACTCCTGCGCGAGCACTGTGGCGCGTGCGGAGCCGTGTGGTTCGAGGGCGGCACACTGGCCAAGGTGTTGGGAACCCCGACGGCCGAGGCGCTGGTGGAGCAGGCGCGCGGCAAGCCGGGGCAGTGCAAGGGCTGCCAGGGGACGTTGGAGTACGTCCCGAGCTGCCCGGCCTGCGGGACGGACGCTCCGCGCTGCCCTCGCTGTGGCACGTCACCGCTGGCGATGACGACGGTGACCGTGGCGAAGGAGGCGGAGGTCGCGGTGGACGTGTGCACGCGCTGCCAGGGCGTGGCGCTCGACCCCGGCGAGCTGGAAGTGCTGCAACAGGCGGCCGAGGCGGAGCGCGAGACCTGGCTCGAGGAGATGCACGAGGGCCCCAAGGCACTGGAGGCCACGAGCTCCACCTGCGCCGGCTGTGGACGTGAGCTGAAGCCGCAGCACGCCTTCTCTTGGGAAGAACGGACCTGGTGCGGAAGCTGCGCGCCCGCCGGAGCGAGCCCGGTGGAGCTCCGGCTCACACCTCGCTCCCCGAATGGCGGGCTCGAGGCGGATCTCTCCGACCTGTACCAGTCAGGCCGCACGGGCATGGCCCTGGAGGCGGTGGGCGACGCCGTGAGCTCCGCCTTCTCCTGGCTCTTCTCGAAGCTGCTGCGCTGAGGCTCACAGGAGGAACTGCGCCCCCATGAACGCGGGAATGCCCACGTAGTAGAGCACCGCGCACGTCACCTCCACGAACCGCCGCCCTCCCCGCGCGTGCCTCGGAGAGATCCACACCGCCGCGAAGGCCACCCACTCGAACAGCACGCGCAAGAGGACCGCGTACACCACGAGCACCCCGGTGTAGTGGGCCCAGTAGGTACCAAAGCTCTGCAGATACGGCCCGAGCCCGTACATCTTGTACTGCGCGAACGGCCCGCCGTAGGTGATGTACTGGTTCGCCCGGAACATGATGACGGTGGGCACCAGCGGGAACAGGACGAATTTGATCAGCCAGTGATACCAGCGTCGGCGCGCCAGCACGGCCCGGGCGTGCGCGAAGGCGACGTGCGGATGACGCGCCGCCGCGGAAACCCCGGGGTTCTCCCGGCCGATCGCCTCCAGCACCGGCAGTGGATCCGCCACCTGCGGCGAGTACTGGAAGTCCCGCCCCGACTTCATCCGCAGCGAGAAGCCCTCCCCCGGCATCAACAGCCTCCACACCCGGATGGCGTCCACCGAGGCGAGGGGAATCTCGAACCGCTCGTCCCGGCGCTCCAGCACGAGCCGTCCCGGCTCGACGGAGAAGGTGGCGGTGGTGAGCAGGCGGAGGATCCGGGTGAGCCCGAACAGGACGAGCGCGACCAGGGCGCACCAGCCCGCCCGCGCGGGCGGTACGGGATTCTGCGCCCCCGTGAAGGTGAAGAACATGGCGAGCACCGCGGCGTACAGGACCGTGAGTGCGGTCAGCACCTGGAGCACGGAGCCGAGGAGCCTCAGCGCCAGCGGGTATGCGTGGACCTGGAAGCGCGGGGACTCGGCCTGACCGTTGACGGGGGGCTCCGCGGGAGCATCGGCGTGCGTGGGGGTCATGGGGGACGGATTGCCCGGACAGCAGGGGGCCCGTAGCATACGAGTTCCGGAGAACAGGGACGAGAATGGCTTCGCAGCCTCCCAACCAAGAGCGGCACGTCGATCGTGACGGCGTGACGCGCATCCAGCGCAAGCGCACGGGCGGCAACGGCACCTGGCTCGTCTGGGTGGCGCTCGGCGTCACCGTCTTGTGCCTGCTCCTGAGCGCATGGCTGGTGTCCTCGCCCGACCCCGTGCCGGACAGTCAGGAGCCCGCGCCAGTGAGGGTCGCACGGGCCACGCCCGCCCCCTCCCCTCCTCCCCCGAGGGTGGCGCCACCGGCTCCGACGCCCGCGCCCCAGCAAGCCGCTCCGGCCACACCCGAGCCCGAGGCCCCCGCGGAGCAGCCGTCCGAGCCCCAGCAGCCTCCCGCCGAGGGCATCAACCTGTACCGCCCCGGCACCAGCCCGCTCAAGCAGGGCATCATCGTTCCCGAGGACTTCCCGCTGCCCGACGGCTACGTGCGCCACTACCAGGCCACGGACAACGGCGAGCGCGTGCAGCCCATCCTCATGTTCCATCCGGACTACAAGCCGACCGATTCGAGCGGGAACCCCGTCGAGCTGCCCTCGAACCGCGTCGTCCCACCCGAGATGGCGCCCCCGGGAATGCCCATCGAGATCCTCGAGCTTCCCGCCGGACCCGAAGGAGTGGAGCCCATTCCATGAGCGCGAGTGCGGTACGCGCACGGCGCCTGGCGGCCCTGCTGCTCGGCGTCGCGGGCACCACCGGCCTCATGTGGCTGTTCGGAAGCCTGGAGGCGCGGTGGGTGGCGCTCGGCTGGGTGGCGTTCGTGCCCTGGTTGTGGGTGCTGGATCGGGCCAGTTCCCGGCGCGAGGCCGTGCTCGGGGGGGTGGCGATCGCCCTGTCCTTCACCGCCGCCCTCTTCGGCTGGTTCCCCGGGGCGCTGCAGAGCTACTCCGGAGCGCCCCTCGCGCTGTGCTGGCTCGCCCTGCTGGTGCTGGCGCCCTTCATGGAGCTCCAGTTCATCACCTTCGCGCTGGCGCGCCACCACCTGCGCAAGGCGCCCCAGGAGGGCCCTCTGGCCTTCTGGCGCGTCACGCTCACGGGCGCGCTCGTGTACGTCGGCACCGAGTGGCTGTGCCCCAAGCTCTTCGCGGAGACGCTCGGACAGGGCCTCTACGCCTCCGAGTCCCTGCGGCAGGGCGCCGACATCGCCGGAGCGCATGGGCTCACGCTCCTCCTCCTCGTTGGTAACGAGTGCGTGCTCGCGGCGGGCAAGGTGCTCGTGGCGCACGGTCCGCGAGCTGGCTTCCGGCGCGCGCTGGCGCCCCTGGCCGTGCTGGCGGCGCTCGTGCTGGGCGGGTTCGGGTACGGGCAGCTCCGCTACCGGCAGGTGGCCGAACACAAGACCCAGGAGCCGGAGCTCGTGGTGGGCGTCGTGCAGGCGAACATCACGAAGTACGAGAAGCTCGCGGCGGAGATGGGCACGTACGACGTGGTCCGGATGATTTTGGACACGCACTACCAGCTCTCGGATGCGCTGCTCCAGAACCGGAAGCTGGACCTGCTCGTCTGGCCCGAGACGGTGTACCCGACGACCTTCGGAACGCCCAAGAGCGAGGTGGGCGCCGAGTTCGACGCGGAGATCTCCGCGTATGTCACGCAGCGCCGGGTGCCGCTGCTCTTCGGCACGTATGACCTGGAGCAACAACGCGAGTACAACGCCGCCATGCTCCTGGGTCCCGGGCGCGATGGGACGCTGGCGCGCTCGGCATACCGCAAGACGATGCTCTTCCCGCTGACCGAGTGGGTGCCCGAGAGCATCGACTCGCCTTGGCTGCGCGAGCGGTTGCCCTGGACGGGCTACTGGAAGCGCGGTCCCGGTCCCCAGACGATGGCGCTCCCGCTGGGCGAGGGCCGATCGCTCACCCTCGCACCGCTCATCTGCTACGAGTCCATCTTCCCCAGCTACGTCGCCGAGGAAGCCCGCCGCGGCGCCGAGCTGATCCTGACACTGTCCAACGACTCGTGGTTCTCCGGAACGCCGGCGCCGAAGCTGCACCTGATGCACGCGGCGTTTCGCAGCATCGAGACGCGGCTGCCTCAGGTGCGCGTCACCAACTCGGGCATCTCCGCCCTCATCAGCCCCACGGGCGAGGTGCTCACCGAGGTGCCGGACAACCATCGTGCGAGCCTGGCCTTGGCGGTTCCCCCCACTCCGCACCTGTCCACGTTGATGGTGCTCTGGGGGGACTGGCTGCGCCCCACCGCCCTGCTGCTGAGCGTGGTGCTCCTGCTCGTGCCTTCGCGGCTGGCGCGGTGGAAGGCCTCCAGGTAACTCCTGGCCAACCCCCGGCGGAGTATCGCGGCCGGGGGTCGGCGGAGAGCCCTGCGCTACTTCACGACGACGCCAACGGAGAAGCTGTCGCCGAGGCCACTGTTGGCGGCCCGCGCGGTCAGCTTGCACACCGCCCCGGAAGCCGGCGCGGTCCAGTAGTAGCTCACGGAGCAGTAGTACCCATTCGTCGCGCAGCTATCCCAGGACAGCATCCAGGAACCACCACAGTCGGACTCCAGGCTCTTCTCGAAGGCCCCGAAGCGCGTGCCGAAATCCAGCTGCATCTCGACGAAGTACATCGCCCCCGCCTGCATGTTGGGCAGGGTGGCGTTCGGACTGGAACGAGACACGCCCACGCCCGGCACACCCGGACCGGTGACGTAGAGGCCATAGATGTTGGGCCGGGCGATGTACTCGCCATTCACCTGGACGCTGCCCTCACCCGGTCCACCATCCACCGGCGCCGAGAAGACCGTCACGTCCACCGACTCGGTGACGCTCTGCGCGCGGGAGGAGACGGTCACGGAGAGCTTGCACACGCCCGGAGCGCTGCTGGACCAGCTGGTGGTGGCTGCATAGGGGCTGGTGAACGTGCCCGACGGGCAGTTGCTCGTCCACGTGTAGAACAACGGATCCCCATCGAGATCCACCGCGTTCACCTCGAGCTGCGTGGAGGCGCCAACGGTGAGATCCGACCGGGAGCTCGTCATCGAGTAGATGAGAGGCCCGATGTCGCCCTGCGGCGGCGGCGGCGTGATGTCATGGATGCGCAGGGTCACCGCCGTCGTGCTGTTGGCCACGACCGTGACGGTCGCCGAGCCGGCGGCCACCAGGACGTCTCCGGTCGTCGGGCCCCCGTCGAACGAGCCCCCGTCCACCGGGCGGCCGGCGTCCGTCCAACCACCGTCCTCCGTGCTCGAACCCGCGTCCATATAGCCGCCGTCCGACGAGCCCGCGTCCACAGAGCCGCCATCCGGATAACCGCCGTCCTGAGAGCCGCCGTCCACCCCGTAGGAGGAGTAGCCCTCGGCCGTCAGGGTCTGCTCCCCCGCGGGCAGCAAAAGGCGCCCGGAGAAGGCACCCGTGTCCGGGTTGTAGTCCAGCGTCTTGGAGACGTTGGCCGGCCGCGCGGTGACGACCACCCGGGTGATGTTGTACGAGGACAGCCCGCGCACCACCATCTGCGCCTCTCCCTCGTTGGACTGGAGCTGCTCCCCCTCGGGCGGCTGACACGCCGCCAGCGCGAGGGCCATGACCAGCACGCCCACCGCGCTCTCGAATCTCTTCAACATATGAGTTCCCCTCTACCCGGCGCCATGACGAGCGCACCCGGGGAGGAGAATTCTACCGTAAAAGTGCAATCCAGGACAACCTGGAACTGCATGTTCCTCAAAGAGAAGCGGAGGCCGCGGCCAGCTTCTCCTGCGCCGCCTCCCACTGGGCATAGAGCTGCTCCAGCTGCTCCTTGCCCTCGCGGTGCGTGTCCATCAGCGGCTTGGCCTTGGCGAAGTCGTTGTAGAGCGCCGGATCCGCCAGCTGGGCCTCGCGCTCCTTCTGCGCCGTCTCCAGCTTGGAGATCGCCTCCTCGATCTTCGCGATCTCCTTCTTGATGGGGCCCTCCACGGCGCTGCGCTTCTGCCTCGCCTCGGCCTCCATCCGCTTGCGGTCCTTCTCGGACAGGCCCGCCGTGGACGTCTTCTCCGACTGCTTCTCGCCCAGCCCCGCGGCCTCCTCCGCCAGCCGCTTCTGCTCCTGGTGGTACAGGTAGTCGTCCAGGTTGCCCGGGTGCGTCTCCACCTTGCCCCCCACCACGTCCCAGACGTGCGAGGACAACCCGTTCACGAAGCTCCGGTTGTGCGAGACGAAGACCAGCGTCCCCCCGTACCCCTTGAGCGCATCGATCAGCATCTCCGTCGAGTCCAGGTCCAGGTGGTTCGTCGGCTCGTCCATCAGCAGCAGGTTGGAGGGCACCAGCAGCAGCTTCGCCAGCGCCACGCGCGCGCGCTCACCTCCGCTCAGCACGCCGATGGGCTTCTCCACGTCGTCCCCCGAGAACAGGAACGACCCGAGCACCCCACGCACGAAGCTCTCCGGCTTGTCCGCCGCCAGCGGGCGCACCTCGTCGATGATGGTGTTGCGCTTGTCCAGCTTGTCCGCGTGGTGCTGCGCGTAATACCCCATCACCACGTTGTGCCCGAACTTCACCGTGCCCCCGTCCGGCACCAGCTCGCCCGCGATGATCTTCAGGAGCGTCGTCTTGCCCGCGCCGTTGGCGCCCACCACGGCGATGCGCTGCCCGCGCTCCACCCGCGCATCCAGCCCCGAGTACACCACGTTCTCCCCGTAGCGCTTCTGGATGCCCTCCAGCAGCACCACGTCGCGGCCCGAGCGCTCCACCTCCGGGAAGCGGAAGTGCACCGTGGAGCGCTCCTCGAGCACCTGCACGTCCTCCATCTTCTCCAGCATCTTCGCGCGGCTCTGCGCCTGCCGCGCCTTGGTGGCCTTGGCGCCGAAGCGGTCGATGAACGCCTGCAGCTCCGCCTTGCGCGCCTCCACGCGCTCGGCCTGGGCCTTGAGCTGCACCATCTCCTCGGCCCGCTGCCGCTTGTACATGTCGTAGTTGCCCACGTACGAGCGCAGTCCCTCCATCTCCAGCGAGAGGATCCGCCCCACCTGCCGGTTGAGGAAGTCCCGGTCGTGCGAGATGAGGATCAGCGCCTTGTTCGAGCGCTTGAGGAAGCCGTCGAACCACGCCAGCGTCGGCACGTCCAGGTGGTTGGTGGGCTCGTCCATCAGCAGCAGATCCGGATCCTGCAGCAGCAGGCCCGCCAGCGCCGCGCGCATCCGCCAGCCACCGCTCAGCGCCCCCGTGGGCTTGGCCAGATCCGCCTCCCGGAAGCCCAGGCCCTTGAGGATGCGCTCGGCGTGGTGCCGGCCATAGTGGTCCTCGAAGTGGTCCAGCTCCGTGTGCAGATCCGCCAGCGTCTGGGCCAGCTCCAGCTGTTCCTCCTCGCTGGCCGCGTTGCCGAGCGCCGCCTCGGTGTCCCGCAGGCGCGCCTCCAGCGCGTCGCGGCCGGGCACGGTGCTCATCACCGCGTCCACCACCGAGCCCTCCGGCAGGCCCGCCAGCTCCTGGGGCAGGTAGCCGATGCGCGCCTTGCGCCGGTAGGTGATGGTGCCCGAGTCGGGGTGCTGGGCCCCGGCCAGGATCTTCATCAACGAGCTCTTGCCCGTGCCGTTGGCTCCTACCAGGCCCACGCGATCCTTGGGGCCGATGGTGAAGCTTTCGTTGTCGAAGAGAACCTTCTTCCCGTAGGAGAGGCAGATGTCCTGGGCGATGGCGAGGCTCATGGCGGGTTCGGGGGTGTAACAGCCCGGCGCCCTCTCGGGAACGGCCGATGTGCTTGCCCGCTCCCCCTCCACCCCGGGAATCCGCGTCTCCCCGTCAGTCCCCCTGCCCGGCGCCGTTCGCCTCTGCCTATACTCCGGCTCCGATGGCTTCCCCCTGCCCGCACTGCGGTAGCACCGACGGTTCCGATCATCTCTGCAGCGCCCCCCAGATGGCGCTCATCGGCCAGGTGCTCGACGGTCGTTACAAGATCGAAGACGTGCTCGGCCAGGGCGGCATGGGCATGGTCTTCCGTGCAACCCAGACGTCCGTCCAGCGCCCGGTGGCGGTCAAGACGCTCAACCCCTCGCTGGCCGCCGCGCCCCAGTTCTTCGAGCGCTTCCGCCGCGAGGCGGAGATCGCCAGCCGTCTGCGCCACCCCAACATCATCACCATCTACGACTTCGGGCGCGCCCAGGACGGCACCTGCTACTACGTCATGGAGCTGCTCGAGGGCGAGAGCCTGCGCGAGCTCGTCAAGCGCGACGGCCCCATGTCCCTGCGCCGCGCGGTGGACGTCATCGAGCAGGCCTGCCGCGGCCTCGCCCACGCCCACGAGCAGGGCGCCGTCCACCGTGACATCAAGCCGCACAACATCATGATCCAGCAGCTCGACGGGCGGGACTTCGCCAAGGTGCTGGACTTCGGCCTGGTGAAGGCGCTCGAGCAGGACGACGAGCAGCAGCTCACCTCCACCGGCCAGGTGCTCGGCACGCCGCAGTACATGCCTCCCGAGCAGGCCGGCGGCGAGAGCGTGGACCACCGCTCCGACCTCTACTCCATGGGCGGCGTCTTCTATTACTGCCTCACGGGTACCTCGCCCTATGGCGCCAACACGGTGCGCAAGGCGCTTACCGCCGCCCTGACGCAGCCCGCTCCCACCGTGGCCGCCAAGCGCCAGGGCGCGCCCGTGCCCCCGGCGGTGGAGGAGTTCTTCCAGAGGGCCCTCGCCCGCGAGAAGGAGGACCGCTTCCAGAGCGCCCAGGAGTTCCTCGACGCCATGCTGGACGCGGTGGCGGACCTGTCGCCCGAGGAGCTCGACGCGCTCCCCACCGGCTCCGCCCCCGATGCGGGCGGCGGCAGCAGGCCGAGCCAGCGCAGCGTATCGAAGCCCGGCCGCTCGTCCCCGAGCGGGGCGCGCTCCCGGCCTCCCGGTGGACCGGCCCGGGGGACCTCGCAGCAGTCCGCCGTCCGAGGCTCGCAGCCATCCGTCGCGAGGGGCGCGCAGGCCGCGGCCCGGGGCTCGCAGTCGTCCGTCGCCGGGGGTCCGCGTGGAAATGGCAGCGGTGGGTCCCCTTCCGCCCCTCGCCAGCGGACCCCTCGTCCCGAGGCGCCCGCTCCCGCTCGCCAGCCTCCTCCTCCGACCGGGGAAGAGACGCAGCCTGGTTCCTCCTTCGGGGTCGGGAAGGTGGCGCTCGTGGCGGTGCCCCTGTTGCTCATCGCCGCCGGTGGCGCCTTCGTCGTGCTGCGGCCCGCCACCCCCGTCGAGGCTCCGCCTCCCACCGCGGAGGTGAAGAAGCCCGCGGCGCCCGCCGTGGACAGCATGCTCCTGGTCCAGCTTCGCTCGACCCCCGCCGGCGCCGCCGTCTTCGTTGGCGACGTGCAGATCGGCACCACGCCGCTGGATCGCCGGCTGCGCCGCGACGAGGTCCATGAGCTCACCTTCCGCCTGGCCGATCACCAGGACGTGAAGCGCAAGCTGGACTTCACGGGTGTGATGTCGGACTCGCAGGAAGTCAGCGTGTCCCTGGAGCCCGTGAAGACCGCTCCCTCCGAGCCCCGGCCCTCTCGCCCCGCCAGGCCCGCCAAGGAAAAGGACAAGGACGACTCGGTCCCCATCTTCGAGTAGCCCCCAAGGGGCTCTCGTGAAGGTGTCCTCCCGGCAAGGCATCGCGGCCCGGCCGGGTTCAGGTTAAACATGCGCCGCACCCTGGCGCGACCTCGCGCCGGCCCCTGTTTCGAGGACCGCACATCATGGCTGAAGTCACCCTGGATCTGCGTGGCATGCCCAAGGCCGAGGCCTATGCCGAGCTCACCAAGCACGTCGAGGCCGTGCTGGAGGGCATCAACGACGACGTGGCCGCCATGGCCACCATGAGCTGCCTCCTCCACCACGCCTTCGGCCACCTGTGGACCGGTTTCTACCGCGTCGTCGAGCCCGGCAGGCTCCTGCGCGTCGGCCCCTACCAGGGCACCCTCGGATGCCTGGAGATCCGCTTCGGCAAGGGCGTCTGCGGCACCTCCGCCGCCAAGGGAGAGACCGTCGTCGTCGAGGACGTCCACGCGTTTCCCGGTCACATTACCTGTGACGGACGGTCGGTCTCGGAGATCGTCGTCCCTGTTTTCGGGCCCAATCGTGAGTTGATCGCCGTGCTCGACATCGACTCCGAGCACAAGGCCACCTTCGATGATGTGGACCGCCGCGCCCTGGAACAGTTGATGGCGTGGTTCTCTCGGCGCCGGTAACGGGATTGCTGCCAGGGGGCGAGGGTGGGAACCCGGTTGGGTCCTATACCCTCACCCCAGCCCTCTCCCAGAGGGAGAGGGAGTTAGCGCTTCGACATCCGGGACAGGATCTCCTGCTCCAGACGCTGCACCACCTCGGATAGGGGCAGCACGCTCGAGTCGAGCCGGATCGCGTCCTCCGCTGGTTTCAGCGGCGCCACCGCTCGTGACGCATCGTCCTGGTCTCTCTTGATTTGATCCGCCAGGACGTCTTCCAGCGAGCGCTCCACTCCCTTCTGGAAGAGTTCCTCGTAGCGGCGCCTCGCCCGGATCTCCGGGTTCGCCTCCAGGAAGAACTTCGCGTCCGCGTCCGGGAACACCACCGTCCCGATGTCGCGGCCCTCCAGGATGGCCCCCTTCGCCGTCTCCAGCGCCAGCCGCCGCTGCAGCGACAGCAGCCCCGCGCGCACCACCGGCCGACTCGACACCTGCGAGGCCGCCATCGAGTTCTCCGGCGTCCGGATCTCCACCGACACGTCCTCGCCGTCCAGGAACACGTGGTTGTCCTCGCCTACCACCTCGAAGGACACGTGCACCCGGCCCAGCAGCTCGCCCAGCTTCGCGTCGTCGTCGAACGCCAGGCCCTCCCGCCGCGCCTTCAGCGCCACGCAGCGGTAGATGGCCCCCGTGTCCACCAGCGCGAAGCCCAGCCGCCTCGCCAGCACCTTCGACACCGTCGACTTGCCCGCCCCCGCCGGTCCGTCGATCGCCACGATGAAGGGACGCGCGCTCATGAGGCGAGCACCTCCCGCAGCGCCTCCACGCAGCGCGCGTTCTCCTCGGCCGTCCCCACCGAGATGCGCAGGGACGTGGGATAGCCATTGCCCGCCACCGGCCTCACGATGACGCCCTTGCGCAGCAGGCTCTCGTAGAGCGCCACCGCCGGCCGCCCGAAGTCCGCCAGCACGAAGTTGGCCCGGCTCTTCGTCAGGCGCGCCCCCAGCTTCGGCAGCTCCGTCTCGTAGAAGCGCAGCCCCTCGCCGTTGAGCTCGCGCGTGCGCCGCACGTGCTCCGCGTCGTCCAGCGCCGCCAGCCCGGCCATCTGCGCCGGAATCGTCAGGTTGAAGGGCATCCGCGTGCGCTGCAGGTACCCCGCCAGCTTCGCGTCCATCACCCCGTACCCCAGCCGGATGCCCGCCAGCCCGTAGATCTTGCTGAACGTGCGCAGCGCCACCACGTTGGGGTGCTTCCGGAAGTACTCCACCGCGCTGAAGTACTCCGGCCAGTCCACGAACTCGAAATAGGCCTCGTCGTGGACCACCAGCACGTGCTCCGGCACCTTCGCCAGGAAGGCCTCCCACTCCTGGCGGCCGAACGTCGTGCCCGTGGGGTTGTCCGGGTTGGCCACGAAGATCAGCCGCGTGCGCGGGTTGATCGCCTTCGCCATGGCCTCCAGGTCGTACCGGTGCCCCTCGCGCATGGGCACCTCGGCGAAGGGCCGCCCGTGCGCCTGCGTGGAGATGCGGTAGGCCGGGAACGAGCCACTGCTCAGCAGCACCTCCTCCTCCGGCGTGGTGAAGGTGCGGATGAGCAGCTCGATCAGCTCGTTCGAGCCGCTGCCCAGCACCACCTCCTCCGGCTTCACGCCCAGGTGCGTGGCCAGCCGACGCACGAGCGTGTGGCTGCTCGCGTCCGGGTACAGATGCACCTTCTGCGCGGCCACCCTCATGGCCTCGATGGCCTTGGGCGAGGGCCCCAACGGGTTCTCGTTGGAGGCCAGCTTGATGACACCCGTGAGACCGTACTCCCGCTCCGTCTCTTCGATGGGTTTGCCCGGAACGTAGGGCTTGAGCGTCTCGATGTACGGAGGGACGAGCGGTCTCATGGCAGGTGCGTCCTTTGAACGGCTAACGCCCGGAGAACACGCCGAGCGCGCGGAACTTCTGGTAGCGGTCCTGGACCAGCTCGTCACCCGTCAGCTCGGTCAGCTCGCCCAGGTGCTTGCGTAGCGCCTTGCCCAGGTTCTCCGCCGCCCGGGAGTAGTCGCGGTGCGCTCCGCCCGCGGGCTCGGGGATGACCTCGTCGATGACGTTCAGCTCCTTGAGGTCCTTGGCCGTCAGCTTCAGCGCGTCCGCCGCCTTCTCCGCCTTGGACGCGTCACGGTAGAGGATGGACGAGCACGCCTCGGGGGAGATCACCGAGTAGATGCTGTTCTCCAGCATCAGCACGCGGTTGCCCACGCCGATGGCCAGCGCGCCACCCGAGCCTCCCTCGCCAATGACCGTGGAGACGATCGGCACCTTCAGCCGGCTCATTACCTCCAGGTTGTACGCGATGGCCTCGGCCTGCCCGCGCTCCTCCGCGCCAATGCCCGGGTACGCTCCCGGCGTGTCCACGAAGGTCAGGATGGGCTTCTCGAAGCGCTCGGCCAGCTCCATCAGCCTCACCGCCTTGCGGTAGCCCTCCGGGCGCGGCATCCCGAAGTTGCGCGCCATGTTCTCCTTCGTGTTCCGCCCCTTCTGGTGGCCGATCAGCATCACCGTCTTCCCATCGAAGCGC
Organism: Archangium violaceum; assembly: GCF_016887565.1. NCBI lineage: Bacteria > Pseudomonadati > Myxococcota > Myxococcia > Myxococcales > Archangiaceae > Archangium > Archangium violaceum. Next base: position 7,396,313 of record NZ_CP069396.1, read on the forward strand.
GCGAAGCCGCCCACGATGGACGGGTCCTCTCCGAACAGGCGGTCTCCCGCCATCTCGAAGAAGTCCGAGAACAGGTGCTGGACGTAGTCCATGAAGTACGGCCGGGAGCTGTGGCGCGACAGCTGCACCACCTGCCACCGCGAGAGATCACTGAAGATCTCCGTCTGCAGTTTCTTGGCCTTCTTCTCCAGCTTGGAGATTTCCGAGGTGAAATCCACCGAGCCGCTCGCCGAGAGGGCCTTGAGCTCGTCAATCTTCTTCTCCAGCTCGATGAGCGGGCGCTCGAAATCGAGTGGATAGTTGATGCCGTTCGCCATGGCGCCGGACCCCTATCACCTGCCCCCAGGGCTTTACAACGCGCAACCCGTTACGCGGTGCGTAGAATCCCCTCCCCCTTCCTTCCGTCGGAGAGTCATGCACCGCCTGCTGCTCCTGCTCGCCCTCGTCCTGGCCGCCCCCTCCTCCGCCCAGTCCGCCCGCTCCCTCAACACCGAGGGTTTCCGCCTCTACCAGGCCGGTAAGTACCCCGAAGCCTTGGAGAAGTTCCAGGCCGCCGCCCAGGCCGACCCCAAGCTCGCCCTCGCCCACTACAACGTCGCCGCCACCCTGGGCGTCCTCCGCAAGCAGGGCCAGGTGTGTCAGTACGAGGCCTACCGGGAGACCATCCTCGAGCGGCTCAATACCTCCGTCCGGTTGGATCCCCGCCGCCTCACCCGCGCCAAGGAGGACGCCGACCTGGACCCCATCCGCGACACCGTCGGCTGGCAGCGCCTCCTGGGCCGCTCCCCCGAGCGCCTGGCCGATGTCCCGGAGATCCTCCGCCGTGTCACCTGGTTCTCCCCCGGCGAGGGCGTCTACGGCTCCACCCGGAAGCTCACCTTCCCCGATGGTCGACGCGTCGTCCTCTGGCGCCGCGTCATCGAGGACTCCGCCAATCCGACCCGCACCGAGGAGGTGAGTGGAACGTATACCCTCAAGGGTCGCACCCTCACCCTGTCCTTCCCCGGCAAGAAGCCCCTCTCCGGCAAGATGACCCCCCGCGGCGTTCTCGAGATCGACGAGCTGGGGAGGTTCCTCGACTCCCCCTCCGAGTGCGAGGCATAGGACGGACTCCCCCCTCCGGGGCTTGGCGGACCGGCGACCCCTGCCCAACCTCCTCTCACGGAGGTGGCGGGGTATGGTGCGGCTCAAGGGTCCGCAGTGGGGATTGGTGGCCTTGGTGGCGGGGACTCCCTTCTTCCTCGCCTTCCTGCTGGCGGCTGTCTCCCCTGCGCTCCTCGAGCCCGTGTTCGGCACCGTGCTCGGCGGCGCCTGCTGGCTCCTGGCCGCGCTCCTGGGACTGCTGGGCGGTGCCCTGTTCGCCGGTTTCCTGGGCTCCCTGGCTCAAGTGCCTGGATTCGCCACCTCGCGGCCACGGCAGACGCTCGGATTCATCTGCGCCGCGCTCGTCTCCGTGGCGCTGTGCATCGTCCCCGCCACCTGCCTGCTGCTCGCCGGCCCTGCTCTGGCCGTCCGGTTCGAGCGCGGTGAGGTGGAGACTGGTGGGGAACGGCTCCGCACTCCCCTGGACCTGGCACAGCGGCTCCGCCAGCAGGTGCCTCGGGTGATTCCGAATCTGCCTCGGATGGAGCTGCGGTGAGCCTCGGGTAGGGACGGGAAGACCCTCACCCTGACCCTCTCCCAGAGGGAGAGGGGATTGACGCGGGGAGCAGCCTGGGATTCGAGAGACCCTCACCCCGACCCTCTCCCGAAGGGAGAGGGAGTGGGGTTGTGGGGGACGGTCAGGCCGCCTTCGTCTTCGCGGTCGCACTCAAGGCGTACCAAGCCGTTCGGAACGCCTTGAGCTCCCTCAGACCCGCAGGATGACGTCCCAGCGCAGGAGCCACCGTCACCGGCAGGCCGATCTTCTTCTCGATCACCTTCGCCGCGTTCAGCTCGTTCTTCCGCCGGTTCTCGCACCGCGCGCAGTCCGCCTTCGGACCCACCCGGTTCACCAGCACCCGCTCCACCTGAAGCTTCCGCTCCTTCAGGTACTCCACCAGCCGCTCCGACCTCGCCCCCGCCAGATCCTCACCGCGCGTCACCACCACGAAACGCGACTCGGTCGGCGAGGCCAGCGCCGCCTCGAACCTCGCGATGTGCTTGAGGAACGCCGCCATGTCGTCCGCCAGCTCGCCCAGCCCCTTCGACTTGTACTTCGACAGCACCCCGTGCAGCGCCGTGAACCACCCCTTCGCCGTCTCCGCCAGCTCCACCACCCTCATGGAGCTCACCATCGGCGCCCCGTCCACCACGATGCGCTTGAAGCGCTCCTGCACCAGCGCGTCCGTCAGGCACGACATCGCCGCCAGCTCGTCGATCCCCGGCGGCGCCGCGTCCAGCAGGTTGCGGAACAGCAGCAGATCCGTCGGAACCTCGTTGCCCGTCTTCGGCGCGCCCTCGAAGGCCTTCTCCGCCTTCTCCTTCCAGCGCTTGCGCAGGTTGCTGAACCACCCCGCCATGTCCAGCTCGCGCGCGTACAGACCCTTGGTTCCCTTGACCTGCGTCTCCACGTCCGTCAGCCGGCTCTGCAGCACGTCCGACAGCGAATGCGCCGGATCCGTCGAGATGAGGAGCACCGGCCCCTCCTTCTCCGTCAGCGTCACCGCCGCGGCCGCCGCGCACGAGCTCTTCCCCACCCCACCCTGCCCCACGAAGAAGATGAGCCGCGTCGGAGGCAGTGGCGGCGCCGCGATCGGCGGCATCGACGGAGCACGCACCAGCGCCGGCGGGCCCTCGGCCGCGGCGAACTCCAGCGCCTTCGTCTCCTTGCCGCTCGCCCACTCCTGGGCGAACACCTTCATCGCCTCCAGGCCGCGCGGCGCGACCTCGCGCTTGCCCACCAGGTGCACCGGTACGTTCTTGTCCAGCGCCTGGTACTTGCGCACATGTGGCGCTTGGAGTCCTCGGCGGCCCAGACAGGCGGGACATCCTTCCTTGTCCTCCACCTGGTTCACCACCACCTCGACCACCGGAATTCCGCGCTCGCGCAGCTGCGCGAAGTACATGCGCGTCTGCGCCTCGGGCACCGGCTCCGCCAGCGCCACCAGGTGGAACGCCGTGCGCGCTGGATCCTTCAGCTGCCCCAGCAGCTTCTCCGCACGCGACGAGAACTCCTCCAGGAACAGCTGCTCCTCCGAGGGCGCCGCCGCCGCCTTCTTGCCCTTGCCGCTCGCGGCCCGATCCGCTCCCGCCTTCACCAGGCCCAGGAACTTGCGCAGCCCCACCGGCATGTCGAACAGCCGCAGCGTGTGGCTGGTGGGCGCCGTGTCCAGCACCACCCGATCGAACTCACCGCTCTCGGCCAGCTCCACCACGTGCAGCAGGCCCAGCAGCTCCTCCAGCCCCGGAGTGGCCTGGCTGTACAGCTTGCCCAGATCCTCCTCCGTCAGGTGCGTGCCCTTCACCGCCGCCTTCTGCAGCGCGGGCTGGTACTTCGCCAGGAATGGCTTGAGCAGCGCGGCGGGCTCCAGCTCCATCGCCCACAAGCCCCCCTCGCCCTTGCCCTTGGCCGCCTTGGCCTTGCCCTTCGGCTCCGGCTTGGGCTCCTTGGGGGCCTCGCCACCCTCCGCTTCCACCTTCGTGGGCTTCGCCGACAGCTTCTTGTTCAGCAGATCCGACAGCGAACCCACCGGATCCAACGAGACGAGCAGCACCTTCTCCTTGGGCGCATCGTCCGCGAGCCGCAGGGCGTAGGCCGCCGCGAGCGTGGTCTTTCCCACCCCGCCTTTTCCGCCGAAGAAGTGAAGAACTCGCGCATCGCTCATGAAAACGTGGCCTTCCTTGACGCCCCCCGGCGGGGCCGCTCTTCGTCCGTTCCTGGACAGCCGCGGTGAGGACACACCGGAGGTGCCCCTGAGTAGGGAGCCATGCCACCGAGTGTCCCGTGGGTGTGTAATGGGAAGGATCGCCCGCAGTGACCCTGTGAGTCAAGCAAAGAGGGGGTATCCCACCCTCTGCCTCGCGCGCTGCGTCATGCCCTTCTCTCATGTCGGACATACGCTCGACGCCCGATCACCCAGCGTGCGGACGAGAGCAGCGCATGGCCGTGAAGCCGACCAGCCGAGTCGGCTCCGGGCCCTCTTCCCTTGAAGTAGGTGGGAGGCGGTACGAAACGCGGCTCAGCGGAGCTCGGGGTTGCTGCCCAACGAGGGTCCACCGTGGCCGGACAGGCTGTTCGCCTCGGCTCCCTTGGCCGGCTGCTGGCGGGCCTCGGCCGCGTAGCGGTTGAGCTTGTTGTAGAGCGTCTTCTCGCTCACCCCGAGGATCTCCGCCGTCCGGGCCTTGTTGTTCCCGTTGCGCTGGAGACTGCCGAGGATGTACTCGCGCTCCACCGCGTCGAGCGACAGCCCGTAGGGCAGGCGGAAGGTGTGGCGCTCGGGGCTCTTGCCCGCCATGTCGGGGGGCAGGTGCTCGCGCATGATGAGCTCGCCGTCGCAGAGGATGACGGCGCGCTCCACCGAGTTGCGCAGCTCGCGGATGTTGCCCGGCCACTCGTGGTTCTTGAGGATCTCCATCGCGTCCGGGTGCACGCCCGTCACGCGCTTGGCCGAGTCCCCGCGGAACTTCTCCACGAAGTACTGCACCAGGATGGGCACGTCCTCGCGCCGCTCGCGCAGGGGCGGCAGTTGGATCTGGAAGACGTTGAGGCGGAAGTAGAGGTCCTCGCGGAAGCGCTTGGCCTCGATCTCCTTGCGCAGATCGCGGTTGGTGGCGCACAGCACGCGCACGTCCACCTCGATCTCCACCTTGCCGCCCAGCCGCCGCAACCGGCCCTCCTCGAGCACGCGCAGCAGCTTGGCCTGCAGCTCGATGGGGATCTCCCCGAGCTCGTCCAGGAAGAGCGTGCCGCCGTGGGCCAGCTCGAACACGCCGGGCCGCCGCTGATCCGCGCCGGTGAAGGCGCCCTTTTCGTGCCCGAAGATCTCCGACTCGATCAGCGTGGCCGGGATGGAGGCGCAGTTGATGGCGATGAACGGCTTGTCGCGCCGCTGCGACAGGTTGTGGACGGCGCGCGCCACCACTTCCTTGCCCGTACCGGACTCGCCGGTGATGGCCACGCTCGCCTTCGAGGGGGCCACCTTCTCGATGAGCTCGAACACCTTGCGCATCGCGGCGGACTGACCGATGAAGTCCGAGGAGCCCAGTTGCTTGAGGCGCCGGCGCAGGCCCTGCACCTCGCGCATCGTCTCCTTCTTCTCCAGCGCCCGGTCGATGCAGACCTTCAGCCGCGCCGTGTCGAGCGGCTTGACGATGAAGTCATACGCACCCTCGCGGATGGCCTCCACCGCGGCGTCGATGGTGCCGTGGCCGGTGAGGAGCACCACCGGACAGTCCGGCAGCTCGTCCCTCAGCGCCCTCAGCAGCCCCAAGCCATCCGTCTCCGGCATGGCCAAGTCCGACAGGACCACGTCCGGCCGGAACTCGCCCGCCTTGCGAAGGGCGTCGTGCGCGTCGAACGCGGTCTCCACCTTGTGGCCCCAGGCGGTCAACATCTCCGCCAGCGCCTCGCACGTATCGCGCTCGTCGTCCACGGCCAGAATTCGCGCGCTGCCCACGTGAGAACCTCCAGACATCAAGAACAAGCCAGATGGGAAAAAGGTTTCAGAAGCTCGAACACCGCGCTCAGGCGAGCGGGAAGCTCAGTCGGCACTGCCCCGCGCGAAGTTGCAGCTCCACCCCGAGCTGCCCACACCGCAGCTCCAGGGCCGCCACCGCCTCCGGCGTGTTCTCCGTGGCGGCCGTCGAGGCATCCACCACCTCGAGCACCGCCCGGGACTCCTCGGCCCGTACCGACACCGTCACTTCGGCTCCCTGCTCCGAGCGCCCGTAGGCCCTCATCAGGGCCTGCACCACCAGGAAGCCCAGCTCGCCCGTGTCCGACAGCCTCGCCCGCACTCCGGCGGCGATCGTGGGACGCACCTGGAGGCGGCGCTTGCGGCTCTCGTGCGCCAGCACCTCCAGCGCCCGCGTCACCGTCTCGGACAGATCCGCGTCGCCGGGCACGCCCGGGCGGCTCACGATGAACTCGGCGAAGCGCCGGAGGATGCCATCCACGCGCTGGATCTGATCGCGCATGGCCTTGAGGTTCTTCTCCTGCGAGGGGGGCACCTGGCCCGTCTCGACCTTCAACTTCTCGGACAGCACTTCCAGATGGATGGACAGTGCGTTCAAGGGGTTGCGCACATCGTGCAGGAGGCTGTCCATGAGAGTGGGAACCGCGCCGTAGCGAGCGGCGTCCACCACCGGGTCCGCCCCTTCACGTATCGAGGGCACACTGCTGCTCGCAGCCGTGGAGGTGATCACGAATTCTCCCTAAGAGGTTGACCGGCGCCCTTCACTCCCGCCGCCCTGTCGCTGCGAGGATTTAGGGAGCCACCCTGGTACCGTCAACCCTGGGCCGGTAATTCTTGCCGGATGGGAGTAATTCCCACAGGATTCGTCGGGCAGACATCCAAACAGATGTCCTGCACAAAACGTTTCACCTGTACTGAAGAACGAGCTCACGCGAAGACTCGTGAACTGTCCGACACCGTGCGCTAGCGGTCAGCGCCCGCTCGGCTGCTCTTCGGGACCGGGGCCCACCAGTTCGATGTCGAGCCGGGCCGCGTACTCGAAGATGCGCGGATCGCGATAGAACTCGCCGTAGACGATGCGACGCACGCCCGAGTTGGCGATCAGCTTGAAGCACGGCCAGCAGGGGCTGGCGGTGGTGTAGAGCGTGGTGGGCTTCTCGCGCTCGCTGTCGATGCGCACGCCGTTCTTGGCCGCCTGGATGATGGCGTTGGCCTCGGCGTGGACGGTGGCCACACAGTGTCCGTTTTCCATCATGTGGCCCACGTCGTCGCAGTGGGGCAGGCCGCGGATGGCGCCGTTGTAGCCGGTGGAGAGGATGGTCCTGTCGCGCACCAGGAGCGCACCCACGTGCTTCCTGTCGCACGTGGCGCGGCTGGCCACCTGGCGAGCGATATCCATGAAGTACTGATCCCAGGAGTTCCGGTTGCCCATGCGTACCTCCCCTCCTCCGGCATCTACCGTGGAGGGGGGTAGCAAGCGAGTTTCCGGCCGGGCCTAGCGGCTGGCGGTCTGCGAGCCGTCCGGACCCGTCTCGGGCCTGGATGCCCCGGAGGTGCCGAGCAGCCGGGCGAAGCCGTGCTGCAGGAGGAACTGACGCACCTTGGAGCTGGGGGCGGCGAAGGTCTCGCCGGGCATGGGCACGTCGAAGCTGTAGTTCTGCTGGGCCACCTCGAAGCCCACCTTCGCGGTGCGATAACCCTCGACGATGGCGAGCAGCTTGCCGGACTCCAGGCTGAAGATACCGCCACCGGAGGCGCCATAGCCGATGGGCGCGTCCGTCTTCAGCATGCGCGGCTTCTTGCCCTCCTTGTCCCACTCCACCTGGGACACCATGCCGCCGGAGAGCGACAGGGCCCGGCCGAAGGGCGAGGCGGCCACCACCACGTCATCCCCGAGCTCCACCTCCGTGTCCGTGGCGAGCAGCGCGGGCGTCAGCGCCAGGCCGGGCACCTTCACCAGCGCCAGGTCCATGTCCGGCACCGAGCCCGAGGCCACCACCTGTGCCCCGTACTCGGTGGAGTCGGCGCGGTCATCCACGATGACGACGAGACGGGGAGCCTTCAGGTCGCCCATCTCCACCGCGTGCGCGTTGGTGATGACGAAGCTGACGGTGCCCTCGGCGGTCTTCTCGCTGCCGATGACCACGCCCGAGGCGGTGCGCCGCGCCTTGCCGTCCTCCTGGACGGCGAGGCGCACGTTGTGCGGAAGGATGCGCTTCACCTGCTCCCTGCGCGTGAGCCGGGGAGCCTGGGCGCCCACCGTCTGCATCACGACCGGCGCCGAGCCCCCACCGCCGATGCCCGAGGTATCGGAGACGGCATGCGGATTCGGAGCGGCGGCGCAGGACAGCATGGCGAAGAGGGCAGGCAGGCCCAGGGCGAAACGAGTCATCGACGCTCCGAAGCAAGGAGAGGACGGGGAACAAAAACCCTTCATCTCTAATGAGTTCCCATCTTCCCCTTGCAACGCGTTTTCGGAAAGCATCGCCCCCAGCGAGCGCCCGCTCGCTGGGCTGCCTTGGCGATCAGCCGTAGCGCTTCTTCATGAGGAAGAGGATGGCGTCCTTGGCGCAGTGCTCGCAGTAGCCGTAGCGCTCGTGCATCGCCTTGAGGGTGCTCTCCACCTGGGACTGCTCGCGCGGAGACAGCGTGGCGCGCTCCTCGGAGAGGTACTTGAGGATGTTCTCCTTGTTGCGGCGCAGCACCCGCTTGCGCTCCTCGAAGTAGTGGTCGCGCAGGCGGCGGAACATGTCCGGGAAGATGCGCGGGTAGTCCATCTCCGCGTCCGGATTGTCCAGCTTGTGCGCGCCGATCTGCGAGATGAGCCCGCGGCGGAACTCGCCCGGATCCTCGCCCCTCGGCATGACGATGCCCTCCATCTCCGCCATGCGCTGCTCGTCGGGGCGCTCCATGGCGCCGGTGATCCGGTTGCGGATCTTCTCGCCCTTCACCCAGTGGCTCACGTTGTAGACGTAGCGCTCCACCAGCTCGCGGTACTGGCCCTCGGAGACGAGCCCCATGGACTCACGCACCTCCTCGTCCACCCGGTCGAGGTACTCGGCCTCCACCGCGCGCACGAACTCCTCGTGATCGTGGTAGCCGTCCACCACCTCCTGCAGGAGGAACTCGTAGACGCTCTTGTCCTTGCAGATGGCCTCGAGCTCCTCGATCACCGCCAGCGCGTTGAGGCACTTGTAGTCGGGGTGTTGCGCGGCGTTGAAGAGCGCCGTCTTGATCTCCCGGGCGCTCGCGCCGCTGCGGCCCTCGTAGTTGGGGTAGGCGTCGGACTCCTCGTAGAGGTCCGTGCGCAGCTTCCGCAGCTCCTTGCCGTGGGACATGCTGAGCCGATCCGGCGCCACGCCCTCCTCGTAGAGGTGCATCTTCTCCACCGGAGTCACCTGATCGACGAGCTCCTTCACCTCGGGCGCGTAGCGGTCCGGGATGGGCTTCTTGAGGCGCGTGAGCACCGCCCACATGGCGGCCACCTCGGTGGCATGCGGGGCCACGTGCTTGCCCACGGTGGTGGGGGTGATCTGCGCGTCGTAGATCTGCTGCTCCAGCTTGAAGCGGCGCAGGTACGGCACGCGCACCAGCTCGATGCGGCCCTTGAAGGAGGCGAAGTCCGGCAGTTCCTTGAAGGCGCCCAGGTGCTTCTCGTTGGAGGACGCGATGAGCACCTCGTCCAGCTGCAACACGAAGTGCTCGAGCGGCACCTGGGACGTCTCGCTGAAGCCCAGCAGGTACTTGAAGGCCTCCAGGGGGCGCTTGAGCAGATCCGAATACTCGATGATGCCGCGGTTGGCGTGCACCAGCGGGCCATGGGGCTCGAAGAGGGCCACGTTGTGGAGCGCGGGCGGCACGTTGAGCAGCTGCGCTCGGTCCGCCGTCACCTGCTGGTACATGGCGTCCACGCTCATCTGCGGCTCCACCGTCACCGTGCCCACCTGGTAGCGGCGCGAGATGTAGAAGCGCTCGACGCGCACGTGGCGCAGCACCTGGAGGTAGTCGCCCTTGTGGTTGGCCAGCAGCGCCGTGTAGATGCTGCGGCACTTGTGGCAGAGTTCTCCGTGCAGCAGGTAGTCGGAGAGCACGAAGTCGTCGCCGCCCTGCCCGTCCCCATTGGCCACGCCCTTCTTCTTCAGCGCGCCCTCGAGCAGGCGCTGACGCTCGGTGGGCGGGACGACGAAGAGCGGGTGATCGCGCAGCTCGCAGGGGATGCGCACGTCGATGGACTCGGCGTCCAGATGCGCGTAGGTGGACAGGTCGCCCCCCGTGGCCCCCGCGGCGGGCGCCGCCGTCGCCGCGCGCTCGCCGCCGAAACCGATGGAGCCCTTGACGAGCTTCTCCGAGGGGAAGATCCAGCTGATGCGGTAGAGGGCTCCCTCGGGCTGGCGCGAGTAGGCCTCCATGCCGGCCTTGAGCGCGTTGACGAGCGTCGACTTCGCGCTGCCGTTGGGGCCGTGCAGCATGATGAGCTTGTTGATGCGGCCGGCGCGCGTGAAGTTGCCCAGGAGCCGGTAGATGGCGTTCTGGATCTCCTCCTGCCCGGCGACGCGGCCGTCCCGGTCATTGCCAGGGACATCGAAGACCTTGAAGCGGCGGATCTTCCCGGTGGGATGGGGCACCGTGTCGGTGCCATAGTGGTCCATCACGTCGCGCAGGTACTGGGCCGCGTTGCGCGACTGCCCCCGTGGGTCGCCCATGAAGAGGGTCAGGTACTCCTCGAAGGAGAGGATGGAGCGATTCTTGACGAAGTCGTCGGACACCTGGGCGCCCACTTCCTGCAGGTATCGCTTGGCTTCCACGGGATGACTCCTCTGTGCTGTAGTTCAGGAACCCACTAACCACGCCGGCGGGTGGCCGCCATCAAGCGCGGGGACCCCCGGAACTTTCCCCTCGGGGAGCGGGATGTCCAGGGCTCTTCTTTCCGTTGTGTTGTTGGCAGTGCTCTCCGCCTGCCCGCCTACCTCGACGACGCCATGCGACACGGACGCCGACTGTTCCGGTGGTCGATGCCGCTATGGCGGCTGTGGTCCGGTGTGCTTGGATGACTCCGAGTGCGGTGGTGGCCAGGTATGCACCGCAGGTGCCTGCGCGCCCCGCCCCGAGTGCACGACCTCCGCCAATTGCGCCGAGGGCTTCGCCTGCACGGAGGGCCGCTGTCAGTGCGGCTCCGACGCGGCCTGTGCCTCCAACCAGGCCTGCCGCGAGGGCCGGTGTGTGACGCGCTCCGCGTGTACCTCGGCGAACGACTGCCCGGCCGGCCAGCGCTGCGAGCCGACCCAGGGTGTCTGTCAGGTGCCCTGCACCCAGGCCACGGACTGCGCGCCCGGCGTGGATCCGCGCGTGGCCTCGCTGCTCTACCTCTGCAGGCAGGGCGACTGCCTGCGGCAGTGCTTGAACGACCAGCTGTGTGGCGCGGGCTTCATCTGCGAGGCCGGGACGTGCGCCAGGGCCGGCTGCGCCACGAAGGCCGACTGCCCCTCGGGCCAGTACTGCACCAGCGCCACCGCGGGCCGCTGCACCGAATTCCAGCCGTGTGACTCCAACGCCCAGTGTGGCCCCAATACCGAGTGCCGGGCGTTCGCCTCGGGCGCCTGCCCTCCGGGCTTCGACTGCGCGACGAAGATCTGCCAGGAGCTGCCGCGCTGCCTCGTGGACACGGACTGCTCGGTCACGGCGTACTGCCGGGACTCGCACTGCCAGCCCTCCACCGCGTGCACGGACAGCGGCACCTGTGCCCCAGGCCTCACCTGCGTGGCGAGCCGGTGCGTGCCGAGCGGTTGCCGCGGGCACGCGGACTGCGCTCCGAACGAGGCCTGCACGGATGGCGCCTGCCGCCCCGCGCCCTCGGCGGGCAACATCGTCTCCATCGCCCTCACCCCCAAGACGGCCACGCTCGTGGTGGGGGACACCGTGCGGCTCGGGCTGGTGGCCTACACGCTGGACGGCGCCAGCTTCCCCCTGGCGCAGGGCTCCTTCTCGGCGGTGGACGCGAGCGGCTCTCCCAGCGGCGCGGTGACCGTCTCTCCCGAGGGGCTGGTGACGGCCGTGTCCGCCGGGACGGTGCGTGTGCAGGCGAAACCCTCGGGCGCGGCGGTGTCGGCCCAGGAGGCCACGCTCACCGTGCTGCCCGCGCTGGACAGCGGCCGGCGCGTCACCGTGATGGACGCCTCCACCCGGCGTCCGCTCGCGGGCGTGGAGGTGCTCGGCTGTGATGCGCCTCCCGCCTCGGGCCCCTGCCCCGCTCCCGTCACGGTGACGACGGACTCGCGAGGCGTGGCCCTCTTCCCCGGCTTCGCCGGAGCCACCGCCAGCTTCTCCGCCGCCTCGGGCGAGCCGCGAGCGGATGGGCTTCCCCGCTACGACCGCGTCTCCGTGGCCTCCACTCCCGCGCGCGACGTGCTCCTGCCGCTCGGGGACAACCCCGTCCACGGCGCCGCCGGCTTCAACGCGGGCATCAGCTTCAACGAGGTCCACTCCTCCGGCGAGCTCTCGGTCGGCTTCTCCGTGCTCTCCGTGGGCGATCCCACGGCGGTGGATCTCACCAACCTCTTCGGGGAGTCCTTCCTCGTCTCCGTCCCCGGCCTCCCCCAGCGCCTCCCCGTCCCCAGCAGCCTGGTGGCCTATGCGTCTCTCGGGCTCGCGGGGAACACGGAGATCAAGCCACGCTCGTATGGCCTCGGACAGGCGGGACGCCGCACCGCCGTGGCCTTCGCCGGCAAGCTGCCCCTCGCCCAGGCCACGAGCCTCCGCCCCGCGGACCTGCTCGCCTACAGCGGCGCGATGGACTTCGCGCTCCAGTCCTTCACCTCCCTCTCCCACCTGCCCTATGCGCCCGACGCGACGGACCTCGACGGAGATGGGCTGTGCTCGAACACCCAGAGTTGCCAGGGCAGCGAGGACCTTCCGGACTACAGCCGCTTCACCGGCATCACCCACCGCCCCCGCCGCGAGCAGCTCCGCCGCATGGAGGTGGTGCTCCCCAACCTGCCCTCCGGCCTCGATACGGCCGTGATCGCCGCGGTGGAGCTGTCCCCCGAAGCGGGCCTGGTGCCGATGGGGCTCGCCTCGCGCACAGGTGGAACCGTGCAGCCCGATGGGACCCGGCCCGTCCAGCCGGTGCTGCTGCGCAGTGGGGCGCCGTACGGTGGGGCCGAGGGAGATACACCTGGAGTGTGGGCGCTCGCCACCTCCGCCACCTCGGGAGCGTCCGTCAGCGGCCGTATCGTCCGCGGGCCCACCCTCCCCACCCGCGTCTCCATGCCCGAGTTCCTGCCCCTGCCCACCGCCTCCTACACCCCCGCGAGCCGCACCTTCACGCCCTCGGTGGCGAGCTGGAGCGCCCTGGCCGGGAAGGGAGCGAGGCTCGTCCGGGTGACGCTCACCGGGCCCAGGGGGCGGCACGTGGTGTACCTCGCACTGGAGGCGAGCGGAGGAGCGCTCCGGGTGCCGGATTCGCCCGCCGGGGCGGACACGGACCCGGCGGGTCAGACCGGGGTGATCCTCGAGGTGGCGGCGCTGCGGCCGGCCGAGGGACGCTCAGCCGAGGACCTGCTGGACGCGCCCGGGGTGAACCTGCTGCAACTTCCCGTGGCGCTGGACGGCTACTCTCGCTCGCGACCCCCGTGAAGTTGAACTAACCTGCTGGGTTCATGGTCGAGGCGAGCCCCAGCCGCCTCGAGCCCCCCTTCTTCGGAGTCCACGCGCGATGCACAAGGATCCCATCATCGGCATCGACCTCGGCACGACCAACTCGTGTGCCGCGATCGTCGAGGACGGTGGGAACGTGAAGCTCATCCCCTACAAGGGGGGCGAGTACACCATCCCCTCGATCTTCGCGATCGACGACAAGGGCAACGAGCTGATCGGCTACGAGGCCAAGCGCCAGTGGCAGCTCAATCCGAAGAACACCATCTACGGCTCCAAGCGGCTGGTCGGCCGGCCCTTCAAGAGCGACGTCGTCGAGGCGATGAAGAAGGTCGTGGCGTACTCGGTACGCCCCGGCAAGAAGAGCGACGTCGTCCTGGACGTGGGCAAGAAGGAGTTCTCGCTCCAGGAGATCAGCGCCAAGATCCTCAACAAGATCCGCGACGTCGCCGCCAACCACCTGAAGACGCCCATCAAGCGCGCCGTGGTGACGGTGCCGGCCTACTTCAACGATCGGCAGCGCCAGACGGTGAAGGAGGCCGGCAAGCTCATCGACCTGGAAGTGGTGCGCATCATCAACGAGCCCACCGCGGCCTCGCTGGCCTATGGCGCTGGCAAGGGCATCAACAAGAAGGTGCTCGTCTACGACCTGGGCGGCGGCACCTTCGACGTGTCCATCATCGCCATCCGCGACCGCGTCTTCGAGGTCAAGGCCACCGGCGGTGACATCTTCCTGGGCGGCATCGACTTCGACAACGCCATCATCCACCACGTCCTCAAGGACTTCGCCTCGAAGACGGGCATCGATCTGGCCACGGATCCCGTGGCCATGCAGCGCATCAAGGATCTCGCCGAGCGCACGAAGATCGATCTGTCGGCGCGCGATGACGTGCAGTTCAACATCCCCTTCATCACGATGACCTCGCAGGGCCAGCCCCTGAACATCGAGATGAAGTTCACGCGCAAGATGCTGGAGCAGCTGACGAACCACCTGGTGGATCGGACGCTGCAGATGGTGGCGCGCGTGCTGGTGGACTCGGGGCTGAGCACCAAGGACATCGACGAGGTGCTGCTGGTGGGCGGTCAGACGCGCATGCCCGTCGTGCAGGACCGGCTGACGAAGTTCTTCGGCAAGACGCCGAGCAAGGGCGTCCACCCGGACGAGGCGGTGGCCGTCGGCGCGGCGCTGTACGCGAAGTCGCTCGAGGACAACTCCAGCCTGCGGTTGCAGTTGCTAGACGTGATTCCGATGGCGATCGGCCTGGAGCGCGCGGGCGGTGGGTTCCACACGGTGTTCCCGCGCAACGCGCCGATCCCCAATGCCAAGCAGCTGGTGGCGACCACGAGCATCGACAACCAGACCGAGCTGGCCATGCGCATCTTCCAGGGCGACCACGAGCAGGTGGTGAAGAACGATCTGCTGGGCGAGTTCACGTTCTCGGGGATCCGCCCGGCCCGGGCAGGCACGGTGCAGGTGGAGATCACCTTCGACGTGAACGTGGAAGGCATCCTCACCATGCGCGCGAGAGATCCCGCCACCGGCCGCGAGATGAAGACCACGGTCCGCGTGTCGGGCTGAGAGCGTCACAATGACCGCTGCCCGTGGATGTCCCCTCTCCCTCTGGGAGAGGGCTAGGGTGAGGGTCTACCCTCCGCATCCATGAGCACCGTGTAGATGCGCACCAACACGGCCTCGGTCTAGAAGAGCAGGTCCCTGTTCCCGAAGCGCAGGACCCTCACGCCCTGCTCCGCGAGAAACCGCGAGCGCGCGGCATCGCGCGAGACGTTGGCGGGTAGCGCGTGCTGGTCACCATCGAGCTCGATGGCCAGCGAGCGCTCCGCGCAGAAGAAATCGAGGATGTAGGGACCGAACTGATGCTGCCGCCGGAACTTGAATCCGGCCATCTGCCGGGCGCGCAGCAGCTTCCAGAGAATCGCCTCGGCATCCGTGGAGGAGCGGCGCAGATCACGGCATCGCTCCAACAGACCGACGATGATGGTGTTGCCTCGATAGTCGGGCACTGCCTTGTACCCCCCTCTCCTCGAAGGCCAGCGGCTCGGGACAGTAGACCCTCACCCCAGCCCTCTCCCAGAGGGAGAGGGGGCATACACGGTCATGCCGACTTCTTTTCCTTCTCCATCACCAGTTGGGGCGGCTCGTGCTTGGTCACCACCGTCTCGGTGATCTTGCACTCCTTCACGCCGTCCCGGTACGGCACGTCGTACATGATGTCGAGCATGGCGTCCTCGAGGATCGCCCTCAGGCCTCGCGCTCCCGAGTTGCGGCGCATCGCCTCCTTCGCGATCGCCTTCAGGGCTTCCTTCGTGAAGGTCAGCTTCACCTTCTCCATCTCGAACAGCTTCTGGTACTGCTTGATCAGCGCGTTCTTCGGCTGCGTGAGGATCGTGATCAGATCCTCTTCCTTCAGGTCGTTCAGCGTCGCCACCACCGGCAGACGGCCGATGAACTCGGGAATCATCCCGAACTTCATCAGATCCTCCGGCTCCACCATGGCGAGCAGCTCGCCCACGCTCCGCTCTTCCCTGTGGGTGATCTTCGCCCCGAACCCCAGGCCCTTCTCACCCACCCGGCGCTTGATCACTCCGTCGATGCCGTGGAACGCACCGCCGCAGATGAACAGGATGTTCGTCGTATCAACCTGCACGTACTCCTGCTGGTTGTACTTCTTCCCGCCCCTGGGCGTGACGTTGGCCCGCGTGCCCTCGATGATCTTCAAGAGCGCCTGCTGCACGCCCTCGCCGCCCACGTCTCGCGTGGCGCTCGGCGTGTCACCCTTGCGCGCGATCTTGTCGATCTCGTCGATGTAGACGATGCCCCGCGCCGCCTTCTCCACGTCGTAGTCCGCGTTGTGGAGCAGGTTCTGGATGATGTTCTCCACGTCCTCGCCCACGTAACCGGCCTCGGTCAGGCTGGTCGCGTCCGCGATGGTGAACGGGACGTTGAGGAAGCGCGCCAGCGACTGCGCCAGCAACGTCTTGCCGCTTCCCGTGGGGCCCACGAGCAGGATGTTGCTCTTGCTCAGCTCCACGTCCTCCGAGCCCGAGGGCTTCATCCCCGGACGCGGCCGTGCCGCAGGCTTCTTCTGGTAGATCCGTTTGTAGTGGTTGTAGACCGCGACCGAGAGGACCTTCTTCGCCTGGTCCTGACCGATCACATAGTCATCGAGGAACGCCTTGATCTCCATCGGCGTCGGCAAGCTCACCTGCGGCTTGCCTTCCTCGCGCTCATTCTCGTCCGCGATGATGTCGTTGCACAGTTTGATGCACTCGTCGCAGATGTACACCGTCGGGCCCGCGATGAGCTTGCGGACCTCACGCTGCGACTTGCCGCAGAACGAGCAGGACAGGTTGACGTGGTGCTCCTTCTTCACTGCCGCCTCCAGGTTCACCGACCCCGGTTCCCCGGAGCCTACTAGCCGACACCACCACACCCAAGCCGTTTGGCTGCCCACGTCTCGAACAGCCGTCCGCCAAAATATAGGCTCCGGCTGCACGCGCAGGAAGCCCATCTCGGATATGTCGTCCGGCGGGCTGTGTACCGCCGGACGGGGTCAGCGTTCAGTAACACCCGATCAGGCGTCATTCACGCCCGAAGCGATCTCCTCCAGGTCCTCGGCCAGGGCGCTCGCCCGCTCAGCGATGGCCTGGGGTACCCGGCGACACCCGGACACCTCGGCGGCCAGCTTCCGGGCCATCTGCGCCAGCTTCCTCACCTGGAAGCTCTCCGGGGGGGGCTCGGGGGGCGGCTTCGGGAAGCGCTCCACGAACTCCTTCTTCAGCTCGTTGGGCGGCTTCTCCGCGTTCCAGATACTGTCTCGCAGTGAACGGTACTCCTGGGGCGACAGCTGCCCGCGCTCCTCCGCGTCCGCCAGGACCTCGATGACCTCGAAGGGCGGCGCCTTCTGGGGGAAGTCCGGCTGGGACACCTCCTCGGCGGGCTCGTTGCGGGCCAGGAAGCTGAACGAGCGCGTGAGCTTCAGGGCCGTCTGCTTCTTGATGTGCAGCTCCTTGAGGCAGTACGCCTCGAAGGAGGCGTAGCCCCACGGCTCCCAGAGGTTCTCGTCCCGCACCTGCACGAGCAGCTTGCCCAGCTCGGCCCAGGTGGACTTGAAGCGCTTGGCCGCCACCAGCACGGTGTGGCGGAAGGTGCCCGGGGGCACGGACGCGGCCTTCTTCTCGATATCGGCTTCAGCTGCGGTCAGCATGCTCCCCGTATCCATCAGGAAAACCGGGGGGGCAAAAAAGCGGCCCGCTGCCTCCTGGCCACGTCCTCCTACTTCTTACCGATGGTGAACGCGAGGTTCACCGTGGCTCGCTCCCCCGGGTAGGGCTTGAAGGGCCACTTCTTCAATTCCCCGAAGAGGCAGTCGAAGAGCGGGCCCTTCTTGAGCTGCGGGTGGTCCACCCACAGCTGGGCCACGTGGCCGTCGTTGCCGATGGTGAACTCGAGCGGGACCTTGGCGGAGAAGCCCGGACGGCGCTCGGCCTCCTCCTTGAAGCAGCGGAAGAGCGACGACTGGTACTGCTTCACCACCCGGTTGATGGAGGCCATGTCGTAGTTGACCTCGGTCGACAGCCCGTCCGCGTCCGTGGTGACCTTGCCCGTCGGGCGTCCCCCCGGCGTGCGGCCCGGCTTCGGCAGCGGCGAGGCCGACGCCACCTTCTCCGGCTTCCCGGGCTTCTCCGTCGGCGTATCGAGCGGCTTGCTCTCGGGGGGCTTGTTGGCGACCGGCGGCCGCTTCGGCTCGCCGGGGTACTCGAACAGCTCCTCGGGCACGGAGCGCTTCGCCACGGTGATGACAGGCGGATCCACCTTGATGTCGAGCTCGCGATCGACGCCCGGCAGGTACACGGACGCGTAGCGCGAGATGTGCCACGCCCCCAGGCCCAGTCCACTCAGCACCAGCGCCGCCACGCCGCCCACCATGAGCCGCTGGCTCCTGCGCCGGGCGTGCGCGGCCCTCGCCTCCGCCTCCACCTTCAGCTTCACCGCCGCCTTCGACACGTGCAGCTGGAAGGCGTCCAGCTCCTCGAGCTTGCGGAAGCCGCTCGGGCCCGAGGCGGAGACCTCCGTTTTCCCCGTCAGCTCCCCCGTGTACAACTTCTCCACCACCTGGTGGCCGGACAGGGGGCCAAGGACGAGGTCTCCCTGACGATAGAGCCACTGGGAATCGAGCTGTATCCGCTCGAGGTCATGCAGATCTTGTGCGGCCGACATGGGCCGGGAAGTATCCCAGGCCCCACGGGCCTCCACAACGCCCCTCACACCACACCCTACGCTCCGTGAAGAGAACCCCCGCCGCCCTGTGGATCTGGTACCGAGGTACCCCCTTCATTGGTTTCCAGCGCCAGCCGGACGGCCTCACCGTCCAGGAGGCCCTCGAGGACGCCCTCCGCAAGGCCGGTGTCCCCTACCCCGTCATGCCCGCCGGCCGCACCGACCGCGGCGTCCACGCTCGCATGCAGGTCGTCAGCGTCCGCCTGCCTCCCTGCTACACCTCGGAGATGCTCGCCGAGCGGCTCCCGCCTCATGCCCCGCCGGATCTCGGCCTCTGTGTCGCCCGGCGCCCTCCCGACGGCTTCCACGCCCAGTGGAGCGCCGCCGGCAAGGAGTACCGCTACCGCATCCAGCTCGGGGGGCGTGCGTCGGAGGCCTGGCAGCCCTTCGTCATGGAGCCCTCCGCCGAGCCCCGCTTGGAGGGGCTGGCCCTCGCTCCCGAGCGCGTGGCGGAGCTGCTCGGCGCCGCGGTGGGCTGCCGCGACTTCTACGCCTTCCACGAGCACTCCAGCCTGCGCAAGCCGCGCACCCTCACGTCCGCCACCCTGCACGAGCTGGGCAACGGTCTCTTCGAGGCCCGCCTGCGCGGTGATGGCTTCGGCCGCTACCAGGTGCGCTACCTCGTGGGCTCCGCGATCCTCACCGCCGCGGGCGCCCTCTCCGAGGAGCTCTACCGCTCCGCTCTCGACTCGAGCACCCCCATCCCCGGCCTCAAGGCCCCCGCCAAGGGGCTCGTCCTCTGGGAGGTGCACTACCCTTCCAAGGTGGATCCCTTCCCCGCCGAGGAGCGGGCCCGCCCCCCGGGTCTCCCCCTGGGGCCTCCCTTCTCCTTCCCCGCGGAAGCCGGATCCGAGGCCGCCTAGTCGACCAGCCGATCCTCGTACTTCGTCAGCAGGTCCGAGATCGCCTCCCGGAGGTACTCGCTCTGGCGGATCCTCGTCGACCGCGACAGCTCCTTGAGCGCATCGAGCTTCTCGCGGTTGAGACGGAACACCACCGAGGTGAGGCGAGGATTCATGTCCATGTGCGTTGTCTCCTACAGGTGCACACAAGGTCTCACAGACGCATCGGATCGCAAGAAATCCACTCCACCTCTTGGATCACCTGGGATCAGGATTGGATCACCCGGGGATCGGATCCGGATCAGAGACTCCAGCGCAGACCGCTCGACACCTCTATGTCGAATCGGAGCCCGGATCCAAATCCCAGCTGCGCTCCCGCTCCTCCGTAAATGGAGAGGGTCTCGGTCAGCGCTCGCCTCACACCCACGCCTACTCGGGGGCCTATCCAGAAATGGGGCCTCGCGTGCACCATCACTCCGAGATCCGTGTAGGTCTGCCACTCCTCCAGCGTGAAGACGCTCCGGAAGCCTCCGTGCGCTCCGAGGCTGAAGCCCGGTGCTCCCGCGCCTGCTCGGGCCAGCAGGAAGAGCTCGTTGTCCTCGTAGCCCACCGGGAGGCTGCCACCGATCTCCACGTGCCCCGACAGGCCTCGCCTCAGTTGCTCTGAGTCGAAGCCCTCCGTGTACGTCAGGACGGGGCCGAGGAGGAGCGCTGGATTCCGCGCCTGCGCGGAGAAGGTGGTCAGCAGGAGCAGCAGGGGGAGTTGGTTCATGGGAACCCGGTGAGGTGGGACGGATGACCCTCACCCCAGCCCTCTCCCAGAGGGAGAGGGGGCTTACACAGGAGGAACCCGGGGGCCGAGATACCCTCACCCCGACCCTCTCCCGAAGGGAGAGGGAGGATCATTCCAGGATCAGCCTGGAGGATCAGGTTTGGATCAGCTGACCACCGGTAATGGGTGCGTGTCCGCCCCAGGTCGCTGGATCCCCGCCGCCTCGTTCATCCGCCCCGAACGGAAGGGTTCCAGATCCAACGCCACGAACTTGAACCCCAGCGCCTTCAGCGCCCCGTCCACCTCCCGCCTCACCTCCGCCGATAGGAAGCGCTCGTACTCCTCCGCCGAGAGCTCGATTCGCGCGATCTCCTGGTGGTATCGCACCCGGAACTGCCTGAATCCCCTCTTGCGCAGCTCCGACTCCGCCCCGGCGATCTGGAAGAGGCGCTCCCTCGTCACAGACGTCCCGTACGGGATTCGCGACGCCAGGCACGCCATCTGCGGCTTGTCCCACGTCGGCAGCCCCAACACCTGGCTCCACGCCCGGATCTCCTCCTTCGTCAGCCCCGCCAACGCCAGCGGCGAGCGCACCTCGTGCTCCTTCGCCGCCTTGTGCCCCGGCCGGTGATCCTTGAAGTCGTCCGCGTTGAAGCCGTCCACCACCACCGCCAGCCCCAGCTCCTTCCTCTTCACCTCGCAGAGGTCGTACAGCTCCGTCTTGCAGAAGTAGCAGCGGTTCGTCGGGTTGGCCGCGTACTGCGGGTTGGACAGCTCGTCGCTCGACACCACCACGTGCCGCGCTCCCATCTTCGCCGCCAGCTCCCTCGCCTCCCGCTCCTCCTCGGGCGCCACCGACGCCGACAGCGCCGTCAGCGCCAGCGCCTTCTCTCCCAGCTCCTCCACCGCGATCTTCAGGACGAACGTCGAGTCCACCCCTCCCGAGAACGCCACCAGCGCCGAACCGTGCGCGCGCAACGCCGCACGCATCGCGTCCAACTTGGGACGGGAGGAGTCACACAGGGCCTGGATCCGCTCGGGGGTCAGCATGAGGGCACCTCTATAAACGAAGAACCCCCGGGCTGCCCGTGCAACCTGGGGGTCCTCGAGCTCGTTGTCTCACACCCCTCCCCATCGAGGAGGAATGGATGCCCGGCTAGCGAGCCTTGCGCTTGGGAGCGGCCGCCTTCTTGGCCGCCGGCTTCGCCACCCGCGCCGCTCGGGCCGCGGGACGCGCCTTGGCGCCCTTGCCCGCCGCCTTCGTCGCCGCCACCACCGGCGTCTTCGTCGGCGCGCGCGACACCTGCTTCTTCGTCGGCGGCTGCGCCTTCATCTTCTTGCCCGTGATGATCTTCAGCTCGTCCACCGTCACGTACCCGAGGTCCAGCAGCGACTGGAAGATCTTCATCGCCCCGTCCTCGACGCTCTCCACGTTCGAGTGGATCACCACCTCGGCCGACGCCGGCGGCTCGTACGGCTCGGTGATGCCGATGAAGTTGGGGATCTCCCCACTCAGCGCCTTCTTGTAGCGGCCCGTGGAGTCCCGCTCGATGAGCTTCTCGGTCGGGCAGTCCACGTACACCTCGATGTACCGGCCGATCGCACGGCGGTTCTCCTCGCGCCCCGCCTTGTACGGGCTCACGCACGGAACCAGCACCGCCACGTTGTTGCGCGTGAGCAGTCCGGCCACGTACCCCAGCCGGCGGACGGTCATGATGCGCTCGTCCTTGCTGTCTCCAATGCCCTGCCACAGAGATTCCCCGACCTCGTTCTCGTCGAGAATCTCCACATTGCGATCGACCTGCCGGAGCCGGGCCGCGATGTATTCAGCCATCGTACTCTTGCCGGTCCCGGACATGCCGGTCAGCCAAACGGTAAAACCAATCGTCTGCGCCATACGGGTCCCAAACTCCCTGCGCCTACAGGGGGGTGTTTCCTCCGTGCCCCCCAAAGAGCGCGGCAGATCAAAAGTCGCGGGCGTTATAGACGAAACCCACAGCCTTTGACAATTCGCACCCACCTTTCCGCAGGTAGGGGGGTCAGGCGGCCAAGTGCCCGCCTTCTCAAGGGATTCCCTCAGGTTGGCGACCTATCGAGTCCAGCGAAACCCGACGATCCTGGAACTCTCCGCACTCCCACCAGAAAATTCGCGCGTCCCTGGCACACCCCGCATGCACAGCGATGACGAGGTACGTCACCCCGGGGATCAGCGGCTGTCCGTCCGGCGCCGCCTGGCGTCGGTCTTCGTCGGAGAAATACGCACCTGCGTCCACATGTGAGTGGAACACACAGGCCACGTGCTCACCGCGGGCCTCCGCCTCCAGGAGGACGCCGAGCCACTCGCGGGGCTCGAACGCGTAGGCGGTCCGGGAGGTGTGGAGCTCGTCGCACGCGTTGCGCAGGGGGCGGACGCGCCAGGGTCCACCCTCCCCCGCTCGCAACAGCACCCCACAGCCTTCCCGGGGATAGGAGGCCTCCAGGTGCCGGACGACGTCCGAGAGATCTTCCGGCAGCGAGGGAACCATCGGGCGGCGCTACCCTCCCGCGATGGCCGGGATGAGGGTGAGGCGGTCTCCCTCCGCCACGGGCGTGGACAGCTCGCCCAGGAAACGGATGTCCTCGTCGTTGAGGAACACGTTCACGTAGCGCCGCACCGCGCCCTTGTCGTCGAGCACCCGCGCGCCGATGCCCGGGTGCGCCTTCTCCAGGTTGTGCAGCACCTCGCCCACCGTGGCGCCCGCGACGCGGACCTCGCCCTTGTTGCCCGTGAAGCTCCGCAGCGACGTGGGAATGCGAACCGTGGCCATGTCCCGCCGACCCTCGCCGAGCCACCGCACGCCGTCAACCCGCTCCTCCATGGCGAAAAGCTGCCCGACCCGGAACCGAACGAATATCTTCCCGCCCCGCTCCGTCCCCACTCACACAGAAGCGCACCCGTTACGGAGCCCACTCCTTCCCCGAGGACCCATGAGACACGCGCTCGCCTTCCTCACCCTCGCCCTGCTCGTCACCGGCTGCCCCAAGAAGACCGGGGAGAACCCCGACGGCGCGGTGGACAACCCCTCCTACCGCGATGGCGGTCAATCCGGTGACGCCGGCGAGACCGCCTCGGCCGGAGCCGCCCTCTCCGGCGCGACCCCCACCGAGGGCACCCAGGCCCAGGACGGCGAACGGGCCACGGTGGAGGCCTGCGTGGACCGCTGGCTCCAGGCGCACAAGATGGATCGCTACGGCCACCCCGAGGGCACCATGTACGCGGGCGGCACCCCGCTCTTCAACGAGGCCACCGGCGAGACGAAGGACCGTCTCGAGTACGTCTTCGCGCGCCAGCCCGAGGCCCGCAAGGCCTGCGCCGCCAAGGACGCGCAGTAGTCCCCTCCTCCGTGCCCGCCCCTTCGAACCAGGGGAGCAGGCGTCTTCCGGAGTGACAGGATTCCCGAAAACCCGGCAGGTCCCTTAAGCTTGCCGGCCTGATGGAACCCGCGCTCGTCCTCGAAGAAGACAAAGCCGACTCGCACCGGCGCGCCCGCGTGCGCGCGGTGCTGGAGCGGCGCAAGCTGTCGGACAGCGTCTCCGCCGAGCAGGCCGCGGCCTCGTGGGAGCAGGATCGCTTCGTGGCCCGGGCCCGCGCCCTCTTCTACGCGCGGCTCATGTTCCTCACCCTGGGCCTGCTCATCCTCGCGGTGCCCACCTGGTCCTTCTACTTCGGCCTCCAGAGCACCTTCGCCTTCGTGGGCTACTTCACGATGCTGCTCTACAGCGTCGCGAACTTCCTGGTCATCGACCACCCCAGGGCCGGCCGCTGGGTGACGTACATCACCCTCTGCCTCGACCTGGTCATCATGGTGGTGCTCATCGCCAAGCCCCAGGTCGGCGGCGGTCTGCAGAGCCCGCTGCTCGCCACACAGCTGCTCTTCACCGCCCTCTTCGCCATCCTCTACCCCAAGCCGCTGGCGATCCTCCCGCCCATGCTGGCGCTGCCCGTCACCACGCGCCTGGATCTGCTCCTCAACCGGGACGTCACCGCCGTCGAGGTGCTCACCCTCCTGTGGTACTCGGGACTCAACTTCATCATCGTCTACGTGCTCGTGTACCTGAACGAGCGCGAGGCCGCCGCCCACCGCGAGGTGGTGGAGCTCCAGGGCGATCTCAAGGAGCTGGCCGTGGTGGAGGAGCGCAACCGGCTGGCCCGCGAAATCCATGACGGCCTGGGCGCCTCGCTCTCCTCGATGATCATCCAGACCGAGTACATCCTCGGCATGGCCCGCGAGGACTCCCTGCGCTCGGAGATCCAGGAGCTCAAGACCACCGCCGAGGAGTCCATCGAGGAGCTGCGCCGCAACCTGCAGATGATGCGCGAGGACTTCGAGCTGACGCAGGGGCTCGAGGACTACGTGAAGACGTTCAGCCAGCGCACCCAGCTGGACATCCGCTTCGAGCGCGGCGGCCTCGTGCGCAAGCTGTCGCCGGACGCGCAGCTCGCCCTCTTCCGCATCCTCCAGGAGTGCCTCTCCAACGCCGTCAAGCACGCCCAGCCCAAGCGCGTGGACGTGAAGCTCGACTACGACCTGGAGCAGGTGCACCTCTCCGTCCGCGACGACGGCAAGGGATTCGATCCGGGGCGGACGCCTCGCGGTCACTACGGCTTGCTCAACATGCGCGAGCGGGCCATGAAGCTCGGCGGCAACCTCATCGTGGACTCGGCACCGGGGGCTGGTACCCGGGTGTCCTTCTCCCTCCCCTCCCTCCCATGACCGAAGAAGCGATCGCGTCCTCCCCTCCCATCCGCGTCTTCGTCGTCGAGGACCAGACGAAGATCCTCAAGAACCAGCTCAAGCTGCTCGAGAGCCACCACGACATCGAGATCATCGGCACCGCCCTGTCCGGCGAGGCCGCGCTCGAGGAGGTCGCCAAGGCCCTTCCGGACGTGATGCTCCTGGACCTCGGCCTGCCGCGCATGAGCGGCATCGACGTCACCCGCCACGTCAAGGCGCAGTGGCCCCACGTCGAAATCCTCATCTTCACCATCTTCGACGAGGAGGACAAAGTCCTCGAGGCGGTGAAGGCCGGGGCCTCGGGCTACCTGCTCAAGGGCACGCCCGCGGACAAGATCATCGAGGCCATCAAGGAAGTACGCGCCGGTGGCACCGTCATCCAGCCCAACCTCGCGCGCCGGCTGCTGCGCCACTTCCGCGTGGAGCCCGACGCGGGCCCCGTTCCCACCGCCCCCGCCGCCCCGGCTCCCGCCGTCGCCGCCCCGCCCGAGACGCCTCCCGCGCCCACCCCCGACGGCTCCGGCGAGCCCCTGCTCAAGCCCCTGTCGGATCGCGAGACGGAGATCCTCCAGCTCATCGCCAAGGGCGTGTCCAACAGCGAGGCGGCCAAGCTGCTCGATCTGTCCAAGGCCACCATCCGCACCCACCTGGAGCACATCTACCGCAAGCTCGAGGTCACCAACCGCGTGGAGGCCGTCACGGAGGGCATCCGCAAGGGCCTCATCTCGGTGTGACGCACCGGGGCGTCACCAGGAGGCCGTGACGCCCGCGAGGATGCTGGAGTAGGTGTCCTGGGCCAGGCCTCCCTCGGACCAACCGCGCCGAGTGCCCGCTCCCGAGAAGCGGTCCACGTAGTGCTCCAGCCGGAAGCGCGCGGAGTAGCCGAGCGGGCCCCAGAGGTCGCCCGCCACGCCCAGCTCCGCCGCCCAGCCGATGCTCGACACCGACTCGCCGTAGTCGAGCACCTCCGCGAGCCGCGAGCCGTCCTCTTCACCACCCAGTGCCCGCCCGGGGTTGGGCCTCAGGAAGAGCTGGCCCGCCCCCTGGATGCGCACCGCGCTCATCAGCGGCACCGACACATCCACCCCCACCGCCGGGTAGAAGCGGTGCACCACCGGCAGCGGGCTCTCCACTGAATTCTCCGCGTCGAACTCCCGGCCGAGCGCCCCCAGCCGGATGCCCGCGTAGCCCCACAGCGGCGTTCCCGTCGTCCCCAGGTCGAAGAAGTAGCGGTACGCGAGCATGGCCCCGTAGGTCGTGTCCGTCGCGAACACCTCGCGCTCGGGCGTGGAGCCCACGGGCGTCGACACCTGCACCGTCGTCTTCGCGAAGCTCCGCTGGTACGCCAGCGTGAGCCCCACCCCGCGCAGCAGCGACGGCCAGTGCGCCAGGGGGAACACCTCCGCCTCCGCGACGATCCCCACGTAGGGCACCGTCGAGTCGAAGTCCACGGTGTCGTCGCCAATCCGCTGATCCGCGGGCCGCGCGTCGTACACGGCGCACGAGGACACCCCCGGCCGCGCGCAGTAGTTGCGCCACGTCCCCGCCGCCCCGAGGAACACCCTCAGCCTCGGGGGCAACCGGGCCCCGGGCGCTTCCTGGGAAGCCGCGGCGGGAGCCGGCTCCCCGCTACCTGGCGCCTCCTCCCCGGCGAGCGCGACTGTCGAGGAGAGCACCGCGAGACACATCCAGCGTCCGGAGGCCTTCATGAATGCCGGGCAGCCTCACCCACCGCGCGGGCGATTGTCCACGGTCATCAACCCTCGACCACCGTGGGCCCGGACGCCGTCACCGCCTGCGGCGCCACCACCACCGGCGACACCATGGACGCGGACTCGGTCACCACCACCGGCTGGGACACCGGCGGCACCTTCAGGAAGTCGCGCCGGTAGATGCGCACCATGGCCATGAAGAGCGACGCGATGAGCGGCCCCACCAGCAGCCCCATCATCCCGAACACCGCCAGCCCTCCGAACATGGACAGGAAGACGAGCAGCGGGTGCAGCGTCATGCGCGAGCCACACAGCCTCGGCCGGATGACGTTGTCGATGCTGCCCACCACGAAGGCACCCCAGGCCAGCAGGAAGACACCCTCGTTCACCCGGCCCATCAGCACCAGCACCGCGCCGATGGGTCCCCAGACGAGCGCCGTGCCTCCCACCGGCACCATCGCCACCAGCACCATCGCCGCGCCCCACACGCCCGCGTGCGGCACCCTCGCCAGCATCAGCCCCACCACCCCCAGCGCCCCCTGCACCAGCGCGGTGATGGTGTTGCCATAGATGATGGCGTGCGCCACGTCGGTGAACTCCTGCGCGAACGCCTGGGTGTAGCGCCTGTCGAGCGGGATGAGCTGCGTGGCCTCGGCCCACAGGCGGCGGCCATCCAGGAAGAAGTAGTACATGGCCACCGTCATCAGGAACAGATCGATGACCAGCGCCGTGCCAGCCCCCAGCAGATCACTGAGCACCGAGGCCCCGCTGGCCATGGCCCCCGCCAGCGCCTGCTCCGTCTGCGGGGTCGCCGGCACGTAGCGCCGCAGCCCGCGCGGCAGGTTCAGGTTCGCGGCCAGCTGCCGCAGGTCCATCCGGTCCAGCACGTCCTGCGTGTGCTCCATCAGCCCCAGCACCTCGCGAGCCACCAGCCACCCCACCACCGCCAGCGGCGCGAGGATGAGCAGGAAGATCGCCACGGTGGACAGGCCCGCGCACACCGACGGGTAGTTTCTCAACCGGGTGCGGAACAGGATGTCCTGAAGGGGCAGGAACAGGACGACGAGGAAGCCGCCCAGCAGCACCGGCATCAGGAACGGAAGAAGAATTCTCGAGAAGAGAATCAACGCCAGGCCGAACAACCCGGCGAAGATAAGATTGGACCACCGCTTGGTGTCTAAACCCGTCACGCCCCCACCCCTCACCCACGCAACCCGCCCAGGACGCGACAGAACGTAGGAACGTCGCTTCACTGCGGGAAGCCCGGGCTCCACCCCGAGGTAGTCGATCCATGACTTCTGGACGCTTCTGGTTCCCCACCTTCGTCCTCTCGTTCACGGGAGCCGCGCTGCTGGCCTCCGCTGGATGTGGCGGTACGTCGCGGGGTTGCCTCCAATGTCCTCCCATGGAGGGTCTCTATGCCCTGGAGCTCGAGCCGGGGACGCTTCCTTCGAGCTGCAACGGAGTGACGGTGGAGCTGCCCGAGGGGCCCCTGGAGGTGACGCGTCGGGGTGGAGACATCACCGCCACGCTGGACGGCGTGACGCTGCGCGGCACGCTCTACGATACGTACGACTTCGGCCTGGTGGGAGGCGGCGCGGAACCGACGGACGGCGGCACGGTCGGGCCCGAGTCGTCGAGCCTCACCGGTCGCTACATCCCAGCGGTGGGTGATGGAGGGGTGCCCCGACTGGAGGGCGACTGGCAGGGGAACTTCGCGAGCAGCTCGGCCGGGGGGACCCGGCGGTGCTCGGTGACCCGCTCCTTCACGGCGACCCGCCAGTAGGCAGGCGGGCGTGCTCGCGTGGAGCGGGGCCGGCGAGACCGGGGCGGACTACTTCTTCTCGCCCTCGGCGGCCTTGGCGGCCTTGCGCTTCTCCTGGCGCTTCCACTTCTGACGGATCTTGTGCTGAACGCGACGGTGCTTGCTCTTGCTACGGGCCATGTAGGTGTCTCCTGGATGGAGGTAGGAACGAAAAGGGGGCCTAACTACCAGAACTTCCCCCGGAAGAGGAGTCCTCGATGTCGTCCGGGGCCGGACGTGTAGGGAACGGGATGCCCTCCGCCCCTCTGACTTCGGTGGGCAACACCGCGCCGGCCCGAACCTCTCCCTCCTTGTCCACATCCGCCGGCTTCTCGCGGGCCACGGGAGCGCTCGTCTGCTGGGGGCGCTTCTTCACCGAGGCGAAGATGGGCCGGCAGGCCTGCACGAAGCGCCGCACCTCGTCCAGCGGCAGCGCCGGGACGAAGTTGTCGTTCACCCCCTTCATGGAGGTGGCCATGCACATGGAGTTGAGGATGGCCTCCTCGGTGGCCTCCATCACCGCCTCGTAGAGGGGATCCAGGCGCTGATCCAGGAGGATCTTCAGCTTGTAGACCATCTTCTGGGTGCGCCGGGGGATGATGTTGGCGGTGGAGAAGCCCACGACGATCTCCCCCGAGCCGTGCGCCGCGTAGCTGCCCACCCGGCCGATGCCCAGCGCCACGCGCTTGCACAGGCGGTTGATCTGATGGCTGAGCAGAGGGGCGTCCGTGGCCACCACGGCGATGATGGAGCCGTACGTCTGCCCGCGCCGGGGCGTGTCCTTGAACTTCTCGGCGAGCACCTCGCCCACGGGCAGGCCGCCCACGCGCAGGTTGTGCATCTTGCCGAAGTTGGACATCACCAGCACGCCCAGGGTGTAGCCGCCGAGGGCCTCGGGCAGCTTGCGCGAGGCGGTGCCGATGCCGCCCTTGAAGTCGCACGTCACCATGCCGGTGCCGCCGCCCACGTTGCCCTCGGGTACCGGGCCCTCCGAGGCGTTGCGGATGGCCTCGTAGACGTGCTCGGCGCGCACGTGCCGGCCGGCGATGTCGTTGAGGTAGCTGTCGTCGCACTCGCCGACGATGGGGATGATGACGTCGTGCTCGTCCCCGATGCCCGGGTAGCGCTCCACCATGTGGCGGGCCATGCCATCGGCCACCGCGCCCACGGACATGGTGTTGGTGAGGAGGATGGGCGTCTCGACGAGCCCCCACTCCATGAGCTGCGTCATGCCGGAGACCTCGCCGGCCCCGTTGAGCACGAAGCCCCCCCCGTTCATGCGCTCCATGAAGATGTTGCCCCGGTTGGGGAGGATGGCGGTGACGCCCGTGCGCACGGGCCCGTGACCGGGCCGCAACGGCCCCTCGCCCCGGATGATGGTGCTGTGCCCGACGAGCACCCCCTCCACGTCGGTGATGGCGTTGTGCCGGCCGGTCTTGAAGCGGCCGAGCGGGATGCCCAGCTCCCGGGCTCGCACGCGCTTCTCGGTGGACTCCGTCTCGGGTGGGTTGGCCATGGGCATGCAACCTAGCCGAGGCGCACCCTCCGTCAATCGCTCGTTGAGCGCGCCAGCCCGTGCAACAACACACGCACGGTCTGCTCGGCCAGTGCCTCGGCCTGGGCCACGGTGGTGATACCCGAGCGCGCCAACAGCCCGTCCACCAGCAGTGACGCCAGCCCGTGCACCATCGACCAGCACGACAGCGCGAGCGGCTGGGTGTCTCCCTCGCGCACCATGCCCGCCCTCTGCGCCTCGGCGAGGGAGCCCACCAGCAGCCCGAAGGAATCGGTGTCCCCGCCCGCCTCGCCCAGGTCCGGTGGATGGGAGAAGTGCGGCCCGAACATCACCCGGAAGTGCGCGGGATGCTCCATGGCGAAGAGGACATAGGCCACGCCGCAGGCGAGCAGCCGTCCGTCGGGTGTCGTCTCGCGAACCATGCGCTCCTTCATCCGGGCCGTCATGGCGCGGAAGCCCTCCTCGGCCACGGCCGCCAGCAGCGCCTCCTTGTCCGGGAAGTGCCGGTACGGCGCCGCGTGCGTCACCCCCGCCCGCCGGGCCACCTCCCGGAGCGACAGGGCCCCGAAGCCCTCCTCGGAGATGAGCGCCAGCGAGGCATCCAGCAGGGCCCGCCTCAAGTCGCCATGGTGGTAGCGTGGCTTGTCCGCCGTCTTCTTCCGGGTGCCTCGGGTGGCCATGCCTTCCTCCTCGCTCAACGGGCGTCACCGTGCAAGATGTAGTCACTGCCTACTCTGAATGTTGACGCCGGAAACTTCAATGTTTACAACGTCATCATGAACGGTGGCCATCAGGGCGCCCGAATCGGAGGAGACACGAGATGACGAGCACGGCGATGAAGCTTTCCCCTCCCGGGCAGCCGGGCTGGCGTGGAGCCTTCCGTGACTTCACGAAGGACCATGGCTTCCAGCCGCTCCGGGTGGAGGGCAAGCTGCCGGAGGATCTGCGGGGCACGCTGATGCGGGTGGGGCCGGTGAGCTTCGGCGTGGGAGAGGAGCGCTACAAGCACTGGTTCGACGGGGACGGCGGCATCCTGGCGGTGCGCTTCGACGGCAGCGGCGCTCAAGGGGCGGCACGGCGGATCGACACTCCGAGCATGAGGGCCGAGCGCGAGGCGGGAAGGATCATCAGCAGCAGCTACGGCACGGCGGTCCCTCTGTGGCGGAAGCTGAGGCACGGCGGGAAGAAGAGGAACGCGGCGAACACCTCGGTGATGGGGTGGAACGGGCGGATCTTCGCGCTGTACGAGGGGGATGTGCCCACGGAGCTGTCCCCCGAGGATCTGCACACCCTGGGCGAGACGAACCTGGGGGTCATCGAGGGAACCTTCTCCGCGCACCCGCACCGGGTGCCGGGGCGCGAGGCGACGTACAACTTCGGCATGAAGTACGGCCGCGTCACCACGCTGGAGCTGTACGAGCTGCCAGACGGAGGGGCGGCGCGCCACCTGGGCCAGGTGCCCCTGCCCGGGCCGACGATGATCCACGACTACATCGCCACCGAGCGGCACCTGATCTTCTTCGTGACGCCGCTGCGGCTGAACGTCTTCCGGATGCTGCTGGGGATGGGGGCCTATTCGGAGAACCTGGAGTGGCGGCCGGAGTTGGGGACGCAGGTGCTGGTCATCCCTATCGACGACGTGGCGAACCCGGTGCGCATCGAGACGGAGCCGCTCTACACGTGGCACTTCGCCAACGCGTACGAGCGGGAGGACGGGAGCCTGGTGGTGGACTACGTGCGCTACCCGGACTTCGGCACGAACGCGTGGCTGCGCGAGCTGGCGCACGGAGTGCCGTCGACGAACGCACGGGGCCGGCTGCACCGGGCGACGGTGGACCTGAAGGCACGCACCTTCCGCAGCGAGGAGCGCTCGACCCTGTCCTCCGAGTTCCCCCGGGTGGCGCCGCGGGTGCAGACACGGGAGCACCGCTACATCTACCTGGGAGTGCACTCGGGGCCGGAGTCGGAGCGAGGGCTGTTCGACACGGTGGTGAAGGTGGACATGACGACGGGGCGGGAGGAGCGCTTCGGGCTGGGAGACGCGCAGTACCCCACGGAGCCGGTATTCGTGCCGAGAGCGGGAGCCACGGAGGAGGACGACGGCTACGTCCTGGCACAGGTGTACGACGCACCGAGCGACCAGACGAACGTGGTGGTGCTGGACGCGAGGAACCCGGGAGCGGAGCCGCTGGCGAGGGCGTGGTTCGATCACGCCTTCCCGGTCACCTTCCACGGCGGCTTCATGCCAAGGAAGTAAACCCCATCAAGAAGTAAACCCCACCAACAACCCCTCCCCTCTCCCTCTGGGAGAGGGACGGGGTGAGGGTATCCGCCCCAAGGGTTGCCCCGAGAGCACCCTCCTCCGTCACCGAGAGTCCCACGCCGCTTCACGCAGAACACCGTGGTGCTGATGGGGAGACATATCCCGAGCAATGGAGCCCTGGCCGTCATCGAGGGGCCAATAACCCACGAGGCCCGGAGCGTCCTTCTTCGGGGCGCGCTGCATATCCGAGCGGATCTCCTCCTGGGAACGAGGGACGTTCCAGATGAGCACGTCCCGCATGTCGCCCTGAAAGAAACGCTCTCCGCCGCCGCCTCTGGCGCCAATGGCCCAGGGGGCGGAGAAGGAGTGGACGACATCGGGCGGTTGGGGAGTGGAAACCAACAACTCGCCATTGCGATAGAGGAGCCACTGCGCGCCATCGTAGACGCCAGCCAGGTGGATCCACTGTCCCACGTCCGAGCTGGGGACACGGGCAACGGCGGAATGATCCCCTCCATCCCAGGAACCCACCTGGTACGTCCCATTCACGATGCGGAAGAAGATCTCGCGCGGGGGGCTGAGGATGTACCCATGGGCGACGATGTCGCGCAGACCGTCCAGGGCGAGGGGCCGGATCCAGGCCTCGAGGGTGATGGGGCCCTCGATGTTCAGGGAGCGTGGGTTGCCCAGGTCGATGTAGGAAGCCGTTCCATCGAAGTGCAGGAACCCGGCATCTCCCGAGCCCCCGGTGCCCGGGTCGCGATGAGCGCGGGCGACGAGGGCAACGGTCAGGGTGATGAAGAGGATGCCCGCGGCCAGGGCGACGGCCCACCAGGGGAAGCGCTTGCCGCGAACCGGCTCGACGGGGCGTGAGACCTGGATGGCCACCGCGGGTCCGAGGGAGAACTCCTCGTCGGGGTGCTCCACGTTCACGACGGACGGATGGAAGGAATAGGTGCCATCGGGAGTGCCAGGGGGGACGGCCACCTGGACGGTGTATTGGAGGGTGCCATCCGAGGGGAGGTCGCGCTCGGGCTCTCCCACGAGCGTCAGCCACTCCTTGCGCGCGGCCCCCTCGGGCTCGATCAGCACCCGGGCCCGAACCGGCCGGCCGATGGAATTGGTGACCGTGAAGGAGATCTCACCCCGAGCCGCTCCATCCAGTTGGACTGATGGAGTGGACGTGGTGATGGCGAAACTCCGACCCATGCGTGCCTCCTGGGAGACCCTGGATGTGTCCCCTTCAACGAAGGTGGACAGGGCCGGAAGAGCACGTGACGGATGGACGGGACGTATCGAGCCACCTCAACCGGGCGGGCAGCCTTGCAGCGCCCCTGGGTGCCGGCGGCCTGAACCCTGTACGCTCGGCTGGCGCTGGTCCGCGACGCTCCACCCCGAAGCCCGACGAAGGTCACATGAACACGAACCCTCCGCCAGGCACACGAGTGCGCTGGCTCGTCGCCGGGGCCTTCGGCACCTCGCCCTCGGGCCGCCGTTTCCTCCTCACCGAGGACACCTTTTCCGAGTACCTCGGGCGCACCGCGCGAGGGCTGTCCGTCACCGTCCAGGATCGCCTCGGCTCCGGCGACGCGAACGCCTATGAGCTCTCCTTCGACGGGCTGAGCGCCTTCCAGCTCTCCGCGGTCATCGACGCCGTTCCCGATCTGCGCGCCCTGCGCAACGCCCTGGACGCCCTCTCTGGCGCGAGGACCCTCGATGCCCAGGACGCCACCCGCCTCCAGTCCGTCCTGGGTGAGGGTCGGCTGGCCTCGGCGGTGGCCGGCGCCCTCCGTGGCGCGAGCTCACCCCAGGGGGCCCGCCGCGCCGCGCTCGCCGCCATCGAGGAGGCCCTCTTCGCCACCGCGCGAGACATCCTGGGGCATCCCCGGGTGGCACGGCTGGAGTCCGCCTGGCGAGGACTGCACTGGTTGTGGACGCACTGCCCCGCCTCGGCGGGCATGGACATCGAGGTGCTCGACATCGAGCCCCACCAGCTCGTGGAAGCCCTCTCGCGATGCCTCGACGTCCCGCCCATCCAGCGCCCCGATGCCTGCTTCATCCTCGATGCGAGCGATGACGTGAACACCCTGCACCAGCTCGCGGCCCTGGGAGAGGAAGCCTGGGTGCCCATGGTGGTGGCCGTGAAGGACGACCTCCCTCCGGAAGCATGGGCCCGGCTGCGCGCCGACGAGACCTCGCGCTGGCTGTGCGCCGCCCTGAACCCCGTGGTGATGATGGCCGAGCAGCAAGGGGAGGTGCACCGCGAGTGCTTCACCAGCCCGGCACTCGCCGTGGCGGCCCTGATGTCGGCCAGCTTCCGGGACACACGGACCTTCGCGCGCCTCGTGGGGCCGGGCAGTGCGACGCGAGCCCCTTCGGTGTGGCGGCCCCAGGGGGGCTCGACCGTGGCAACGGAGGTGGGCCTCTCCCTGCGAGAACAGGAGCGGCTGGCGGCGCGGGGACTGGTGGGCGTGAGTGGCTGGTGGGACTCGAATTCGGTGCTGCTGACGGCGGCGCCGACCGTGTACGGCGGTCGCGATGCGACGATTCTCCCCGCGCAGCTCCTCACGGGGCGCGTCGTCCGCCTCGCGCAGGAGCTGGCCGAGCGGATTCCCACCGGAGCCAGCCAGGACGCGGTGTCCACCCTCTTCTCCCGAGCCGCCGAGCTGTTCCTCTCCGCCGGCTCGGGAAGGACGTGCCAGCTCCAGGGGCGGGTGGTGGCCACCGGGAACGGCGAGCGAGGCGTGCACGTGTACGCCTCGCTGAAACCCGAGCTCGCGGGCACGCAGGTGCAGCTCGAGTTCACCCTGCCGCTGCGCGGGTGAGCGCCAGGGAGGGAGCGCTCACCCGGCCCAGGGCAGGCCGTCGGTCTTGTCGGAGAGGTCCCTCTGGCGGGCCCATCCGAGCAGCCCGGTGGAGGACTTCACGAGATACCAGGGCTCCTTGTCCTTGGGGCCGATGGGCGGGGCGGCGAGCACCTGGATCTTCGAGCCCTGGGCCAGGTTGGCGACGGGAGCGCTATCGGTCCGGCTGCGGACGATCGGGAAGGACTGCTTCACGGAGGCCTCGGCCCCCACGTAGTAGAGCTCCTGGGGAACGAGGTTGAGCTTCCACGCCTTGCGGTCCAGGGTGTACTTCTCGCGGCGGTTCCAGAAGCCCATCCACGAGTCGGAGAGGACGATTCCGTTGCCGCGCACCTCGGAGAGGGCACGGACGCGGCCCAGCTCCTTCAACGCCTTGCCATCGAAGCCGTAGACGGTGCTGCTGGCGTCGCTCTCGGTGAGGCCCGTGTGGACGGAGACCTCCTTCCACTTGTCGCCACCATCGATGTCGATGACGGTCACGCCGTGCACCTCGGTGTCCTCGGCCTTGCCACGGAGGGTGGCGCCGCCGACCTTGAGGACGAACTGGCGGTCGCCCTCCTTCCACTGGATGGAGATGGCCTCCGGCTTGCCATCACCATCCAGGTCGGCCGAGGTGGACATCACCGGCTCATCGGCGTGAGCAGGGGGCACGGCGAGCAACAGGAACGTGGACACGGCCAGGGCAGGCACTGTCGTCTTCAAGAAGAGACCTCGCGATGGCCCGGACACCGCGGTCTCACGGCGCTCCCGGGCCGGATGAAAAGGACGGGCATCTTCGCACCGAGGACCGCGCGACACACCGATCTTCTTGTTCAGTGTGCGTGCAATTCCATCTTCCTGAATGAGCCATCGGGGATGCCCCTGAAGCAGGCCATCACCCACGGGTAGGTGTTGGTGACGTAGTAGCCATACTTCCCGTTGCGGTCCATCCCGTTGCACTCGTCGAGGTCGCCGGAGTCCTCGTCGTACTCCCAATCATCGCGGAAGCGACCGTCGTAGTCTCCGCCGGGAAAGCAGGCTTCGTTCTGAAGGTGTTTCCGCTTCCCCTCCTTGAGGCGATAGCTCGAACGAACCTCACGGATCTCCCCACCGTCCTTGATGTACGGCCCGTAGATGGGGAAGCCGTCGGCCGCGAAGCCGATCACCGGGGATTCCTCCGTGACCTCATCGGGCTCTTCGTTGAAGAGGGCATGGGGGTTGCCGTGGTAGTGATAAGCGCCGTCGGGTTGCGCGTGCGCGTTGTGTTCATCGGCCCCGAATTGGTTGATGGGAGACATGGGATCGTAACGCCACGGCCGGTCCATCGACAAACAGCCGATCTTCTCCTCGCCGAGAGGCTCGTCTCCGACGCAGTAACAAGCGGCGGCCAGGAGGTCGAGCTTGACTCCATTCAGCAAGATGCCGTTGTCATAGTTGATGCTCAGAGGCGTGTTCCTGGGCTCCACTCTCGGCCTGGTGGTGATCTCGAAGACCTCGGTTACCTTCTTCACCTGATTGGCGAACTCCTGGTTTCCATCATTGAAGTTATGATTGGGGATGCTGTTGGTCTCGAACACACACTTATATTGGGCCTCGGCGATGGTCAGCGAGCCCTTGAACCGGGCGCCTCGCCTCACATCCTTCGCCGAGGAGACGTAGGTGCCGACATACTCCGTGCAGTTGGCACTGCGCTTCTGGAGCTTCTGGTTCGTGATGTCGGTGAATTTCTCGACCTTCGTGTCGGCGGAAATGTGTTCCGCACCGCCGGCCCCCAAGCTGCTGCCGGCGCAGCACACGAGCGGCAGTGCGAGAACAACCGCCGCGAACTCGAGCTGAAGCTTCTTGATGGTCAGTTCCAGCATGGCTGCTCACCTGGTTAGCGGTACTCGTAGTCCAGCCTGGAAAGGTCGATCATGTCGCCCACGGTATTGCCAGACATCTTCACCCGCGAGTCGTCCGGGTGCTCATCGAAGGGGTACAAGGAGTCCTCGGGGTTCCAGCCTGGATTGCCCTCGCCGTTGGGGACATAGGAGTTGCCGTGGCGCTGCTCCCACAGGGCCCAGAGGCGGTCCACGTTGGCATGGTGGAGGAAGAAGGCCGGGTCATTGGGAGACGTATCCAGGGCCGCCATGCTGCCCATGGGGATCGGCCCACTGTCGTAGATGCCACCCACCCAGATGTGTGCGGCATTGTGCATGTGATCGGGCGATGAGTGGCCCCAGCCCTCCAGGCAACTGCGGAAGCTCCTGCTGCTGTCGGCCTTGTCATCCCAGGGAGCCTCGTCATAGGCGCTCACCTTCAGGCACGCATCCATGTCCGCGGTGGTGGGCAGCATGGGCGCGTCATGCATCTCGAGGGTGCTGCGGACCAGGTAGGGAATCTTGAGCTCCTCCTTGGTCTTTTCATCCATCGAGAACACCTTGACCTCCCAGACGCCCTTGCGGAAGGGGCCCTGAAGCACGGCGTGACCCTCCTTCGTATCACCGCCACGTCCCATGAAGTCCTCGGAGAAGACGGCATGGGTGCTGGCTTCGTCGGTCCAATCCCAATAAGGCAGGGAGATGTCCTTACCACTCACCTCGCGCAACGCCTGCTCGTACATGAGCAGGAACTTCCGGTGCCAGGGCAGGAAACTGGGGCTCAGGTGGCCGACCTGGTATTCCTTGTCCTCATTCTGCTTGTCCTTGCGCCTGTAATGGTAGACCTGCTTGTGGAAGGTGACGAACTGATCATACCAGCTCAACTGGCTGTCATAGGGAGAGGGCGTGGACTTCAGCTTCAGCACCGCGTCGACGTAATCCTGCTTCTCCTGGGGGGTGAGATCCTTGACGTTCTTGCGCTGCCGGACGGGCTCCGAGCATCCCGCCAGGGCTCCGGCCACGAGCAGAGAGCCCAGCAGCAACAGGGCTCGGCGGATGGGAGAAGCCAGGAACGAGAGAGGGAGGATGCCATTGTCTTTCATGCGTGTGGACCTTGTCTCGCCAGGGGTTGCGAGCAGGGGCATGAGCAATCAACGTGCCAGCAAGGCCCCACACACGAGTCGAGAGGGATGAGGCGCTGGAGGAGCGCAGCCCCCCTCGCGAGGCTGCGTCACCGGCCGCACACGTGCGTCAGTTCGAGACGCGGGGGCCGCCGGCCCGGGCCAGCTCGGCCTCGACGCGCGCCAGATCGACGGCGGCCTCGAGCCGTTGGAAGATCTCCCTGGCGCGCGAGAGATGGGCCTCGCGCTCCGGAGCATCCAGGGCCAGATGCCGCCCCAGCTCGAGCCGGGCCCTTCCTTCCTCGTAGGGCATCGCCAATTCCACGGCGCGCTCGGCGCAGCGCCGCCAGGTACGCAGCGCCACCTCGCTCCGCCCCGAGAGCCAGGCCTCCTGCCCGTCACAGAGCAGGGAGACCGGCTGTGCGAACACGAAGGCCCGGGTGTAGGCCCGCAGGAGCTTGCAGGCCTCCCGCGCCGCCCGCTCCAACTCCCCTGCTCCAGTGGCCCGGCCGCCCATCACCTGCTCCCACTCCGACA
This sequence comes from Archangium violaceum, assembly GCF_016887565.1. NCBI lineage: Bacteria > Pseudomonadati > Myxococcota > Myxococcia > Myxococcales > Archangiaceae > Archangium > Archangium violaceum. The sequence continues at coordinate 7,434,921 of NZ_CP069396.1, forward strand.
GGTACACCTCGGTCACCATGCGTACCCCACCGAGGAGGAGGCAGTTCACCGGCTTCGTGCCCTTGATCAGCGCCAGACCCCTGCCCGCCAGCGCGAGCGCGCGCTCCCGCTGCCCGCCATGCAGCAGCGCCAGGGCCATCGGGCCGTAGAGCAGGATTCTTTCCGTGGCGCTCGCATGGGACTCGAACCAGGGCAGCACCTGCTCCAGCTCGCGGAGGACTTCCTCGGTACGGCCCAGACGAACGAGACAGCGCGCCCGCAGCATCGGTCCCCAATACAAGGTCTGCACGGCATTGCGCTTCCGTGCGGAGAGCTCGAGCTCGTGCGAGAGCTCGACCCCCCGGCGGAAACCTCCCTGGTAGTAGAGCGCGTTCACCAGCATGCTGCAGCCCTGCTCGAACTGGCGGAAATCCCTGGCGGTGCTGGCGAGCCCGCGGGCCTGTTCCGCCCAGTCCTCCGCCTCCCTCCAGCGGGCCTGACTGATGCCACAGACCACACGGCGCACCAGCACGTAGATCGCGCTGTCCGTACTTCCCACTCGACTGGCCGTGCGCACGGCGCGCTCGCACCAGTCGTCCACCATCGACCGCGGGAAGGGGAGGGCGTTCAGGATCGTCGCCATGATGATGTAGGCACGCGCCAGGTCCGGCGAAGGACCCGCGGGCTCCAGCAGGTTGACCAGCCGGAGCGTCGACCAGAGCGCGCGCAGGGCATCCGGCCGGAAGAAGTAGATCTCGTTGAGTCTCGTCGTCAGGTGCCCGGCCTCGATCCGCGACTCGCGGCGCTCGGGCGATTGCTCCTCGAAGGACTCGGGCGTGGCCGCCTGCGCGAGCCGCACGAGCAGCTCACGTGCGAGGCTCAGTCTCCAGCCCATGGGGCTCCCGGGCAGCGGCCAGCCCAGGTTCTTCAGGGCCTGCCCGGTATACGTGACGCAGGAGGCCATGTCGCCGATGAGATAGGAGGCCTCCGCCAACCGCCCCTCCAGGTGGCCGATGTGGCGCGCCCGCGCGGCGCTCGCCCGGGCGATCTCCAGGGCCCGCTGGAAGTAAGGGAGGGCCGCATGGCAGGCATAGACGGACATGGCCTGCTCTCCCGCCCGCTCCGCGTAATGGGCCTCCCGCTCCGTGTCACCCGCCTGGCTCCAGTGGTAGGCGAGCGCCGCCAGCCACTCGGCCGCGTGGGGGTGCGCGGCCTCGATGGAGCGCGCGGCCCGGCGGTGCAGCTCTCGCGCCTTCTCTCCCGGCAGGCTGGCCAGTGTGCCCTCGCGCAGCTTGTCGTGGGCGAACCTCCACCGCCCATCCGCGAAGTCCAGCACCGCGGCGCTCGCGCAGTCCTCCAACCACCGCTCCAGGTCCACCTCGGGCTCGCTGGCCTTCAGCACCTCCAGGTCCAGGTGGCGGCCCACCACCGCCGCGAGCCGCAGCAGCTCGCGCGCCGACGCCGGCACCTTGTCCAACCGCCGCTGGATGATCTGCCGCACGCCTCCGGCGAAGACCCGCTCCGGCAGTGGCGCGGCACCGATCCGATCCAGTTGTCCCGCTTCCTCCGCCAGCGCGCGCACCACCTCCACCAGGAAGAAGGGATTGCCCTCCGTCTCCCGCCGCAGCAGCTCCAGCACCTGGGGCGCGCGGCCCGCCTCGCCGATCATCGACTCGCTCAGGCGCGCCATCTCCTCCTCCTCGAGCCGCGGCACGCTCAACACCCGCATGTCTGGCAGCTCCTGGGGGAGCCCGGGACTCTCGTCTTCGCGGTACGTGGCCACCACCAGCAACGGCAGCGAGCTCGCACGCGCCGACAGCCGCGCCAGCAGCCGCTTGGACTCGGCCCTTCCCCACTGCTGGTCCTCGAGGATCAACAGGGTCGGCTGGCCGATCCGCTCGAAGAGCGCCTCCACCACGCTCATCAGGCGCTCCTGGGCGATGTCACCGGAGACCTCCAGCGCTTTGGGCACCTGCCGCCGCAGCAGCGCCTCCATGTTCGGCACCAGGGGCTCGAGCACGCTGGCCTCGAAGTCGCTCGGGTCGGTCAGCAGCGCCAACCAGGGCAGCACCGGCCGGAAATCCTCATACGGGCTGCCTCCACTGCTGACGGCCTGGCCACTCAGCACCACGGCCCCTCGCACCATCGCCAGCGTGCGCAACTCCTCCACCAGCCGCGACTTGCCCACCCCGCTCTCCCCACCCACCAACCACGCCTCGCCCTGGCCGGCCAACGACCGCTGCAGCGCCTGCTCCAGCAGCTGGCGCTCGCGCGCCCTGCCCACGAAGCGTGCCGCCCGCAGGTAGCTCTCACGCGTGGCCGAGGTCTCGAGCTGCACCCGCTGACCGGTCATCTCCCGCAGGTCCCTCAGCACCTCCTCGGCGCGCTGGTAGCGCTCGCGCCGGTCCACCGCCATCAGCCGCTGGAGGATCGCCCCCAGACGCGGCTCCGATTCCCTGGCCCCCGGCAGCAAGCGCTGAGCCATCACTCCCACGCTGTACAGGTCCGAGGCCTCCGAGGCCGGCTCGCCCTGGAAGAGCTCGGGTGCCATGAACCCCGGCGTGCCCGCCGCGCCCCCTCGCTGCTCACCTTCTCGCTCGCGCGCCAGGGCCAGACCGAAGTCCAGCACCTTCACCTGCCCGTCCACCACCAGCACGTTGGCCGATTTCAGGTCCCGGTGGATGAAGCCCCGGCGGTGCATGTACGCGAGCGCCCGCAGCAGTTGCACCAGCAGCTCGAGCCGCGCCAGGAGCGGCTGACCCCGCCCCGCCTCCACCAAGGTCTTCGCCCCCACCAGCAGCTCCATGGTGAGGTAGGGCCGCAGCTCCTCGTCGAACCCGTAGTCCAGCACGTGCACGACGTGAGGATGGCGCAACGAGGTGAGCGCCTCGAACTCAGCGGCCAGGTCCCGAGCCAGCTCACGCGAGATGGTGGCCGTGGTCTCATCTTCCGAGGTCCCCTGCTCCAGATCCGCCAGGGAGCGGTGCAGCCGTTTGAGGGCAACGGAGCCGCCCAGCCGATCCAACGCCCGGTACACGGTGCCCATGCCTCCGCGGCCGACGACGTCCAGGAGCTGGTAGCGGCGACCCACCAGTGAATCCCGCGCGCTGACTTCCGTGGTCTCTACCCTCTCGGTCCCCGCGTGCCGCATACGTCTCCCACGTCAGGCTCCCGGCCCCTGGCCAGCAGTCTTCTCATCCCGGGATGCATTGTTAAGATACGGACAGCATTCTACCGGGACGTTCGCCGGAGCGTATCCGCGCGACCCCCCCTTGCAGGTCCCTGCTCTCGGCAAGCCCATTTCCCAGGAGGAGTCTCATGCAGGACCCGGCCATCCGGCTCATGGTCATGCTCATGGAAACGGGTAGCTTCGAGGAGGCCGCCAACGCCACGCTGCGTGTCATGCTCGAGCTGACGGAGCAGGCGCTCGCCGCCACCCGCTACGGACGGCATGGCCGCATCATCCGCGGAATGATCCACCTGCGGCCCGAGGAGGGCTACCGGGGTCTGGCGGTGCTGGAAGCGGGAGCGGCGGCTCGGCCCTCGGGAGCGGCGGGCAAGGCGGATGGCACGGCGGGCATGGTGACGCCGCTGCTGGCTTCCGCCACGGCGTGGCAGCTGATGGTGGAGCACCGCTGTGCCATCTCCATCGACGTGAACCTGGGCCTGCTGACGCCGCACATGGCGGGCGCGGCGCCGCTGGGTGAGTCGGAACTGGGGCCCGCGGGACGGGCCTTCAACAGCGCCGAGAGCCAGCAACGCTTCCTCGGCCGACAGGCCACGCACGTGGGCGTGCTACCGCTGCTGGGGCCGGGCCGGGTGCTGCATGGAATGATTTCGCTGGAGGCGGAGTGCCCCGCGGCCACCGGCCAGGAGTTCATCTGGCGCGAATGCGGCGAGCGGCTCCAGCTCCTGGCCAGCCAGGCCACGCCCTACCTCATCGCGCTGCCGCCTCGGCCGAGCGAGCAGGCGGGGGACAAATACCTGCCCGTGGTGGGCGCCTCGCTGGCGAGCCTGCTGCCCGCGCTCAAGGTCTTCGCCCGTCAGGAGGAGACGCTGCTCATTTCAGGGCCCACGGGCGTGGGCAAGTCCCGGCTGGCCCGCTGGTGCCATGAGCAGTCCTCCCGCCAGCGCGAGGCCTTCGAGGTATTGGACCTCATGACGGTGCCCGAGGATCTCCAGATGGCCGAGCTGTTCGGCTGGAAGAAGGGGGCCTTCACGGGAGCGGTGCGTGACAACCCGGGGGCGATGACACGGGCCGAGGGTGGCACGCTCTTCATCGACGAGATCGACAAGCTCTCGCTCAAGGCGCAGGCGGGGCTGTTGCACGTGCTGGAGGAGCGCACCTACCGAATGCTGGGAGAGAACGGCGCGGAGCGGCGGGCGGACGTGCGCTTCATCATCGGCACCAACGCCAACCTCCAGACGTCCGTGAGGGCGGGCCGCTTCCGGGAGGACCTCTACTACCGCATCAAGGTCCTGCCCATCGCGCTCCCTGCGCTGAAGGATCGGCAGGACGAGATCGCCCGCTGGGCGCGGTACATGGCCGATCGCCGCCACCGCGAACGCTACCCCGAGGGCCAGGTCCGGTTGACGGGCGCCGCCGAGCGGCTCCTCACCACGCAGCCCTGGCCGGGCAACCTGAGGCAGCTCGACAACATCGTCCGCCGCGCCTACGCGCTCGCCCTGGTGGACAGTGGAGAGACCGCACAGGCGCTCACCCTGGAGGTCCACCACTTCCAGCAGTCCCTGAGTTATGAGTCGGATCCGGCGGCCCAGCCACTCACCGAGGTGCTGAGCACGGCGGCCCGTGCCTTCGTCAGCGAGGCCCAGGCACGCGGGCCCGGTGCGATCGACCTGGACCTGGCCGACAGCTTCCGAGGGTTCGTCCTCGCGGTGGCCACGCGGCGGCTGGGCCGGGACGAGGCCTTCCGCCTTTTCGGACGTGAGAGCCTCATCAAGAGCCGCAATCACTCCCGTACGCTCCGACGGGAGGTGGAGAGACTGGAGGCCCTCTACAAGGCCCTGGGCCTCGCGGACTGCCCCTTCTCGGACCTGGTGGAGGGAGGAAGCGACTCGGAGGGCTGACCGCCGCTCCCCGGCCCGCCAGGGACGGATCACCCGGGTGCCGGAGCGGACCGGGCGGAGATATGAGAGGATGGCCCGGTGACGACGGCATTCCATGAGGAGCTCCAGCTCGAGCTGACGCTCACCATTGGCGGCAAGTCCTTCTCCATTCCGGGCGGACAGGTGAAGCACGTGTCCGCGCGCCTGGCCAACCACGGCTTCGCGGCCTCGGTCTCCTTCTGGACCGCGCTGGAGAAGAAGGACGCGCCGCTCTTCACCGCCTTCCAGAAACCGGACCTGGTCCAGGTGCGGCTGGCCGTGACCGCGGTGGACCCCGAGCTCGACTCACCGCCCGCGCCGCTGGTGCTCCAAGGCATTGCCCGGAGCCGCCGCCTCGTGGCGGATACCCACGGCAGCACCAAGGGCACCGAGCGCGTCTTCCGCAACTACACCCTCGAGTTCGCCGACCCCGCCCAGGTGCTCTGGCGCCAGCACCGCCCCGTCGAGCTGCACACCGACATCTCGATGGCGGAGATCATCGACGCGCACAAGGCCAGTCTCCAGATCAACCAGGACTGGGCCGTGCTGCGGCAGAAGATGCCGATGCTGTGCCTCGCGCTGGGCGCGGACGCCCCGGGGGTCAGCTTCTACGACTTCGTCCTCTGGTACGTGGACGCGAACAACGGCGTCTGGAGCTACGACAACCAGAAGAACGAATACCTGCTGGCCGACAGCAAGCCCTCGGGCAAGGTGGCACCGCTGGACCGGCTCCGGGTGGCGGACGTGCGGGTGCAGCTGCCACCGACCATCCGCCACGGCACCCGCGTGCTCAACGCCCTGGCCAACGGGCCCACCACCACGCCCATCGAGCAGAACCAGGCCGTGGCGGGCGTGTCCCACGACGTGATGCTGCGCACGCCCATCACCGCCCAGGCCGAGCAGCGGCAGAAGCTGGAGAAGACGCGCCTGCAGGTGCGTCAGCGTCAGCTCCAGGTGTCCTTCAACCGGTTCCCCTCGGTGGACGTCTTCCCGGGCGCGATGCTGCGCCTGGAGGGTCCGCACTGGCCCTCCGCGTTCACGGGGCGCGACGAGGACCAGCGGGTGCTCGAGCTGAGCCTGGAGGCCCACGCCGAGCGCGACAGCCAGCACGACGAGCAGCAGAACACCGTCGCGGGCTATCAGGTGCTCCTGTCGGCCCGGCTGGAGTCCGCCTCCGAGGCGCTGGTCTCGCTGCCGCCCTACCGCACGCCGCGCTACCCCATCCACGTCGAGGGCCTGGTGCACAGCCCGGGCGGAGAAGCCCCGGACAGGCGCTACCTGATCGTCGACGACGAGAAGACGTCCCTCTCCTACTTCCGGATGACGGTGCCGCTGTGGAACCAGACGGTGAGCGTGCCCGCCGAGCCCATCCACTTCCCCGGCCACTTCTTCTTCCCGCCGTACAAGAACACGCGGGTGCTGGTGGAGCTCCACTTCGACCGGGCCGATCTGATCCGCTTCCTCGACTGGAAGGAGGGCGTGCGGACGCCGCAGGATGGCCAGGGCGACCAGATATTGCTGGGCTGGAACAAGACGAGCCAGACGGCCTTCACCCATGACTTCCAGGACGAGAAGCCCGTGTGGCGCATGCACCGGACCTCCGGGGGTGACACGCAGATCATCCGCATGGGGGAAGGCCACCTCTTCATCCAGGTGAAGGAGTCACCGGCGGGCGGTCCACCCACTCCCACCTACGATGTGTCTCCCCAGGTGCAGGCGGCCAAGACGGACCTGTCGGCGTCGGTGGGAGGAGCCATCGGGGAGACGTCGGCCGCCTACCAGGGCGCGATGACCGCGGTACGTGCGAAGATGAAGAGCGCACAGGCGGAGGCGAAGGCGGCGCTTGGCGGGGCCAGGGCGGAGGTGGGGGCCAAGGTGGCGGAGGCCAAGAGCGGGATGCAGGGGGCGATGTCGAAGCTCTCCGAGGGAGTGGGAAAGCTCTCGGGGACGGCCGAGTCGGCCAAGGCCGCGCTCCTCAAGTTGAAGTGAGCAACGAACCGGGGGACGGAGCGGAACCATGCAGGAACTGCGCGGCAAGCTGGCGGAGCTTCGCGGAGAACTGGAGTCCTTCAGCACGGGCGTGGTGGCCCGTGTGGAGCCGATCCGGAGCGAGGTCGAGACCCTGACGGGGAAGATCGAATCGGCCCTGGCCTCCCTGCGCCCCGAGGTGGAGAAGCTGGGCGGGGAGCTGTCCGAGAAGATCGATTCGCTGGACGCCGAGCTGGCGAAGATGGAGCCCTGAGTGAAGGCGCTGTGGACCCGATTCGACAAGGCCGCGGAAGAGGTGCTCGCCCTGCGGCAGAAGCTCGACACCTCCGCGGACCGAGTCCGCACCAGCGTGACGGCGATAGAGCCGGCGGTCTCCTCGCGCTGCGAGGCCCTGGAAGGCCAGGTGAAGGGCAAGGAGCAGTCCTTCGTGCAGCAGCTCGATGGGCTGGGCAAGCAGGTGAACCAGCGCTGTGAGTCGCTCACCACCGAGTTGGGCTCGGTGACCAAGAAGCGCAAGGACGCCCTGCAGGCGAAGCTGGAGGAGCGCGAGAAGCAGCTGCAGGACGAGCACGAGAAGCTGCGCGCCCAGGCGGAGCAGGAGGTGAAGAAGGTCACCGCCCAGCACGAGGCCACCCTGAAGCAGCGCGAGGGGGAGCTCGAGAAGCTCCGCGCGCAGGCCGGGAAGAAGGCCTCCACGGAGCTCGCTTCGCGAGAGAAGCAGCTCCAGGAGGAGCTCCAGAAGACCCGTGCCCTGGTGGATCAGGAAAAGAAGAAGCTGGAGGAGCGCGAGAAGCAGCTGAAGGAGCAGTACCAGAAGCTGCGCGACCAGGCGAAGCAGGAGCTCGAGAAGGTCACCGCGGAAATCGAGGCGCGCGAGAAACAGCTCAAGGACGAGCTCCAGAAGCTCCAGGGCAAGGCGGAGAAGGAGCTGCAAGGCGCGGCCACGAAGCTCACGGCCGTGACGGACATGCTGCTCGCCCCGATGGTGCAGGTCCGCGAGACCATCGTTCAAGAGACCCAGCAGCTGACGAAGGCGCTCGACGCCGTCATCGTCCCGCCCGCCAAGGCCCTGCAGCAGGTCCACGACACCGTCCAGACGACGAGCGAGTCCGCGAAGGCCGAGGTCCGGCGGCTGGTGGGGCAGCTGCGCGCGGGTCTGGACCCGATCCGCACCCAGCTGAAGAGCGCCACGGAGGCGGCCACCCAGCTGCTCGAGACGGTGGAGAACACCGTGGGCAAGACCCTGACGACCGGGCGCGATCAGCTCAACCAGATGCTGGACCTGGTCGAGAAGACCCTGGGGGAGCAGGTGCAGCAGCTGGCCGACGGCATCAAGGCCGTGGAGCAGCTCCTGGAGCAGGTGCAGACGCAGATCGACACGATCGTCACCCAGGGGGCCGCGGCCATCGATACGCTGATGAAGACGGCGCTGGCCACCTTCGAGTCCATCCGCGCGCCCGTGCAACAGACGATCGACGCCACCCTGTCGGTGCTCGACGGCCTGATGGACACGCTGGCCGAGATCGAGAAGCAGATCCAGGCGGTCTTCACCGCGCTGCCCGAGAAGCTCGAGCAGCTCCAGACGCTCTACAAGACGCTGGTCGGCACGCTGGAGTCCCTGCTGGCCAAGGCCGTGCAGTTGCTGGAGGCCATTCCCGCCTCGGACCTGCCCAAGCCGCTGGTGGATCCGGCCATGCAGGCCATCACCAAGGTGGTGAGCCAGATCTCCACCCAGCTCGGCACCATCACCAGCCAGATAGGCGAGCAGATCACCTCACTGCAGCAGCAGCTCGTCACCCAGGTGGATCAGATCCAGACCCAGGCCGTGCAGCAGGTGGAGACGCTGAAGCAGCAGCTCGTGCAGCAGATCGACACCCTGAAGCAGTCGGTGCAGACCACCATCGACCAGGCCGTGCAGCAGGTGGAGCAGCTGATGGCGCAGATGGCGGCGCAGATCGCGACCGCCCGCGATCAGGTGGTGAAGCAGGTGGAGGCGCTCCAGAAGCAGGTGTCCGATCGCGTGGAGACGCTCAAGGAGGACGTGAAGACGCGGCTGACGACGTTCCAGCAGAACCTCGAGGACGGGGTGAAGGCCGCCACCGACGAGGTGGCGAAGCTGGGCAAGACGATCGAAGACAAGGTGGCCGAGGCCCGGACGCAGCTGGAGACCCAGCTCGACACGGCCCGCACCGCGGTGGAGAAGGCGCTCACGCAGGCCGAGGAGGCCCGGACGCGCGCCGAGAACGAGCTCACCACGCGGATGGATCCGGTGATCAGCTCCTTCACGAAACAGGCCGGGGGGCTGATGAACACGGCCGAGGAGCAGATCAACGGGGTGGCGGGCCGGGTGGACGCGGCCCGGGAGCAGCTGCTCAAGCCGTTGGACACCATCGAGACGTCCATCAATCAAACCAACCTCTTCGAGCAGCCGCTGAAGCAGGCGCGCGAGTGGGTGGACAAGATGATGGACGGGGTCGACGCCCAGGTGCGCGCGCTGGCGGCCTGAGCTACTTGGAGCCCCCGAACTTCGGCAGCTCCGGCATCTTCTCGGGCAGCTTGGGCATCTCCAGACCCCCGCCCTTCTTGCCCTCCTCTGGCGCCGCGGGCTGTTGCTGTTCCGACGGGATGGCCGGAGGAACCGAGTCGCTCAGGATGCGGCTCACCGCCAGCTCGACGTCCACCGCGGTGGGCGTCGGCGGGCTGAGCAGCAGCTGCCAGTTTCCGTCCGGGGCGGTGAAGAGGAAGGAGACGGCCAACGCCCCACCCTCCTTCGGCGTCTTCACCTGGAAGCGCTGGATGGTTCCCGGATAGATGACGGCCGTCTGCAGCACGGTGTTGTCCGGGGCGCCCACCTTCTCGGCCACCTCGGAGTAGGCCTCGTTGGCGTACTGCTTGGGATCCACCTCGCGGACGAGCATGTACATCGGCCGGCCGAGGTTGGTGCCCGGAGGCGATTTGACGTTGAGGTTGATGGTGCTCGGCGCGCAGGCACCGAGCAGCAGCGCGGACAGGGTCGTCAGTCGATTCAAGCGTGCGCTCATCGCGGCACCTCGCGGAAGGGAACCCAGGGATCTCCCTTGAGGCCGAAGCTGATGTCCAATCCCTTCTTGCCCACGCCGTTGCCCTGGAGGGCGAGGCTCCACTGCCGGCGCTGATCGGTGGTGACGGCGGCCTCCTCGAAGAGGCGGAAGCAGCTCCAGGCCGAGCGGTTCCACGGCAACGACAGGTACTGGGGAACGTCACGAGCGGGCGAGCGCAGCTCCAGCACGATGGAGGACACCTGCTGATCCCACCAGTTCAAGGAGAACTCCTGCCAGGTGGGGCTCTGGTTGAAGCCATACGCGGCCGTCTTTCCGCACTTGAGGGAAGACATGGTGACGAAGACGCCCGGCATGGGAGGCGCGGGCAGCGGCTGGGGCTGGACCTTCAGCATCAGCGGGCGAGGCCGGCCCTCATCGTCCCACAGCAGCTTCGACAGCCGAGCCAGCCGGCTGAGGGTGACCAGCATCTCGTCCGGCAGCGTCAGCTTCTCGCGCAGGGGACCGCGCAGGGACCACTGGGTGCCCCGCTCCACGCACACGCGGGAGAACGTCTGGTCCACGAAGTGCCAGAAGGCGCCGTCCTTGCGACGGAGCACCTCCAGCTCGCCCGGATCCACGTCCTCCTTGGAGTCGGGGTTGAAGGGGTAGCGCTCCAGCATGGGCCGCAGCATGCGCCCCGAGGCCTCTTCCCACTGCCGCGACAGGGTGTTCTCCAGCTCCTGCTTGCCCAGGCGCTGCACGGCGAGGAAGGGCGCGAGGAAGGGCTCCCGCAGATTGCCGGTGATGCCCTGCTGATCCAGCCACTCCTGCGCCTTGCGGAGGTAGGACCCCTCCTCCTCGAGCAGCATGGTCAGGGCAACCCGCTCCAGCGGCGTGAGCATGTCCGCGAGCTCGGCGGGGCCACCATCACCCTGGGCTTGCGCGTCCTCCTCCTCGTCCGCGGCCTTCTTGTCCTTGGCCGAAGCCTCCGCCGCCTTGTCCTTCCCGTCCTTCTCCTTGCCGTCCTTGTCCTTGTTGGCCTTGTTGGACACGGCATCCAGCTCGTCGTGCATCTGCGCCACGAGCGCGTGGTACGGAGCGAGCGCGGCATAATAGCCGCTCTTGTCCGCCGTCATGAGCTGGACGATGGGCCGGAAGGGCGCCACGGCGTTGCGCAGCGGCTCGTAGTAGGGCCCCTCCAGGGGGTCGAGGTTGGCCTGGGTGGCCACCTTGCGCAGCATGTCGACCTGGTCCGAGGAGGGCTGGGTGAGCCGGGACAGCTCGTCGAGCAGGTTGATGCGGGCCGCCCGGAATCTGTAATCGGCGATCCTGCGGAAGAGGCCCTCGCGGTAGCCACGGGAGAACACGGCCACGCGCTTCTGGATGAACTCCTCGCGCCTGGCGGCCTCCTCGGTGGGAAGCTGGGCGTTCTTGAGCCGCTGGGTGAAGTCGTCCACCAGCGGCTTGAGCTCGGCGTCGAAGGGGGTGCGGCTGTCCACCAGCTCGCCCTCGCGGGTGGCGGTCTGCGGACCGACGGTCAACCTGCCGCTCTTCTCGTAGGAGTCGAGCAGCGACTGCAGCAGGTCGCGCGACAGGGTGGCCGGGCGGAACTCGAAGGACTGCTGCAACAGCTCGATGCGGTACGGGCCCTTGTTGTTGCCCGTCAGCCAGAGACCATCCCGGGTGAGGAGCTCGGACGGGGTCATCTTCTCCACCGCCAGGAAGCCCGCGTAGGCCTCCTCCTCCATGTTCAGCACGGCGGCGAGCGTGTCCCGGTTCGCCCTCAACCACTCGAGCACCTGGACGGTGGTCTCGATGCCCAGGAAGTGGCGCGTGTTGACCTGCACCGAGGAGGCGTCGATCAGGCTGAGCACGGTGGGCAGCGAGGCGTAGACGTCGAGGTCGGCCAGCTGCGCCTTCAGCCGCTCGCGCTCCTCGCGACGCATGTCGAGCAGGGCCAGCCCCTTCGGCCCCGCCTCCAGGGTCTGCCGGAGGAACAGGAAATGATCCACCCAGGGCTTGAGCTGGCTCTCGACCGTCAGCCGATTCTCGTAGGGCCAGCAGGACCAGTCGTCCGCGGCGGTCCCGGCGACCTGCACGGCGCCCCGGCGGCAGGGTGGATTGCGCTCCCACGGCTCGTCACTGGCGAGGACGTAGGTGGCGACCAGCGGCTCGCGCAGCTCGAGGGCGGAGATCCAGGTGCGGTTCTCGGCTCCGGCGGCGGGCTCCGTGCCGGCCGCGCTGGCCTCCCTGTCGCGCCACCGCCGCCAGTGATGGGGCTGGATGGTGGAGCTCACGAAGGTGCCGAGGGCGTCCCGGTTCGAGGCATGGAGGGTGGCCAGCAGGTAGACCTCCTGCTCGGGGCGGCAGTCCTCGGGCTGCTTGCGGCAGTGCTCGAGAGCGGGCCGGAGATGGCTCTCCCGGATGCCCTGGGCCAGGCGCTGGCGCAGATCCAACATCTCGTCGGGGAAGCTGGAGCTCAGGGGCGGCCACCAGCGCTCGGCCCGCTTGAGGTTCAGGAGCGCATCCGCCGCCTGGTTCACCTGCTCCTCGACGACCTCTCCCCTCCCCTCCAACCCCTGCTCCCGCTGCTCCGTGACGGTGTCCTCGAAGCGCTGCACCTGATCCTGCGCTTCGTCGAGCAACATGTAGAAGTGGGCGTAGGCGGCCAGCACGGGCAGACAGCACACCGCGGCGATCACCGCGGCGCGCTGCTGGTGGGTGCGCAGGTAGTGCTGGCGCAGCGACTGATTGTTGCCCTCCCCGGCCAGCATGGAGAGCGCACCACTGGCGCGCGCCTCGGGCGTGAGGGAGGAGAGGTACACCTGGGTGAGCCGGGGCTTGTAGGAGAGGGTGTCGCCCTCCAACAGCGCGGAGACGAAACGGCCGAGCGCCGAGAACGAGCGCCCACCCTGCGAATAGAAGTGCTCCAGGCGCTCGAAGGCGTCCACCGGGAGCGCGGTGAGGCCCAGGGCCAGGTACTGCTCCTGCCCTTCGAGCAGCGAGGCCAGACGACCCTCCTCGCCCTGCTTGGGGATGTCGAAGGAGAGCGGCACGCCGTGTTGCTTGAGCAACCGGGCGAAGTCCTCGAAGCCCTCCAGCCCGTCCATGTGCGTCAGGCACAGGCGGGTCTCCATCGGAGCCCCGCGAGCCTCGGACATGAGGTTGAGCTTGCCGCGCAGCAACTGGGCCATGCGCCGCTGCTCATCGGGCGGGGTGTCGGAGAGCCAGCGGATGTCCAGGACGATGACGGCCAGTCCCTTCTGCCGGTGGCTGAAGCTCTTGCGCCACAGCTGGCGCAGGGCGCCGCGGGCGCCGAGCGAATCATCCTCCAGCAGGGGGGCCGACACCTCCTGCACCACGCAGTCGGGCCCCAGGTACATCTGGAGCAGCGAGTCCGCCGTGTAGCTGGGGAGGAACTGGCGGGCCTGGCGCTGCCAGTCCACGTCCAATCCGATGAGCTGCGTCTTGCCGCTGCCCGCGGGCCCCAGGACCACCACGTTGGGCAGATCCACCACCGCGGCGCGGTTGGCGAAGGGCAACCCGGAGAGGAAGGTCCGGCGCACCTGCAGCAGCCGGCCGGAGGCCATGGGCGGAGGACCGCTGTCCACCTGGGCCGGAGAGCGGCGGCGGCGCCACCACTGCACCAGCTTCACCCCGCCGTAGACGACGAGCGCCACGGCGAGGATGACCATCAGCCAGAACAGATAGGGGCTCACCATCGCCCAGATCTTCTTGAGCGTCGTGGCACTCGTGTTGACCGACTGGGCGCCCGTGTTGAGGGACTGCGTCCCCGCGGTCAGCGCCTTCGTCGGATCGACCGACGCCTGCGACAACTCCAAGACCATGTTCAGCAACTGCGAACCCACGGCTTACCCCCCACCGCGGGCCGCGCTCGCCCCGGGACGGCTGGAGCGCGCGGCCAATTGGAGTGCCTCCAGCACGTCTTCCAGCCCGTCCAGGGACTGCAAGAGCTTCTCGTGCTGGGCCTCATACTCCTTGGGAGCCAGGCGCGTGCCTCCCGCCTCCGGGAAGAGCGCCGCCACGCCCGCGCGCACCTCGTCCAGCAGGGGCTCCACGCCCGCGCGCAGGGATCCCAGCTCGGACTGGATGGCCTGCTCCAGACGCCCCAGCTGCGTACGAGCCCCCTGGAGCTCCATGATCCTCTGCGCTTCGGCTCTCATCTCGACAGCCACCACAGTAGCACCGGTACGGCCACCACCACGAATCCAGACACCGCGTAGTAGCGCACGGGGAAGGCGTGGACGAGCGGGGCCTGGGCGGCGGCAGGCGGGAGAACGGGCACCGCCTCGGGCTTGGGGATGCGAGCGGCCAGGCGCTCCTTGTACTCGCGCAGCCTGGCCGTGTTGCCCGCGTAGCGGCCCTCGAAGCCGGCGGTGAGACAGAAGTGCAGCATCTCGAAGACGAGCGGCGAGGCGCCCTTCTGCACCAGCTTCTCGTCGATCAGCTCGTAGAAGCGATCTCCGCCCGAGTCGATGCCATAGAGCTTGTACTGCAGCAGCGGCCAGTCCGCCTGCTCCAGGTCCGCGAGCCGCCGCAGCACCAGCTCATCCACGAGGTAGACGAAGGGGCGCAGCGCCTCGTCGATCTCCTCTTCGCGGTAGGCGCCACCCAGGGCGCGTTGCAGACCGTTCACCTCGGACAGGAGCTGCTGCTGGAGCAGCGCCAGGCCTTGCAGGCCCACCCGCACCTGCGTGCGCTCCCCGCCCTCGCCGGGCTCGGGGGGCAATGACTGATCCAACAGCGAGCGCACCTGCCGGTGGGCCCGGAGGATGCTCTGCCAATGCTCGAGTTTCATGAGGATACCTTCAACGGAAACGAACCCGCCCCGGCGATGGAGGGCCGCAGCACCACCGAGGCCTCGCCATTCCACGCCTCCAGCAACTGCTGCACCTGCTCGAGGAAGCAGGTCACCAGGGGCTCGGCGCCGGCATCGAAGGGCTCCAGCAGCAGCTCGTAGACGTGCAGCAGGCCCGAGCCGCGCAGTGCGCCGTCGGGGGCCACCGTGGCCTTGAGCTCGCGCATCCACGGGATGACGCGGCGGAAGGGCTCCTCGGAGGGAGTGCCGAGGTAGGTCAACAGGGCGGCCAGCTCGTTGCGCTCGAGGGTGGACTTGACCTTCCACGCGAGCAGCCGGGTCAACCCCGCCACGTCGTTGCGCAGCGAGCTCTCGCGGTGCGACTCGAGCCGGCCCACCAGCTGCCAGCCCAGGCCCTCCACGTGGCGGCCCGGGGTGGAGACATTCAGTCGGCCGACGGCCTCGGAGACGAACTGCGGCTGATACCAGAGGGCTTCCACCAGCAGCTTCTGCGGCTCGACGAACGCCTGGGGCATGCGCACCAGCAGGCTGTGGCGCGTGCGCATCTCCTCGTCGAGCGACTCGTCCAGCTCGTAGCTCGGCCCCTCACCCGGGAGGAAGGCGGGGCGCATGGGGGTGCGCCCCGTCTTGCCCAGCACGAACACCCCGGTGACCGAGTGCAGTTGCAGGTCGCGCCCGGCGGTCATGCCACGGATGGGGTACTCGGAGCGGGTGCCATCGGAGACGATGGGCTGTGCGGGATCGGCCTTGAGGTTCTCCACCGGCACGACGAAGGGGTGGAGGAAATCCGGATGGGTCGAGCGGCCCACCGTCCAGGACTTGTCCAGGTCCAGGCACAGGCTGAAGCGGGTCCACTCCTTGCGGTGCGAGGGCACCGACAGGTGGAGGAAGAGCCCCTGCTCGGGCATCTGGAAGAAGGAGCGCACGCGCTGCAGCGGGTGCTCGTAGGCCCCGGCGTCATCCAGCTCACGGGGAGGAGTGCCGAAGGAGAACTCACACGGAATGCCCTGCGAGGTCTCGCTGGCCGGGGCGTCGTACACCACGCCCACCTGCGTGAGGTGCTTGCGCAGCGCGTGGAAGACGGCCAGCGAGGGGCGGTACTCGTCCAGGTGGCGCACGTGCAGGCTGAAGAGGCCCACCGGATCCCTGCGCGGGAAGCTGGACTCGAAGCGGAGGATGAGCCGGTAGCGGCCGTCCTGCAGACGCACCACCTCGGTGCCCGCCATGGAGATGGGGAGGATGCGCAGGTGGCGCCGGGTGCGGAAGGTACCGGGCACGCCGTGGCTGGGCGAGAGCCGCAGCTCGGTGTTCCTGGGGAGCACCAGCGTCTCGGTCATCTTCTCGGCGGGCAGTGCCTGCACCAGGCCCACCGCGGGCAGCGGCTGCAGCAGGAAGTCGAAGAAGGAGGAGAACAGACGCAGCCAGGTGGAGCGCAGGTTGTGCTGCGTGGCCAGACGCGTCTGCATCGAGAAGAAGGCCATGGACTCGATGAGGCGCCGCACATGCGGGTCCTCCCGGTCCAGCGGCACGGTGGGATGCGACGTCAGGAAACGCTGCCGGAAGCGCTCGAGCGCATCCAGCTCGTTGAGGTAGTCCAGGTAGATCCGCTCCGACGAATCGCTCACCGAGCCCTCATCCCAGCTTCACGAGCGACCCGGCGACGGTGGTCATCGCGCCCTTGAGGTCGGCCATGCCCGAGGACTCCAGGCCGAGCTTGCCCTGGGCGGCCACCTTGATCATGGGGGCGGCCAGCTCCGCCTGGGCCTTGCCAGCCATCTTCAGGTTGACGCCCTCGACCTTGTTGTCCCCACCCGAGGCGGTCAGGCTCGTCTGCATGCCCTTCATGTCGAGCTTGGAGGTCGCCTCGATGGCCACGTTGGCGCTCGAGGACAGCTTGGCGTCCTGGGTGGCGCTCTGGGTGAGCTTGGCGCTGGAGGTGAAGGTCATGTCCTTGGTGCTCTCGAGCTTGAGGATGTCCTGGCTGGTCCAGCTCGAGGCCTTCGCCGATTTGAGGGTGAGCGTCCCGGTGGCGTCCACGGTGAAATCCTTGCACGTGATCGTGACGCTGTCCTGCTTCTGGACGTAGGTGCTCGTCTCCTCGGAGCCCTTGACGGTGATGGTGATGCTGGTGCCGTCCATCACCACGGTCTGGGTGATCTGATCATCGGCGTTCTCCACCTTTACGGTGACGCCTTTCTCCTTGTCCAGCTCAACGGTGCAGACGAGCTTGCCCATGGTTCCTCGCCTCCTCGGTGGGGAGCCCGGGCCCCCCTTGGCTTCACGACTGCTCTTCCTTCACCTGGATGAGCAGCGTGCCCTCGTCTAGCTGGATTTTCTGCGTGTCTTTGGCATTCGTGCGCTGCATCAGGAACACGGGCTTGTCGTCCGTGTAGAAGTGCTTGAGCGCGGTACCGTTCTCGGGCGTCTTCCCCACCAGCAGCTGTACGCCCTGCCCGTCCTGCGGCATGCGCGCGCCGGTGCGCCAGTCCAGGAAGCGCTTGATCCACGCCCGCTGGAAGTCGAGCCCCACCAGCACCCGCTCGCCCTTGTAGGCGGGAAAGTAGAAGTGGCCGGGAAGCAGGTTGGGATTGAAGGGAGCGGGGATGATCTGATTGGCGAAGAGAGGGATCTTCACCTTGTACCCGTCCAGTGAGGTCTTCGAGTCCGTGTAGGCCTGCCACGTCTCGTCCTTCTCCGCGCCCTGCTCGCTGACGATGAAGCCTTCCACGAAGCGGGGGTAGACCGGAGGCTGCCAGGCGGGAAGGTCCACGTGGGACTCGTCCTTGGGCTCCAGCCGGGTGCTCATGCGGAAGGAGAACATGGCGTCCGGATCGTTGTACACCTCCTCCTCGCCCTGATCGCTCGTCACCTCGCCGGACAGGTGCAGGTTGCGGACGCGGAGGACCTGATCCTTGGCCACGCCCGCGGAGGCCCAGGCATCGTCCGGCGGCAGCTTCACCAAGGCCCCCGGGGCAAGCGCCTTCTCGGGGAAGGAGCGCCAGACCAGCTCCATCTCCGGGCCCCGCACCTTCAACCGCGCCGTCTCCAGGTCCACCCGGGCCTGCACCTCGTCCGAGATGGGGGTGCACAACAGCACGTCCTGGCGGATGCCGGTGACGGCCTGCTTCTGCGTGATGGCCTGGGTGAGAGGGCTCTCGGCCGTGGCGTTGAGCACCGTCACGTCATGGCGGATGACCTCGGGCAGCAGGATCTCCAGCCCGGAGAGGTTGTCCTCGTGCAGGTTCATCGGTGTGCCCGAGGTGTCCTTGGTGCCCGCGAACTTGTAGCCCTGCTTCGCGTAGTCGTAGGTGAACACCCCCGCGAGGCCGTGCACGTACCACAGCACCCAGTCGTAGAAGCTGGCCCCCTGCCCTGGATCCAACCCCACGAAGAGGATGGGGTGCGAGGTGCCCAGACCGGCATCCCAGTCGTAGGAGAGGCTGATCTTGTCACCCTTGTGCGCGTCCAGCACGTCCTTGACCGTCTTGGAGGTGTAGAGGGCACAGGGATAATGCTGCCGCCACAGCAGCCGCGCGGCATCCTGGAAGCGGATGCCATAGCGGCGATGGAGGACGACACTGCTCCCGCTGGAGGTGGAGACGAACTCCTCGGAGAGCGACTTCTCGGAGACGAGGCCCTTGACCTTCAGCGCGGTATGGGTCGGCTTGGCCGAGGTCTCCGCGAGGACGGCCTTCACCTCGAGCGACACCTCGACCAGATCCGACTTGAGGAAGTCCGCCAGCAGCGCGTCCTTCTCCTGGCCACCGCGGCCCTGGGTGTCCGTCAGCAGGAACTCCACCTCGCCTTCCAGACCCCAGCTCCACAGGTCCAGCGCGAAGCGCTTGATGCTGCCGGCGACGATCTCGTGGGACTTGCCAGCGATGGTGAGGGTGAGCAACACGGCCAGCCGCTCATTGAAGGTGCTCTCCATCACCCCTCCTCATCTTCTTCCACCCGCACCTGACCGCTCACGGTGTGGAAGAGGAGACGCAGCGTGCGGGGTGTCCCATTCAGCACGCCGGTCAGGACGAAGTGCAGCCACAGCCCCGAGTCCCGTCCACGCAGCTCCAGCTCCACATCCTCCAGGCGAGGCTCGAACTGCCGCACCGAGCTCAACAGCTCGTCGGTGAGGGTCTTCATCAGCTCACGGGTGCCGAACTGCGCCGTGTAGCGCCCCACCCCGAAGCCCTGGACGAAGTAGCCGAACCCCTCCTTGGTGTTGAGGACGGACTCCAGGTTCTGCCGCACCTGCGCCAGCTCGCCCTGCGTGTCCGGGCGCTGCCAGGCACTGGTGAACTTGTCGAGGAAGGAGGGGCGCGTCATCTCAAGCCCTTCGCCAGAAGAGGAACACCTGGGTGCCCTGCAGCGCCGGGGTGACGTAGAAGGCCATGCCGTTGTCGCGCAGGGCGTACTGCCACTCCTCGCCCAGCGACAGCTTGTACCAGGAGATCTCCGGGCCGAAGGCGTGGGGGAAGGCGGGGTGCGGCACGTGCTGGAAGGGAATGCCCCGGAGCGCCAGCCGGCGCACCGCGGGCAGGCGGGAGGGACTCGCCACCTTCACGCCCTCCAGGGAAGGCGGCTGGCTGGGGTCCTCGCTGCGCACCAGCAGGTACAGCTCGCTCTCCACGCCCGCCTCCAGCGTGGGCAGGGGCGAGAGGATGAACTGCCCGTCCCGGCACTCGAAGGTCTTGTAGGTGAGCCGCGTGTCCTCGGGACGGAAGGCGCGGTTGAGCAGCTCCATCCACCCCCACATTCCGGCACCCGGATCATCGTGGAGGTAGGTGGGCATCTCGCCAGCGGGCTCCAGCTCCAGGTAGCAGCACACCTCGAAGTAGAACTGGCGGAGGGCGTCGAAGAAGGAGTACGGGTGAGGACTGATGCCGTTGCGCATGTCGGTGCGCAGGGCCTGCAGGCGGCGCACCTCGAGCAGGGTGCGGCGGGCGCTGGCGAGCCGCTCACTGCGCTGGTAGCTGTCCAGCAGGAGCGTGCGGAACTGGCCGTGGGCCTTCTCCAGCAACGAGTCCAGCTCCGCGAGCAACCCGTTGAGGAAGGGATTGGGGCCCACCAGCAGCAGCGGCGGCACCTTCCGGGTGGAGGGCCGCCAGGTGCCATCGAGGTTCTTGGAGAAGGCCACCAGCTCCAGGGAGGAGAGGGCCCGGTCCACGGACTGCTCGCTGGAGAGGAGCAGCCGGCGCAGCACGCGCTGCACGTTGGGGGGCTCGTCCGCGTAGAGCGGCACGCCCTCGGTACCGCGGGTGTCCTCCAGCAGGTGCAGGAAGACGGTGACCTCCGCGCGCCCGGTGGCCTCCAGGGAGAAGGACGGCAGGGCGGCATTGCCCGGCACGTCCACCAGGAAGCCGCCCGGCAGGACGGCGGTCAGGGATGAGATGGAGAGACTGCCCTCGGCCAGCAGCGCCTCGCTCCAGGCGAGCGAGGCGATACCGACCTGAGGCAATCCGGACAGCTCGGCATGCAGCCGCGCCTCCGCCGAGAGGGCTTCGTCCTGGGCGCGAAAGTGCTCGGGAAGGAGCGTCTGGCCAACCTGCCAGCGGACCCGCGCGAGCTTGGAGCGCTGCATGTCATTGATCCTGACGTGGAGTTGCTAGGCCGCCGCGTTGATGCCCCAGATCTTGGAGACGTTCTTGTTGACGCCGGTGGCCATGTGGACCGTCTGCTCCTCGGTCTGGGGCTTGACGCCGAGCTGGAGGCTGTAGACCTTGGGAGACTGCACCTCGGTGGACGGGTCGTCCGCCACCGACAGGTTCAGATCCTCGCCGTTCTTCTCCAGGATGCCCTTGAGCTCCGGCTCGGTCCAGTTGGACTTGAAGTACTTCTTCTCCACCGGATCGTACTCGTAGATGACGTAGGCGAACGTGACGTTCATGTCGGTCCAGCTGGTGAGCAGCTTGGCCGTCAGGTCCGTCTTGTTCTTCACGGAGATCTGCATGGACAGGTACATGGCATCCGTGGTGCCCGTCTCCCACATGTAGTGGTTGAGCACGCCCACGACGTTGGCGCCGATGTTCTGCCCCGGCTGCTCCGGATCCTTGATGCTGGCCTGATCGGCCGCCAGGACCACATCACCCAGCTCCAGCTTGGTGACGAACCCCACCGGGGTCTGCTTGTCCTTCTTGAAGTTGAACCCCTGGTAGATGTCCAGGGAACGAGCGAACTGAGGCATGGTGCCCTCCTTCTCTTGATTGGATGGGGACTGCGTACAGCGGACGCCCGGCTATCCCAGGCGGGACTCCAACATCAACTCCACATTGAGGCCTTCGAACTGGATGTGCGGAAGGACGGCCACCTTGCAGTCGTACCAGCCGATTTCTCCAGCGCGCGATTCTACCTGGACGCTGACGGCCTTGAAGGGGAAACGCCGCAGCGTCACGTCGTCCGGGTTCGTCACGGTGGTGACGTACCCCGACAACCAGGACTCGAGCTGCCGCTGGACGTAGCCGGCATCGGCGGTGCTGCCGATGTTGTCGCGCATGATGCTCTTCACGTAGTGCGCCAGCCGGGTGATGGAGAAGGTGTAGGCCAGGTTGGTGACGAGCTGCGAGTTCTCCGAGTCCTTGGGGTCCTTGAACTTCCTGGCCTGCTTGATGGACTGGGTGCTGAAGAAGGCCGCCTCGCCGGAGGATTTGCGGTACACCAGCGGGATGAAGCCGTTGCGGGCGAACTCGTACTCGCGGTAGTCCGGGATGGCGATCTCCACCGGGGCCTGGATCATCTTCTGCCCGCGCAGGGTGAAGGTGTCCACCGGCAGGCCGGTGACGAGGCCGCCGCTCTTGGGGCCACGAATGGACTGGCACCAGCCGGACAGCTCGAAGGACTTCACCAGGTTGCGGCCCAGCAGGAAGGCCGAGTTACCCCACAGGTACTTCTTGGAGTCGCCCTGGGCGTCCTCCTTGAAGTTGAGCACGTCGCAGGGGTTGCTCTCCGGATCCCACGGCAGGCGCACCACGTAGCGCGGCAGCGTCAGGCCGATGTAGGCCGCCTCTTCCTTGTCGCGCAGCTCGTGCCACTTGCTGTAGCGCGGGTGGCTCAGCACGCCATCCAGGTTCTTGAGCGACTCGAGCTGCTCGACGGTCTCGCAGTCGAAGAACTTGGGGCTGGCGGCGGAGATGAACGGGCAGTGGGCGGCGTTGGCCACCGTGGCCATGCGCTCCAGCCAGGTGAGGTCCGCGCGCGAGGCGGAGAAGTCGTACAGGCCCAGCATGACGCCGTAGGGACGGCCGCCGAACTGGTCGTACTCCTTGATGTACATCTTGTCGAAGAGGGCGCTGGAGAAGATGCTGCTCGAGTTCTTCTCGAAGTCCTCGGCCAGCTCCTCCTTGGCCACATCCAGGAGGTCGATGGTGATGTCGGCCTGGAAGTTGGTGTTGTTGACGAGATCCTCGAGGCCGCGCCAGGCCGCCTCCATCTGCTGGAACTTCTCGTGGTGGAGGATCTCGTTGAGCTGCGCCTCGATGAGCTCATCGATGCGCGCGACGGCCTTGAGCACTTCGCCCTTGTCGAAGCGGACCTGCCCCACGTCGTCCTGGATGGGCTCGACGTTGTAGAGCAGCGCCGCCAGGGAGGACATGAAGCGCTCGTCGCCCGGGACCTGAATCTCGTTGGAGGAAACAGGAACCAGGCCGGTGCCGATCATCGGCTGGGCGCTGGTGGGCATCTCGAGCCCGCGGACCTTGAACAGCTCACTGAGGTAATCTTTTTCGACGGCCATGGGAGGGTGGTTCCTCGGCGTGGAGAAGGGTGCGTGGAGAGATCAGGCCTTGGCAGCCGCGGCGTTCGCGGCGGCGAGCGCGGGCTGAGTGGACTGAGGAGCCGCCTTGGGCAGGCGCATGGACACGTAGCTCTTGAGCTGATCGCTCTCCAGGAGCTTCTGCAGCTGCTCCTTGTTGGAGAAGAGCTCGTAGAGCGTGCGCCGCAGCTCCTTGCGGTTGTCGATGTCCGCCTGCATCTCCAGCAGCAGCTTGCGCAGCAGCATCAGCGCCTTGAGCTTGGGCACGTGGTGGACGATCTCGTCCGGGTGGAAGGACTTCATCCGGTTGATGGGCAGATCGATCTGCATCCGCCCCTCACCATCGGCGCTGACCTTGTCGACCACATCGAACGAGAGGGACATGGCCATGTCCTTCATCAGATCGTTGATGTTGGAGCCGGTGACGGAGCGCATCTTGCGCTCCTCCAGGTCCACCTGCCGGTCCGTGGAGCTCCCGAGCGAGAAATCACCCAGCACCACGACGCGGAAGGGCAGCTTCACGTCCTCCTGCTGGCCGTTGATCTTGGTGCGATAGACGAGAGTGATACGAGACTTCGGCAGCTTGTCCTGAATGGGCACGGCTTCTCCTTCACAAGGCGATCTGCGTCATTTTGAGAACCCATGCCCCACCCCCGCTACCTCGGGACACAGACCGCTGTGTTCTGGATCGGGAGTTTAGGGAGAAGCACTTGCATGGGTCAAGGGAGGTACCCCCCTCGAATCACGATGCGGCGCGAGCTCGAGAACTCGAGGTGTCACCTGAAAAGAGCAGAACCTGCCGGGTCTCCACGGGGGCTCCGTGCAGAGGGTCGTAGCCGAGGTGACTCTGGCGCTCGAGGCGCAGAAAACCTTCCTGGTCTCGCAGCACGAGAATGACGGTGAGCATCAGCACTGTCTCGGAAAGCAGCGGCAGCAGGTCCGTCTCGAAGCGGCGGAGCGCCTCCACGGCCCAGGGAACGCCACTGCTGGAGATGGGCTCGTCGCAGAAGATGCGCACCTCCATGCCACCCGCGGGGATGGAAGCGAAACCTCCCATGGAGCCGCCCTCACCGAGCGCGCTGGCGCCCAGCCGCACCTCGGACGCGGGCACCCGCTGGTGGCGTACCTCGCGGCGCACCGAGATCTCCGCGTCGGGGAAGACCTTGCCGAAGAGCCAGTGCAGGGTGCTCTGGCAGGTGGGGCGCAGCAGCCGCAGCCGGTCCTTCGCCGCCTCCGGCCAGCCGGGCAGCAGCGCTCCTTCGCGCTCCGGATACAGCCCGGCGAAACACTCCCACAGCAGCAGATGATCGAAGAAGCCGATGAAGCGCTCGAGCCGATCATGATCGAGCTGATCCATCGTCTGCATCATGAAGGATGGCAGCGGTGATTGTGCGCTGAGCAGCCCCACGTTCACCGTGATGACGACACGCTTGCGAGGCTGGTGGATGAACTGGATGTCGTGCACCAGGTGGGACTGGTGCAGGGTGGTGCGGTGGCCGCGGTACTCGATCTCCGCGTCGCCGTAGCCGGACGCGGCCAGCACATCCAGCAGCGCCGGGACGTCGAAGCTCCGGATGCGCTCACGGATGCGCCGCTCGAGCGGGCCGTCCATGCGCTTCTACTCCCCTTCCCCATCCGGATTCGCGCCCTGGGCGAGGAAGGTCTCCAGGTCCACCCGGTAGAGCTGGTCGAGCGCGCGGAAGGACAGCGTCTCGGTGCTCTGCAGCAGCGGCTCCACCTGCTCCGCGTTCGTGCTCAACCCGGCGAAGAACCGGGAGAAGAGCGCGGGCAGGTACACGCGTGGATCGAAGTGCTCCACCACGTTCAACACGTCCGCCGCCACCACGCTGGCGCGCAGGAAGTCCTGGCGCTCGACGAGCGTGTCGAACGCGGCCAGCTTGCTCATCAGCTGGGCCAGAGCAGGCGAGATCGGCATGGAGGGACCGGCCGATGAGGAAGCGGAGCGCAGGGACTCGGCTGGCCGCGACGGTGCCTGGGATTCCTCCTCCTCGGGCTCTTCCTCGGGCTCCGGCTCGTCCGGCGGAGCCGGGGTGGGCAGCGACGCCAGATGGCCCTCGAGCCACTGGGAGAGACGGCGGAACGGAGCCTCGCACCCATTCCGGGGCATCACCCGGCCGAACGCGGAGAAGATCTCCTCGCTGAGCGCGAGCGCCTGCTCCAGGGGCTCGCGGTTGCTGGGGAGGCTCCAGCGCTGCCACGTCTGGTCCTTGAGGCGCTCGTGGTGCTCGAGGTGCTTGTTGAGCACCTTGAGGAACCAGCGCAGGACTCCATCGGCGAAGACGTCCTTGCGCTCGCGCGGTCCGAAGGACGGCCAGTTGAGCAACAGGGTCTTGGAGAGCGAGTGGAACACCACCGGCATCGACTCCAGGCCGCCCTCGATGAACAGCCCCAGGAGATAGGGGCCTACCAACCGCACGTCGTAGACGCCCTGACGCAGCAGAGCCTCGGCCGCCCGCGCCGCATCCACGTAGTCGCTCCGGGATACCAGGGCGTTGACCTTCTCGAGCCGCTCATCCGAGCTCTCCAGGTCTGACGCCTCGCCGTACAGCGGCTTGTCCAGGAGGTGGAGCTCGAGAGGAGGAAGAGGCTGCTGCTTGGCGGATTCAGCCATTTTGCACCGTGAACTGCCCAGGGGAGACGACCTGGATGACGCCTCCCCAGTTGCACATCAGTTTGCAGTTGCTATCCACGGCCGGCATGTTGCCGATCATCACCTTGGGGCAACCCGGCACCCAGGGAGCCGCCGTGGCCGGAACGCACGGCATCGGCGTGAGGACCCCCATGGCCGCTGCCGTCGCCGCGGCCACCATGGGGTTGGCCATCGACATGCACATGCCGAAGGGCAGGATGTTCAGCATCGGCTTGTTGTCCATGATGTTGGCCGCCGGCGTCGTGGCCATCACCTTGTTCGCGGGCAGAACCATCAGCGAGGACGGGGCCGCACCAAAGCTGCATTGGAGCATGGCCCCCGTGACGACCTGGACTCCCATGGCACACCCCTTCGTCGGACCGCGTGGGCCGTGCCATCGTCACACACCCGGCCCTCCTTTTTCCAGCAGATGGCCTCGCAGCACGGTCAGTGCCTGGAAGAGTGGATCCGAGCTCTTCCGGTGGAGCGCTCCCGTCAGGAACTGCATGTGGCACCAGGCCTCGTCTACCTGCCCGTCCACCTTGCGAGGATAGAGGGGAATGAACTCGGTGCGGTCGGGCAGGTGCTCGGCCCCGAGCTGGAGCTCGATGCAGCGGCGGATCTCCTGCAACCAGACGCTCGCTTGTTGGGGCTGGGCCCCGGTGAAGACGAGCAACACGTGGCGGTAGTGGCCGGCTACACCACCCGTGGGGGCAGGCACCACGGTGGCACCCCGCGCGAAGGCCAACTCCTGCACGACTGCTGCAACCTCAGCGGCCGGGTAGACACGCCCTTCCCTCCTCGCCGTGCGCGGCCCTCCGTAATGGTACAGGCCATAAGAACGCGTGAGGACCACATAAGCGGGCGGCCGCTCCTTGTCCGGCAGCAGGGTGAAGACGCCCAGGTCTCCCGGCGCATCCTGGCCGCTCATGTTCACGTCACGCAACGCCCAGGCGCGGCCCGGAGCGGGAGGCGTCTCCGTGTGCAGGTCCCTCACCCGCCGTGGAGAGCCGAGCACCGCGCCTCCG
Source organism: Archangium violaceum (assembly GCF_016887565.1). NCBI lineage: Bacteria > Pseudomonadati > Myxococcota > Myxococcia > Myxococcales > Archangiaceae > Archangium > Archangium violaceum. Next base: position 7,461,277 of record NZ_CP069396.1, read on the forward strand.
GCGGCCGCATCCACGAGCACGTTGGAGGATGGCACCGCGGCCAGCCCGCACTGCTTCACCCAGGCGCGCCAGGCCACCCAGTCGATGGGCTCCTCGGGGTTGCGGAACCAGTGCGCCACGTTCTTCAGCGGCGTGCGGGCGCGCAACAGCACGTCCCGCAGGGCCGGGGTGACGCCGAGCGCGCGCACCGGGTGCTCGGTGAGCAGCGCGGGGTTGGCCTCGAGGTCCGACAGCTCGAGGTGGATGTACGTGGCCCCGCGCAGCAATGTGGCGAAGAGGAAGGCTGGCAGGTGCTGCAGGGGGTGGTAACCGGGCGCGGCCAGATGCTCTCCGGGGCCGAGGCCGAAGGTGAGCAGCCCGTCCACCAGCGCCCCGCGCCAGGCATCCTCCGCGGTGAGCAGCGCCGGAGTCCCCGTCGGCTCCACGAGAGGAGAGAAGAGCAGCCCCACCGGCTCGCCCGGCTTGTAGGTGTGAGAGGTGAAGGCCGGAGATGCCTGACCCTTGCTCTGCAACAGTTGCTTCTCGAAGCCCTCCAGCAGCAGCACTTGATGCGGCTCGGCGGCGATGTGGTCCGGCGCGAGCTCTTCCAGACGGCACGAGATGAAGCGCCGGCCCTGGGGCGGCAGGAAGCTGATGCACGCGCCCAGGCCCAGGGCGGCCACGAGCGAGATGAGTAGCTCGCTGCCGACGGAATGGAGCAGACACACCTTGGCCCCGGCCTTGACGCCCTGCCGGGCCCACTCGGTGGCCCGCCGCGAGGCCTGCTCGTGCAATTGCTTGTAGCCCAGCACCTGCCAGCCACTCCTGCGGTCGTAGCAGCGCAGGGCCACGCGGTCCGTGTTGCCGTGGCGGACGACGAGGTCGTGGAAGAAGTCGTAGTAGTGGCCCGCGCGGCTCTTAAGGGGAGCGCCGCGGCCCACGTGGGCCACGGCCAGGGCGTTGGCGAACCCCTCGGGCTCCTGCCAGCTCTCCTGCTGCCAGACCGGCACCCCCGCCTCAGCAGGGGTGCCCGTCTCGAGCTGCTCGAGGATCTTCTTGACGTCGAAGACCATCCGACTACTCGCGCCTCCGGCGCCGCGAGCCCAGGCCCACCATGGCCAGCAGCATCAGCATGCCCGCGCTGCCCGCCTCGGTGCTGTTGCAGGAGTAGCCCGCGCCGCCGCTCCACTCCCGCTTGAGACCGTAGCCCGTCACGGGGATGACCCCATCGGCCACGGGATCATCCTGCAGCGAGATCCGCACCTCGTCCTCCTTCAAGCCCACATCCTCGGGAGAAAAGCCCACCGTGAAGGTGGCGGTAGCTCCCGGCGGGAGGGGATCTGCCAGCGCCTTTACATCGAGCACGAAGGGCGAGCCCTCATTCTTCAACTTCACCACCACCTGCTGCGGACGGGCGGACAGGTTGGTGACAGTAACCTCCTTGGGCGGCACCGGATTACTCACATCCATCTTGCCGAAATCCAGACTCTCCGGATCGACGCGCAGGAGGCGCTTCACCGCCCGGCCCTTGAGCTCGAGACCCGCCTTCCCCAGCCACGCTGGCGTCGTGGTGCCAAAGCTCAAGACGGTATTCGACGAGGTCTCGGTTTTGGGTTTGTAGCTCACCGTCACGGGGTAGCGCTCGCCAGCACCGAGTCTCCAACCCCGACTTTCCAGGCTGGCCCAATCATAGTTGAAGAGTTCGCCGGAACTGCTCAATACCGCTGGCTTCGCAAGTACGATCTCATCATCCGTCAGGTTGTTGATGGTGAACTTCAGCGGGAGCGCTTCACCCCCAGCGCGGACCCCTCCAAAGTCCAGCTCGGAGGGGGTGATGGAGAGCACCGAGGAAACACCCGTGCCCTGTAGGTCCACCTCGAGCGGCTGCAGAGCCTGATCGGTGAAGGTGATTCGCAGTTTGCCGCTCACCGCGCCTTCGCTCAGCGGCTTGACACGCACGCGCACGTCCAGCTTGTTGCTTCCCGTAGCCGTACCACCATCTTGCCCATCCGCGGGCTTGCCCTGCAGGTCGCGCGGCAAGGTGAGAGCAGGGTCCCGCTCGAATGGGCCCTCAGTCGTGATCGACCTGATGCTGACGACCTCATTGCGGTTGTTGGTGATGGTCAGCGTGTGCCAGTTCGAACTGGCGTTGACGAGCTGGTTCCCGAAGTTCAGCGGGCTTGGTTCGGCACTGACCTGATGGCGGACGCCCGTACCCCTCAAGCGCACGGTCACGCTGGGCGCATCCACGTTGTCGGTAGCCACCAACAAGTTGGCCAGGAATGTCCGCTCCTCGGATGGCGTCAACGTCACGATCACCGACATGGAGGCGCCTCGCGCCAGAGTCTGCGCCCCCGGAGGAGCCGTCACGGTGAAGGAGCCCATGTCCGGCCCCCCCAGGGTGACGGATTTCACGACGAGCGGACCATTGCCCGTGTTGGTGATCTGGAGAGTGGCTTCCGCGGGGCTGCCCATCAGCACGTCCCCGAAGTTCAGACTGCCAGGCTTCAGCTCCAGGCCTGGCACAGTCCCCTCTCCCACGAGTTGCGCCACTGCGTACCCACCATCCGCCGCCCGGGCATTTGAATAGATGATGGCCCGGGCCTCACGCGGGCCCACCTGCCGAGGCATGAACTCGATCGGGACGGTGAGAGTCGCTCCGGCATCCACTGTCTGCTGAGAGGAGGACATCGAAGTCTTGAAGTCCAGTCCCACTCCCGCATCACTCCCCTCTACATCCGTGAAAGCAATACCCGAGACGACCAGGGTCTTTTCCCCTGGGTTGTTGATGCCGAGCACCTGGGTAGTGGTCGTGCCCACATTGGCCTGACCGAACAGGATGGTGTCGGGCACCAGGACCACGGCCGCGGCGACCCCCGTCCCCGACAGGGGCAGTGGGAGCATGGGTTGCGTGAAGGAATCACTTTGAATGACAGTGGAAGTGAAGAAGGAGCCGCGCTGAGCGGGCTTGAATGTGACCGTCACCGGCCACTCGGCTCCCGTCCCCAGCGTCAACGTGCCTCCGTCCAGGGACAGTCCGGAAACGGAGAACGACCTGTCCGCGGGAGGAGAGATGCCGTTGATCGTCAGAGATGCTTCCCCCATGTTCTGGATGAACACCTGCTGTTGAGCCGTAGCAGTACCATCCACCGCCACCTCCCCGAAGTTGACATTGGAAGGCTTGACCGAGATCTGCCCAGCGACCCCCCTGCCCGTCATGGGTGGATTGGTCCACGCCGTAACGGAACTGCTCTGGATGAAAAGTGTGCCCGTCACATCACCCAACGTCTTCGGGGTAAAGCTCACCTTCACGACCTCCCCCTGGCCTGGATTGATTGTCAGACCGCCATCCAGTGTCACACCGCCATCCTGGCCGTAATCAGTCCTGAAGACCGCGGGAGCCTCGACCTTGAACACGCTGTCATCGGAAGAGAAGAGCTGGGAAATATACAGCGGAGCATTCCCCTCGTTCTTGAGGGTCACGGCCTGAACACCACTGGTCACATTGACGCGTTGGCTGTTGAAGGCGAAGCTGGCTGGCAGAATCGACAACTTCGCAACGGTTCCTCTGCCGCCGAGATCCACCGTCAGCGTCTTCACCTCACCGTCGGGATCGGAGATGGTGATGGTTCCAGTCTCCGTGGCCTCCCGGTACGGATCGAAAACGACCTCAAAAGTGAAGGGACTGCCCTGCTTGATTGGGAAAGGCGCCTTGGCACCAGCAGGGTAGATGATGTGAAACGGCCCCCCCACTGCCGGCTCCTGCAGCATCACCGTGGCAGTGCCCTGATTGGAGATGGTCACTTGTTTCGGCGCGCTCTGGGTGCTTACCGGAACGTCTCCGAAACCAAGAGCCGTAGGCGAAACGGACAAATGCGAGTAGGCCCGAAACCCTTGCAGGTTCAAAACCATCGGAGAGTTCGTGGCGCTCGACTTGAAGGTAAAGGTACCGTTGTAGTATTCCTTTTCCGTAGTCGGTGCAAAGGACAACACGAATTCGAGATACTGACCAGGGGCAATGGTGCCGGAGGGAGGCCCTCGGTAGAAAAACCACCTGCTGGCGAGGCTGGGAGTCTCAACATCGGCAACGGTGATATCACCCGTCTTGAAAGTCAGCGCAACCGGGCCGGTGTTGGTGAGCCTCATCGCTATCTCACCAGTGGTGTTCAACCTCACCCCATCGAAGTTGAGGATTCCCCCTGAGTCGATGACAGTGGCATAGGAATCCTGGGATGATCTGAACTCACCCAAGACGGCAACGCCGGTTCCGTGGAGGTTCAATTTGGTGGGGCTGAGAGCGTTGGTGGCGGGGGCTGTCCAGTTGAGCGCCCCCGTGAACCCCACTGCGCTATCGGGCTTGAATCTCACGGTGACGGGAACGGTGGCGGAGCTGGTGCCCTTGGCTCCGAGCGTGATCGTGGTGGCCGTGGGGGATGTGATCGTGAATGGCAGACCCGTCGTTGCCAGACTCGAGAGCGAGATGGACGCCGAGCTGAGATTCTTGAAGTTGACGACCTTGTCACTGTTGATGCCCATCTGCACCGAACCAAACTCGAGGGGGTCGTCCACATCGATACTGAACGCGGACACTCCCCGGCCGGTGAGGGACACATTCTTCGTGTAGGCCGTGCCCTTGTCGTCGGTGAATCCCAGGGTGGCGGATTGAGCCCCCAGGGCGGTGGGGGTAAAGGTCACCGTGAGTTCCTTCGGGGGCCGCAGGGGGTCGTCATCATTGCGTATCTCAAACCGCCCATTCGGTGTGATCGTGAAGGGCTTGCCTGAGATGGTGGCGGGGACGTTGACAACGAGCGTTCCACTGCCGCTGTTGCTCAACGTCACCTTCTGGGTCGCAGACGTGACTCCGTCCCAGAGCTGATCTCCAAAGACCAATCCGGGCTGGCTCACCGCCAAGGTTGGATTCACGCCCGTGCCCTTCAAGTTGATCACGACACTGGGCTTGTCCGTGCTGGGGTCGGCGTTAGTGTTGATGGTGAGGGTCCCCGTCTTCGCCCCCGCGACCGTGGGTCTGAACGACACCAGAACGTCCTGGGAAGTACCCGGCGCCAGATCGAACACCGTGGGCTGACCTGGGGCAAACTCGAAGGGTCCCGTGATGAGTATGCTTTGAACCTTGAGCGTCGAAGAGCCAGCGTTGTACACCACCACTTTCTTGGTAGAACTGGAGATGTTCAGCAGCTGTTCGCCAAAATCGAGAGGCTGCGACTCCTCGGTGGTTACGTAATTGGCGAAATCCACCCCTCGGCCTTTGAGTTGAACAGTGGTCGAGCCATTCGAAGCATTCGAGGCGTCGCTTTGGATGGACAGGGTGACAGCGGCTGGATCGAGGGAGCTGGGCGTGAACGTTACCTCGACGGTGTAATTCCCCCCTGCCGGGACTGTGAATCCCGCGCTTGGGTTACTTGGGGTGACGATGGTGAAGGGCGTGCTGGTGCTAAGAGTAACGCTAGACACCGTGATGTCTTTGTTCCCATCGTTGTAGACCGTCACAGTGTGGGGGATACTCTCCAGGCCCTGCTTCTGTTTGCCAAAGTCGAGCTCAGTCTTGTCAAGCCGGATGATGCCCTGCCGCTTCGCGAGGGTCAGGTAGATTTCGACATGGGAGACACAATAGTAATCCGTGTTGGGCTTGATCGTGATGGTGTTGCTGCCCCCGTAATTATAAGCACTGATGCCGTTGGCATTCGATCCGGAGACATCCTTCGCTGCGTCGCAGCCACCCGAACTGCAGGTGCGGCTCGTCGATGTGAACCCCGTGCCGCCGTCCGCGGTCGTGAGCATGAGCTTGTCTAGCTGGGATTCGTTAAGGCTGACCTTGACGGTCGTCGTGGCAGCACCACTGCTATTCTTCACGCTGGCGCCGTACACCCTCGCCTGGACCCCCGTCACGAAGGAATCGGCGGGAACCGCGTCAGTGAAGCTCTTCGTCCAATCGGACGACGAGGACGGAAGACAGGCATACGTTTTATTCGAGTTGCACGACAGGCACCCCGTGCCGCCGTCCGCAGGCTCATCCCCGCTCCACGTGAGAACATGATCCAGCGTAGAGAGCGCTGCGGACATCTGACCCGGCGAGTCCGATGATGTCCCCCCAGGCACGGCTGATGTCCCCCCGGGCACGGCAGACCCACAGGCGACCAAGAGCCCAAGCCACATCAAAACCAGGATTTTCAACCGGAGCACTCGTGCCTCCCCACTTAAAGAGCGGTAGGATTCTACCTGGGCATGAGACTACCTTCGTCCGCCATCAGGAGCACAAGGGCCACGACCTGGCGGGCGTGCTCACCGGGGAGTCCCCCTCTGGCCGAAAACGCCCTTGACTCCTGGTGGCTTTTGAGTATCGGCCGGACTTCGACTCGGGAGGAGTTCCGCCTGAGTCCACGCTGACCACCACGGGCAAGGGGCTGTGTGGAACGCAGGGCCGCAGGCCGCGCGCACATCGCCGCCTCGACCGACTGCATCCCCTCGTGTCCAAACTGTTCTATCCTCGTCGTTCGAAGAAAGGAGTTCAAAGGTCCATGAGTCTCAAGAAGGCATCTCTCTGTCTCTCAGCACTGCTGGTGGTCGGAGGGTGCAAACCCGACCCCGAATTCAGCGCGGTCACGGTGACGTGTGAGCCCGCCCCCGTGCCGGCTACTCGGCCCGCGCAGTGCACGGCGAGCGCCACGGATCAGGAAGGAAAGTCGTTCGAGGTACCCGGGTTCACCTGGACGTCCAGCGACGCGTCCGTGGCGAAGGTGGACTCGACGGGCAAGGTCACCACCTTCACCCCCGGAACCGCCACCATCAGCGCGAGCGCCACCGCCGACGGAGTCACCCACCAGGGACAGGCCACCCTCACGGTCGCAAACGAAGCCCAGCCCACCCGCCACTCCACCCCCATCACCACCAACGAGACCTGGCGCGAGGCCGAAAACCCGCACGTGGTGACCGGCTCCATCGAAGTAGGCGGCGCCGGTTCCCCCACGCTCACGCTGGAGCCAGGAGTGCGGATCCGCTTCGACCAGGATGCAGAGCTCCGCGTCACCCAGGGGGCGCTGAAGGCGATGGGGACCCAGGAGGCACCGATCCTCATGGTGGCCAACCAGAGCGCACCCACCAAGGGCTATTGGCGCGGCGTGGCGTTCACCACGGCGGGGAGCGCTTCGGAGCTCAACTCCGTCACGCTGAGCGACTGTGGGCGTGACACGGGAGAGGGCGCCTGCATCGCCATGAAGAACCAGGCGGCGCCGGTGCTCCGCAACGTGACGGTACGCAATAGCGACATCGCCGGAGTGAAGGCGGCTGATGACGACAGCGGTTTCGGGACCGGATCGATCGTGCTCAGCGTCTCGGACAGCGGGAGCTACGCCGTGGTCATCGGCGCCAATCAGGCGGGTACGCTGCCGACCGGCGGCAGCTTCACGGGCAATCTCCAGAACGCAGTCGAGATCCGGGGCAATGTCTCCCGCACGCAGACGTGGCCGAACCTGGGCATCCCCTACGACGTGAATGACATTGTCCGGGTCCAGGGGGCTACCACTCCCACACTCACCCTCTCCGCCGGCACGGTGTTGCGCTTCGGACCCAACTACGCGTTGTACGTTGGCGACACGGCTCCGGGAGGCCTGGTCGTGGATGGCACCGCAGCCTCGCCCGTCCTCCTCACCGCGAACTCGGCCAGCCCCCAGCCCGGTCATTGGGGGGGCGTGCACCTGTGGAGCAAGACCTCCAACACCACCCGCCTCTCCTACACCACGATCGAGTACGGGGGCGCGGAAGATCAATTCCACAACGAGGCGGGCAACCTGAACGTTCACGGAGACATGGCCGGTGGCGGCGCGCGCCCTGTCATCAATAACGTGATCCTCCGCAAGAGCGGCAACATGGGCGTCCTGCTGAAGGAGGATGGAGCGTTCGGCCCCGGCTCGACCGTCCTGTCCGTACTCGACAGCTTTGGCCCCGCTATCTTCATGCAGCCCAACTACGTCGGCACGATCCCCACTGGCGGCACCATTAGCGGCAACTACAGCGACGTGGTGGTGCTCACCTCGGGTAGCGTGCTCACCACGCAAACGTGGCCCAACCTCGGAACCAACGTCTATTATGATATTCGAGACAACGTCAACGTGGGTTCCGCGTCCAATCCGACGCTGACCCTGCGCCCTGGCACGGACGTGCGGTTCAGCCTCGGCAGTGAACTTCGGGTCGGTGCGAATGGCCAACCCGGTGCGCTGATCGCAGCGGGAACCGCAGCGGCGCCGATCCGCTTCCAGCCGACTGTCCTCCCTCCCTCCCCGGGACACTGGCGCGGGATCCACTTCTGGCAGGCCAGTGGGAGCAAGCTCGACCATGTGATCGTCACCCACGCTGGATTGAAGGGCACCAGCGGCTTCGGCACGGGCAACGTGAACGTGCACCAGGAGATTGGCGGGTTCATCACCAACAGCACGTTCAGTGATTCGTCTGGCTGCGGCCTCTCCCGGGCTGACGGCAGCTACACCGACAGCTCATTGGTGACGACGGACTTCACCCTGCCGGCGTACAACAACACCTTCGCCAACAATGCCGGCGGAGCTCAGTGCACCAACATCAACTGATGGCAGCGCGCTGAAGGAGCCCCTCCTCGACCCCTGCCGCCATGCCGGGCGGCAGGGGTTTGGTGGGAACCCCCTGGCGCTGGAGCCATGAGGGCACGGGCTTCGGCCCACTTGTCCCGCCCCCTACCAAGAGCAGTAGGATTGCCGCCGAGCCGTTCGTTCCAGGGAGAGGATCCACTTGCGTTCCCGCAGATCACTTCTCGCCTCCCTTCCTGGAGCAGTCAGAGGGACCTGCATGCACCTACACCCATCCATCCGGGGAGCGGTAGCCGCGACGTTGCTCGTGGGCCCACTCGCGTCGGCCCAGACCACCGAGCAGCTGCCGGGCTTCGACCTGGAACGGCTGGAGACGAACGTGGGGCGCGGCACACTGCTGGTCGGCAATGGCGAGTTGCTGGTGCCCGGGGGCCTGAGCATCAGCCTGATGGGGCACTACCAGCGCCTGCCCCTGGTGCTGAACGATGGAGAGCGGAACCTGGAGGTGGTGCGCGACAGGGCGACCGCACTGCTCGCCGCCAGCTACGGCGTCCTGCCCTGGCTCGAGCTGAGCGCCCAGGTGCCCTTCGTGCTCTGGCAGCACGGTGATGATCCCACCCAGGCAGGCCTGAGCGAGCTGGCCATCCAGGGCGTGGGCACTCCCGTGCTGCAGGCCCGACTGGGGCTGCTATCCCAGCGCCAACGGCAACCCGTGGACTTGTCGGCGGACCTGGGTGCGGGGCTGCCGCTGGGTACCGGACAGGCCCTGGCGGGTGATACGGGACCGCGCTTTCACGCGCGGATGGTGGCAGGAACGACCCTGGGCTGGTTGCGCCCCTCACTCGAGGCGGGAGTGCTGTTCCGTCCGCCCATCCTCCTGGATGCTGTCGGACAGAAGGACAAGCGGGCAACGAGCGCCGAGGTGCGCCTGGGAGCCGCGCTGGCCACGACGGGTACCGGTCTTCGCGGAGAACTAGGCGTGAGGGCCACGCTCTCCCCCAATCTGTCGATGGATATGCTTGGCGGAGTGCGTTTCCCCTTGCTGGTCGGGCTGGACGCCTTCGTCCTAGGAGGCCCCAGCTTTGGTTGGGCCCTGGGTACGCCTCGCTTCCGTGTGCTCGCGGGCGTCACCTTCCGCAGCGAGCCACCTCCCAAGCTCTCGTACCTGAATCCGATCGAGGATCGCGAACTCCAGCTCGCCATGGCCGAGCCCTCGCGCCCGCAGCAAGAGGATCGACTCGTCCGTCCGGCCGGCACCTGGGAGTTCAACTCCCTCACTCCCGGCGATGCGCAGGGGAACTCGGACGGAGAGTCTCGGGAGCCTCCGCGACCCTACCAGCCCGGTCCCCAGGAACGGCTCGTACTCCGGGGAGAGATCCACTTCTCGCAGGGCAGCTCGGAATTACCGGGCGTGGTGCCACTGCTGGACCAGAGCGTCCTGCGGTTGTCGGAACTGCCCAAGGGAGGCACCATCATCGTCGAGGGGCATGCGGACACCGAGGGCACCGACATGTCTAACATGATGATGTCGCTCAGGCGCGCCCAGGCAGTGCGGCGCTACCTGCTCGACCAGGGAATCCCTCCGATGCGAGTGCGGATCCGCGGCTTCGGCTCGGACTGGCCCGTGAGCGCCAAACCCGCCACCGAGCAGGAGCGCCAGCTCAACCGCAGGGCCGAGGTGCTCATCATCACCGAGACCCCGCCGTCGGCCACCACCCAGGCGTCGGCCCCGTAACGCCGCCCTCCCCCGCTCGCATTCCACGTCGGCGGCCGAGGGGTACCGCCGCGTGGAACCGGAGCACCCGCCCTCAGTTCCGGGGCTGAACGACGCCAATCCGGACGAGGAACCGGGCCTTTCGCTCCAACTCTCGCTGCAGATCCTGCAAGTGCCGGGTCGAGTCGCGCACCACGGGCACACTGGCGGGCGAGCTCACCGGCGGCGGCGCGGGCATGAGCGGCGGAGGATTCATGATCCGCCGCTGTTCGGGCACGGACCGCGGTGCCTCCTGCTCGACCGGCGCGCTCCGAGCCTTCCCAATCAGAGCTGGTCGGACCGGGAGCGGAGGCACGCGCTCATCGACCGCACGGCCGTAGAGCCATGCACCGCACCGCCAGAGCACGTCATAACGCTGATTCAACAGCGTCCAGAACCGATCGCGGATCTCGACAGCATTGACGAGGGACGTCGCGCCCCCGCTGCTCTCGACCCCTTGCTGCCCGAGCATCACGCGCAACTGCCCGACGAGTTGCTCCGCCTCGACAAGATCGGACGCGACCACCGGCGATCGGCCGGCGATCCTCGCCTCGTTCCTCCGCAACAACGCGACGAGCGACAAGCAATCGTCCAGGACATCGTGCTTCCCGCGCAGCCAGACCTCATCGACGTCGGCATCGGGAAGAAGCCGAGACTCGGCGAGCGCGTCGGCGGCCTTACGCAGCTTGCGGCGCAGGTGTTGCACCCGGTCGTACAGTTTCCCGAACGAGGCGAGCTCAAGCTCGCGCTCCACCTGCAGCGCGGCGAAGGCCAGCGCCTGAGCGAGTCGTGGGAGCATCGAAAGTTCCACGACGTTCACATTGGGCAACCTGCCGACGACCACCGACCCACTGCCCAGCACGTTCTCCACGCCGTGCACCACACTCCGATAGGCGAGCACGATGTCGGCGCAGCACTCCTCGATGAAGCCCGGCTCTATGGCCCTCGCGTCGGCAAGGAACGCATCGTAGGCGGCCCGAGAGCCGATGCTTTCGAGCTCAGCGGCGTCCACCGAGGGGGTCTCCGATGCCTCCGGCCTGCTGCTGTCGTCCTCTGCCATGCGGGCAGATTATCGAGCACGCCCCAGTGCTGCAATGCACCGCCTCCGCACGTGTGGCACAGGGGGCCAGACCAGGTGAAGCTCACCCGTCCGCTTTTCGGAACCCGAGTGAAGGTGGAGAAAAAGGGACGGACAGTGTGAGCAGTCTCACCCACGTCGAATTGGACGATGAGGTTCACACAGCTCCAACCACTCGCGCCGAACCGGGCCGCTGTCCTGGCGCTCAGGAACAACCCATTGGCGGACTGGCGGAAGGAGAGCCAACCCCAGCCATGTACAAGGCCGCCACTCGTGCTGGGAGCCGTCTCCTTCAATGAGGAGACACCCGCGGAGTGCATGTGTTTCTGGTGCCCCAGGGAGGGGACAATTCATGAAGTGGAAGCATGGGGGGAGTGTCTGGGCCGCGCTGATGTGCGCCCTGATGGCCGTGGCCTGTGGACAGCCAGAGGTGGGGCTGCATGGCACGGAAGAGCAGTCCATGCCGGAACTGAGCGCCACCTCGGCCGCGCTGACGGCAACGGCCAGTTACGATTCAGCTTTGAAGGTGCCCCGGTGCATCGGGGTGGCTTCAGGCTGTGACTCGGGCAACCTCGTCAACGGCCGTGGGCCGATGGGGCCCGAGTTCAACGCACCCAACACCTTGGGAGGCACTTGCGCGGACGGTACCGCTGGCTCCTACCACAATGACGAGTCGCTGGAGCGGGTGAAGGTCTACACCACCGATGGCACCGACCTGGCGCCTGGCAAACAGGTGACCCTCGAAGTCGATGTGTGGGCCTGGTCCGGGTACACGTCGGACGCGCTGGACCTGTATTATGCGGCGGACGCGAGCAATCCGACCTGGGCCTTCATCGCCACCCTGGTGCCGGCCGGGGCAGGTGCGCAGACACTGAGGGTGAACTACACGCTGCCGACGGGCGGCAGCACCCAGGTTGTGCGCGCTGCCTTCCGTTACACGGGCTCCGCTGGAGCCTGCACGGGTGGTCCCTATGATGACCGGGACGATCTGGCCTTCGAGGTGGTGGGCGCCCCCACTCCAAAGTCCTCACACATGGCGGCTGGGTATTTCCACAGTCTGAAGGTGAAGCCGGATGGGACTGTCTGGGCCTCGGGCGACAACACCAGCGGCCAGCTCGGTGACGGCACCACCACCCAGCGCACCACGCCGGTGCAGGTCTCGGGGCTCACGAACGTGGCGGCCATCTTCGCGGGTGATCACCACGCTCTTGCACTGAAGAAAGACGGCACCGTGTGGACCTGGGGCTACAACTCGCACGGCCAGCTCGGTGACGGTACCACCACCCAGCGCACCACGCCGGTGCAGGTCGTGGGGCTCACGAACGTGGTGGCCCTCGCCGCGAGGAAGGAGCATTCGCTGGCCGTGAAGCAGGATGGAACCGTGTGGGCCTGGGGCAACAACGATCATGGCCAGCTCGGCGACGGGACCACCACGAACAGAACCACTCCTGTACAAGTTACCGGGCTCTCGGGCGTGGTGAACGTCGCAGCGGGTTGGTGGTCCTCTCTGGTACTGAAGCAGGATGGAACCGTGTGGGCTTGGGGCGACAACTACTATGGCCAGCTCGGCGACGGCACCAGCACGACAAGGACCACGCCGGTGCAGGTCTCAGGGCTTTCTGGAGCCATTGCTCTCGTTTCCGGCCACAACCATGCAATGGCGCTGAAGCAGGATGGAACCGTGTGGAGCTGGGGCTACAACTACGCTGGCCAGCTTGGCGATGGCACCACGTTCTCGCGCACCACACCGGTACAGGTGTCCGGCTTGTCTGGTGTCACAAGCATCGACGCGAAAATCTCTCATTCGCTGGCTGTGAGGAACGATGGAACCGTGTGGGCCTGGGGTGACAACTACTTCGGTCAGCTCGGCGATGGCACTACCACCCGGAGGGCCACGCCAGTGCAGGTGCTGGGATTCTCGGGCGCGGTAGCCGTCCAGGCTGGCTGCAGCCACTCCCTGGCACTCAAGCAGGACGGCTCCATCTGGGGCTGGGGCGACAACTACTACGGCCAGCTCGGCGATGGCACCAACACCACTCGCTACTCCCCAGTGAGAGTGCTCCAGTAGGAACTCTCGGAGCCTGAATCCGTCTGCGTCCCCTGCCCCTCCCGGGCGCAGGGGATTTTCTTTCCAGGCGAAGCGCTGAAACGACAAAGCCCGGCACACAGGGCGAACAGCCACCGCCGTGCCAGGCCCTGTCAGAGTGAGGCCCCTCAGGGCCTCAGCCAGGCATCAGGCCTTCATCTCCATGCGCGGAGGCGGCTCGCCAGAGGACGAGCCTCCCGAGCCCGCGGCGGCAGCGGCCCCCACCTTCTCCTCGGCCAGCGTGGCCTTGTCGATGGAGGCCTTCTCCATCGACAGCTTCGTCAGCGCGCTCTCGTCGGCCGCGCGCCGGGCCTCGCGCTCCTTGTAGCGCCGGATCGCCGGGGCCATGATCTCCCCGATGAGCCCCCGGTAGTCCATGCCCGCGCCCTGCGCGATCAGCACCAGGTCGCTCCACCCCGGCGTCAGGCCCGGCAGCGGGTTGCACTCGATGAAGTAGATGCGGCCCTTGTCGTCCATGCGGAAGTCGATGCGCGCCACGTCCCGGCACCCCAGCGCCATGAACGAGCCTCGCGCCGCCGCCCTCAGCTTCTCCAGCAGCGCCGGCTCGATCTTCGCCGGCGCGTCGTACCGGATGCGATCGTTCCAATCCAGCTTGTGCTGGAAGCTGTAGATCGGCGTCCGGTCCTCCTTGTCCAGGAAGACGATCTCCATCGGCGGCAGCACGCGCGGGCGCCGCTCGCCCAACAGGCCCACCGTGAACTCGCGCCCGCCGATGTACTCCTCGATCAGCGCCGGCTGCTGGTACTTGGTGACGATCTCCTTCACCACATCGCGCAGCTCCGCCTCGTTGTGGCAGACGCTCTTGCTCACCACGCCCTTCGAGGAGCCCTCCGCCACCGGCTTCACGATCAGCGGGAAGCTCGTGAACTGCTTGTCCAGCCGCTCCTTGCCCGTGTGCATGAGCTGGAAGTTCGGCGTGTGGATGCCCGCCTGGCGCACGATCTTCTTCGCCAGCGCCTTGTCCAGCGCGATGGACAGCGTGGCCGGATCGCTTCCCGTGTACGGGATGTCCAGCAGCTCCAGCATCGCCGGCACCTGGCTCTCGCGGTTGCGGCCCTTGAAGCCCTCCGCGATGTTGAACACGATGTCCAACGGCGTGCTGGCCAGCACGCTCGGCAGTTCCGCCGTGGCCTCCAGGTCCACCACCTCGTGGCCCCACGAGGCGATCGCCTCGCGGATGGCCTGCAGCGTGGTCGGCGAGTCGTACTCGGCCTCGCTGTCCTCCAGGGCCGAGCCGTCCGCCGCCACCGGCTTCACGCGCTTCACGTTGTAGGTGAAGCCCACGCGCAGCGGGCCCGACTTGCGCGCCGGCTTGCCCTGGCGCTTGCCGTCCTTGATCTTGTAGCGCCGCGCCGCGCTCTGGATGATGGCGCTCACCACCCCGTCCAGGTGGATGCCCTCCAGCGCCGCCGCCGCGTAGATGCCCGCCCCCTGCTCCAGGCTGGGCAGCGCGTTGAGCTCCAGGAAGTACGGCACGCCCGCGTCGCTCAGCCGGAAGTCGATCCGCCCCAGGTCCCGGCAGTCCAGCACCTGGAAGATCTTCGTCGACATGTTGCGCATCTCCTCGGCCACCCTGGGAGAGAGTCTGGCCGGGGCGCGCACCTTCACCGCGCTGTCCTTCTTCGTCTTCAGCTCGTAGTCGTAGATGGCGTACTTGCGGCCCGCGATGGCCGCCGGATCGATGTCGTACTCGGTCGGGCTGAGCACGCCGTCATGATCGTTCTGCACCGCCGCCAGGTACGGCACCGTGATGTCCGTGCCGCTGATGAACTCCTCCACCAGGATGCCCGCCGGATAACGCGCCAGCGCCTGCGCCACCTTCTCGCGCGCCTGCTCCACCGTCTCGGCCACCGAGTCCTGGGTGATGCCCTTGGACGAGCCCTCGAAGTTGGGCTTGATGATGACCGGGAAGCGCAGGTCCTCGGCCTTCAGCTCGTTGAGCTTCTCCACGAACTGCCAGCCCGGCGTGCGGATGCCGTGCTTGGACAGCACCAGCTTGGTGAGCTGCTTGTCCAGCGTCACCGCCAGCGCGTAGGCGTCCGAGCCCGTGTAGGCGAACCCGAGCTCCTCGAAGAGCGCCGGATAGAAGGCCTCGCGGAAGCGGCCCCGGCGGCCCTCGGCGATGTTGAAGATGAGGTCCGGGCTGTACGCCTCGAGCCGGGCGACGGTGCGCGAGGCGGGTCCACTCACCTCGAAGCGCTCCAGCCGGTGGCCGAGCCGCTCGATGGCCGCCGCCAGCGTGTTCACCGTCTCCTGGGTATCGAACTCCGCCTCGTCTTCCGAGTCGGACAGCTTGAGGTTGTAGGTCAGCGCGATGCGCAAGGCTTTCCCCTTCTGGACTTCTCGATGGTGCGGCGACGGCGAACCCGCGCCGCGGACAAGAATCTTCCCGGGACGCGAGCGGCCGTCACGGGCGTGCGTGCTGCAACGGTTGCTCCGGCGACGACCTTCCCATCCACCACCTGCGTCTGCGCCCACGTATCGCCGAGCCGCCAGCCGAGCGGATCCCTCACCACGCGCAGGGCCTCCACTCCACCGATGACCACCAGCCCGGCCATGCACGCCACCGCGCCCAGCGGCGGAGGCATCATCCCCAGCAGGACGATGAGCGCCAGCGGCGCGTTGCGCAGGGTGCTGTCCCGGTGGCGCGCCGCGGAGCGCGTGGGCAGGTGCATCACCTTCACCCCGAAGATGCGCTTGCCCACGCTCTGGCCCTGCAGCATGCCGTCGGCCAGCAGCAGGAAGAGCAGCGCCACCACTCCACCGGCGGCGCCGCACACCACGTAGAGGCCCCACGCCACCGCCACGTCCACGATGCGCGCGCCCAGCCGCATCCACAGCGAGGCCTTGGGATAGGGCGAGCCCAGCTCCTCGCCGTCGGGCACCACGCGCAGGCCGGGACGGCGGGGAGAGGAGAAGACAGGTTGAGGAGAGCTCACTCTTCGGGCTCCAGGATGAGGCCCCGCTCGGGGCGCTCCGGCTCGTCCAGGCCCGCGAGCTGCGCGAGCCGCTCGTGGGCACTCACCATGCCCGGAGGCCGCTGGTAGACGTATGAGGACGACGAGGCCGCCGCGTTTCCGGTGAAGTCCGGCGATGACACCAGCTGGGACGTGGGCGAGCCCGTCTCGGACATCTGCCGCAGCCGGCCTCGCGCGCCCTCGAGGTCATGCGTGGCCGGTTCCCCCTCGCGGGTGAAGAACACGAAGGCCATGGCCGGTCGCTTGGACGACTCGCGCATGGCGAACTGCACGCCGTCCAGGGTCCAACCCTTGGAGCTCCATTCATTCACGGTGCGCTCGAGCGTCCCCTCATCGACGGTGGACAGCTCGACGACCTTGTACTGGAGCGGGCCCGCGACTCGCGCGGTGGCCCCGGGCACGGAGGCACGGGCGGCACCCGGGCGCTTGCCAGCACGCAGGGGGCGCTGGGTCGCGGTCCGAGGTACCGCCGGTCTAGGTGGGGGCCGTTTCTTCTTCTTGGTGGCCATTGCCGATTCTCGAAATGGATCTTTGCCCCCGATCGGGGGGGTGAGCGCAAGCCCCCCCATGGGGGATCGCGCTCCGAACCGTCAACCCAGCAGCTTCGCGGCTTCGAGCGAGTGGTAGGTGATGATGAGGTCCGAGCCGGCGCGCTTGATGGAGGTGAGAATCTCCAGCATCAGGCGATCTCCGTCGATCCACCCGTTCTGGGCGGCGGCCTTCACCATGGAGTACTCGGCGGACACGTTGTAGGCCACCACCGGCACGTCGACGCGCTCGCGCACCCGGTGGATGACGTCCAGGTAGGACAGCGCGGGCTTCACCATGATCATGTCCGCGCCCTCCTCCAGGTCCAGCTCCACCTCCTTGAGGGCCTCGCGCACGTTGCCCGGGTCCATCTGGTGCGTGCGGCGATCGCCGAACTGGGGCGTGCTCTGGGCCGCCTCGCGGAAGGGCCCGTAGAAGCCCGAGGCGTACTTGGCCGCATAGGAGAGGATGGGCACCTCGGTGAGCTTCACCTCGTCCAGCGCCGCGCGGATGGCCCCCACGCGCCCGTCCATCATGTCCGAGGGAGCGATGATGTCCGCGCCGGCCTGGGCGCACGTCACCGCCATCTGCGCCAGCAGCGGCAGCGTGGCGTCGTTGGCGACATGGCCGCCCTCGATGACGCCGCAGTGGCCGTGGTCCGTGTACTCGCACAGACACACGTCCACGATGACGAGCATGTCCGGGATGGCGTTCTTGATCTCCCGGACGGCGCGCTGGACGATGCCCTCGCGCGCGTAGGCCTGCGAGCCCCGGGCGTCCTTGTGATCCGGGATGCCGAACAGGAGCACCGCGGGCACCCCGAGCGCCTTGGCCTGCTTCGCCTCGGCGACGGCGTGCTCCAACGAGAGATTGAAGACGCCCGGCATGGAGGAGATGGGACGGCGGATGTCCCGGCCCTCCACGACGAACAGCGGATAGATGAAGTCCGAGGGAGCGAGCGTGGTCTCTCGCACCATCTCACGAAGGGCCGCCGAACGGCGCAGGCGGCGCGGGCGATGAATCGGATATCCCATGGGCCGACGGTATAAACCGACGGCGGCCCCCTGGAAGCATTTCGACGTCCGAGGCTGCCTAGACGGTAGCCAGGCGCCAGCTCTCGTCGAGCCAGCTACGCTGACGGGACAGGTGAGCGGCCCGGTGCTCGGCGAGGTCCGCCTCGTGGAGCGCGCGGGCATAGCGCGTCCGGGACGCCTCGGAACCGTCCCTCAGACCCCGCTCCGCCTCCGCCAGCTCCCGGCGCGCCGCTCGCAACTCCTGCTCCATCAGATCAATCGTCAACATGTATCAGTGCCTCCTCTGCCCCGGGGTTTTGCACACCCCAGGCCACACCCGCCCCCCTGCCCAAAGGGGCGAAACCAGGGGCAGTACGGCCCGGAAGTCCCTGAAGCCCTGAAAAAAGGTGCGAAGGTTTCTTCCCGGGTGCGCAGCGGACGACGCGAGACGGGCGGTCACGGGCTCGCCCGGTGGTTCGTGTGACGGGCGGGCAATGGACAGAATGGCTCCGTCGTAGAGTCGCCATCGTGCCAGCCATCGAAGTCATCGGACTCCGCAAGACCTACCGGCGTGCCTTCGGGCGCCGGGGCCATGAGGCCCTGCGGGGTGTGGACCTGTCCGTGCCGGAAGGCAGTGCGTTCGGGCTGATCGGCCCCAACGGCGCGGGAAAGACGACGTTCATCAAGAGCATCCTCGGCATCGTCCAGCCCTCGGAGGGGACGGTGCGGGTGCTCGGCGGGTCTCCCGAGGACCCTCGCATCCGGGCCCGCATCGGCTACCTGCCCGAGCGCCTGCACCTGCCGGGCTCGTGGAAGGCGCCGGCCTTCCTCGCCACGGTGGCCCGGCTCAAGGAGCTGAAGCCGGACCCGGCCGCGAACCTACGGCTGCTGGAGCGCGTGGGACTGACGGACGCGCTGGGTCGGAAGATTGGCGGCTACTCCAAGGGCATGCGCCAGCGGCTAGGGCTCGCGGCGGCGCTGCTGGGCAACCCCGCCCTGCTCATCCTCGACGAGCCCACCGACGGCATCGACCCCATGGGCCGGGTGGAAGTGCGGCGCATCCTCCAGGAGGAGGTGCAGCGCGGCACCACCCTCTTCCTCAACTCGCACCTGCTGGCCGAGACCGAGCGCGTATGCGACCGGGTAGCCATCCTCGCGGAGGGCAAGGTGCTGCGCGAGGGTCGGCTGGAAGAGCTGTCGCGCGGTGGAGCGCGGTGGGCGGTGCGCTTCGCGCCGGGAGCGGACGCGGGCGCGCTGGCCTCGGCGGGCTTCACGGCGGCGGGCACCGAGGGGCAGTACCACGTGGAGGCCGCGGACGTGGCGGGGCTGAACGCGGCGCTGGACAAGGCCCGCGCGGCCGGGGCGCTGCTGGTGGAGCTCAAGCGGGACGGGCAGGACCTGGAGGCCGTGCTGGCCTCGGCCATGGGGGTGGCGGCATGAGGGGCGTGCTGGGAATCGCGGGCTACGTGTTGCGCGAGGCAGCCTCTCGCAAGTTCATCCTGGCCTTCCTGCTGGGCGTCACGGGCGTGCTGGTGATGCTCTCGCTGAGCCTGCGCATCGAGGTGGTGGACGGCGCCCTGGCGGCCTCGCGACTGTTCGGCGAGATGCTGGACAACGACATCGTCGCCGTGGACGTGGCGCTGCGGCCCGTGTTCATGGCGGCGGCGGCCATCGTCTTCTACGGGGGCATCCTGTTCGGCATCGTCTCGTGCTCGGACTTCGCGCCGAGCCTGCTGTCACCGGGCCGCATCGAGCACCTGCTCGCCCTGCCCTTGCGCCGCTGGCACATCCTGGCCGGCACGTTCCTCGGGGTGATGACGCTGGCACTGAGTGGGGCGCTGTACGGCTCGGTGGGGCTGGTGCTCATCTTCGGGGTGAAGACGGGGTACTGGACGGTGGGGCCGGTGGTCGCGGCGCTGCTGGCGTGCGTGAGCTTCGCGGCGGTGTACGCGGTGATGCTGACGACGGCGACGCTGGTTCGCAGCGCGGCGCTGTGCGCGGGGCTCGGCGGCATCACCATGGTGGCGGGCATCCTCGCCGGCTACCGGATGAAGATCGCCCCCTTCCTCGAGGAGGGGCTGAGCCGGAACCTCTTCAAGGCGGTGACGCTGGTGCTGCCCCGCCTGTCCTCGCTGGCCCAGGCGAGCATGGATCTGGCGGCCTCGGCGCCGCTGGGAGTGCAGTCGCTGCCGATGTTGCTGGGCGGAGTGCTGGTGTTCGGCCTGGGCGTGCTGGCCCTGGGCTTCTGGTGGTTCGAGGGGAGGGATTACTGATGCAGCGGCGTCGTGGACTGTGGCTGGTGTTCGCGGTGGTGCTGTTCGGCCTGGCCGCGTGGCTGATGCTGTCCGGACAGGGCGAGGAGGAGGCCCCTCCCCCGCCGAAGGTGGCGTTCCCGAACCGGCTGCGGAAGGAGGAGCGCGAGCGCATGGAGCGCCGGCGCACGTACGTGATGCCGGCGCACGTGGACGCGGGGACGCAGGAGCAGACGCCGGTGAAGCCGAGCGATCCAGTGCTGGCCGCGCTGCCCCGCGGCAAGGGGAAGACGGCGATGGTCATCGAGGCCAACGCCATCCGCCACTCGCCCATCGGGGAGCTGCTGCTGGAGTGCATGATGCGCCGGGGCGGCAATGACCTGGAGCGCTTCAAGGAAGAGACGGGCGTGGACCCGTTGAAGGACCTGGACCGGCTGGTCCTCACGGACGATGGGGTGATCGTCTCGGGGAACTTCGGGGACAAGCGCCTGAAGGACATGCTGTCCGGGCGGGGGGCCGCGAACTACGACTACGGGGACGAAGCGCGCATCTTCGAGCCCAACTTCGAGCAGAACCTGCCGGATGGCGGAGTGGTGCGGCGCAACGGGCCTCCGGTGGGCATGTGGAACGATCAGATGATCGTATTCGGCAGGTCGCCGGACGGGGTGAAGCAGGTCATCGACCGGGTGGAGGGGCGCGGCCCGAACGAGCCGCCCGTCATCTCCGAGGGCAGCACGTACGGGGAGATGTACGGCGTGGTGTCGGTGGAGCAGCTCAAGAAGATGTTCCCGCCGGACCAGCAGGAGCTGGCGCTCAAGCTGGCCGAGGTGGCGGAGAACGTGGAGCTGCACATGGACGCGCGCTCGGACTTCGCCATGACGGCACAGGTGCGGGGCGCGGACGAGGCCAAGGTGACGGACCTGGGCAAGTCGCTCGGCGGGACGCTGTCCCTGGCGCGCATGAAGGCTCAGGCCGAGGGCGAGAAGGAGCTGGCACAGCTCCTGGACTTCGCGAAGGTGAAGCCGGACGGCGACTCGTTCAAGCTGGAGCTCGCGGTGCCGCTCGAGGTCATCAAGCAGCAGCTCGCGTTCTGCCTCGAGGAGCCGCCCGCTACTCAACCATCGCGCTGACCTCGCGCGAGAAAGCCTGCTCGTCATCGGCGTGGATGACGAGCGGGGGCATCACGGTCAGCCCGGTGGGCGCCCTCTTCACCGCGTGCATCAACACCAGCTTCGCGGGCCTCCCCGCGCGTGAATGCACCATGCGCGCGGTCCTCGGCTCCAGCTTCTCCGCGCGCAACACCGCCATCAGCTCGGACAGCCTCGAGGCCGGATACACCACGCAGAAGCTTCCACGGCATCGCAGGAGATAGGCCGCCGCTCGCGCGACGTCCCGGAGCTCGCACGAGATCTCATGCCGCGCGAGGGCCTTCTCCATGTCCGTGCTGATCCTCCCCTGCTCCCGCGCCCGGTACGGTGGGTTGCACAGCACATGGGAAAAGCTCGCCTTCGGAAACAGCCGCTCCACGCAGCGGATGTCCCCTCGGACCAGCGACACCTCCCGCTCGCAGCGGTTGAGGTGCACGTTGCGCTCGGCGAGGGAGTACAGGCGCGGCTGTAGCTCCAGCCCGGTGATGCTCTCGCAGCCCAACCGCCTCGCCAGGATGAGCGGGATGATTCCGCACCCCGTCCCCAGGTCCATCAACCGCCCCCGCACCGCCCCGGCCTCGTAGATGGCGAAGTGCGTGAGCAACACGGGATCCAACGTGAAGCGATAACCCCTGCGCCTCTGGAGCACCCTCACCTCGCCGCCACAGACCGAATCGAGCGTCTCTCCGGGGCCGGGCCGGAGCTCGATCGGCGTGCGCTGGGGCCACTCCAGCGCGGCTTCTGTCAGCAGGATGCCCACTCAGTCCCTAGGCCTCCGGGTCGAGGAACAGCAGTCCCGCCGGCGGCGCGGGCGCCACGCGCAACGTCTTGGGCGGCAACGTCTGCGCCGCCTCCATCACCGCGCGCACCTCCCACAAGGGCGGCGGATTGAGCGCGAAGCCCGCCTGGAACATCCCCCCGTGGACGCCTCGGACCAACGACTCCATCCCCTGCACCGCGAACACCTGCGGATGTCCCGACTCCTCGGGGTCCTTGATGCCCAGCACCGTTCGCAGCACCAGCGCGTTCAGCAACGCCAGATCCAGACTCCGCAGGGTCGGATTGCGCGGTGCCCCCTTCAGGTGCGCCAGATCCAACCCCTGCCGGAAGCGTAGGATCTTCCCCCGCCCCTCGGGCAGCACCAGCAGCACTGCGTGGTGCCCCCGCACCAGCGTGGCCAGCCGCTCGTTCGCCGCGGCGATGCCTCGAGGCGTCGTGAGCGGCTCCTCCAGGTCATAGACGCGCGCGTAGGCCGTCACGAGCGCCAGGAACGTGTCCTCGTCGAAGGTGTCCAGTCCCTGGATGGCGCGGTGCACCGGCTCGAAGTGCAGCCCGGGATCCGACAGCGGCACGATGGCCGCCAGACTCGGCCTGCGCTCGTCCAGCTCGGCCAGCGGGCGCAGGGGCGCCTCGTCGAGCACCGCCTGGATGCGCCGGGCCACCGGCGAGGGCTCGATGCGCCTCAGCGCCACCGGGGCGTCCTCGAACGTCCCCTGCCACACGGAGATGCTGCGCTCGGCCGCCTCCGCCAGGAGACCTCGGAGTACCCCATGGTCGTCCGCCGCCAGGGTGACCGTCGGCTCCACCTGCGCCGAGCGGGGCCGGTACGGCTCCACCTCCAGCGGCTCGGCCGCGTCCGGCGTGAGCGCGCACAGCAGGAAGCGCACCGGAGGCCCTCCCAGCCGCCCCGCCGAGCTGTACACCTCCGCCAGGTACAACGCCGGGCGGGCGTCGCGGAGCACGGAGCCCGCGGCCCTCAACCGCCCCAGCTCCGCCGTCGGGTCCACCCGATCCAGCAGCGGCCGGATGAACGAGGACCGGGGTGGCGCATTGAAGGGACACCCGTCGTCATCGGCCGACAGGTGCGACTCGAGTGACGGGAGCAGTGCGGAGAAGGGAAGGACGCGCGCCATATCCACGAAAATGGACACGCGCTCACCCCGCGGCCATGGAACGCCCTCGAATGCCCGGCGGGCGAGCTACCACCAGTCGTTGCGGTAGGCCTTCGAGCGGACCGTGCTTCCCACCATCGCGGGAGGACGCTCGGCCGCCTCCTCCCAGAGCAGGCTCACCGTGGTGATGGCGGCCGCCGAGCCGAGCAGGCCCAGCACGTACGGTGTGGACTGATCGAACCCACCCAGCACCAGCGCGGACAGCACCAGCACCACCGCTCCCACGCCCGCACCGAAGGCATCGGCCCGGAGTATCTGGGAGGTGGTCGGGTTGTATTTCATCGTGGCCAGCGCGAGCGCCGTCGCGCCGATTCCAGGTGCCATCAGCAGCGTGTCCGTCCACGTCTTCCCGGAGATCTTCGAGCCGGAGAAGTGGACGATGGCCATCAGCAGCGCGGCGTAGGCGAGGCCCCACCCGCCACCCGAGGCCACCAGCAGGCCGTGGTTGTAGGGCATCTGGCCGCCGCCGAGCGTCGCGGTGATCCACGCGGCCAGCTCCGCGCCGACGAAGGCGGACCAGGTCAGCACGCCCGTGTCGCGAGAGAACAGGTCCATGAAGCCGGCGAGGAACATGCCGCCGATGACGGAGTTGCCAATGCCGAAGTAGCCCAACGGCTTGTCGACCCAGTTGTTGAACTGCCACCATGCCGACGAGCCGAAGCCGAGCCCCGCGCCCAGGAGCGTGCCCGCCAGCATGGCCTCGCGGGAGCTGCGCTCGAAGCTGAAGCCGTTGGCGAAGCCCTGGGTGAAGAAGCCTCCCATGGCCCCCATGAGGGAGTGGTGCAGGATGAAGGTGAGGCTGCCCGGCCCGGAGAGGAAGGCGCCGTAGCGAATCTGGCCATCGAGCATCACGCCGTCATTGGAGGCCGGAGAAACACCCGGGGTCTCCGGCATGGCGGCGGGGGGCAACTGCCCCTCCTGGGGGAACGGCGCCTGGGGCTCGGTGCGCAGCGAGGCCGTGTCCGATGGCTGCACCGGCACATCGGAGGCATACGACGATTGCGCACGCGCGAGACCTGGCGCGCAGAGAAGGACGACGACGGCGAGGGACAACCAGCGGGTCAACGAGGACACTCGAGAGACTCCTTGTCCGAACACGGCGGCATCAAACATCAACCCGCGTCCGTTTCACGGGGAATCTCATTTGTTGACTTCCGCGCTCCTGGCGGCGAGACCCGGGTTCCCTTCCCGCCCCAGGCTCACTAGACCCCTGGGCGGGAACATTCACGAACCCCAGGAGCGCCATATGGGCACGATGAAGTTCGAGGTCCCCCACTCCCTCCCCAAGGACGAGGTCAGGAAGCGCGTCGAGCAGCTTCTCAAGTACTGGGTCGACAAGTACGGCGTGAAGGCGGACTGGCAGGGTGACGGGGCGAAGATCATCGGCAAGGTGATGGGCATCAACCTCGATGCCAACTTCACCATCACCGACGGCGCCATCCAGGGCGAGGGCACCGACCCCGGCATGCTCCTGCGCGGCCAGGCCAAGTCCTACCTGCAGAAGAAGTTCAGCACCGTGCTCGACCCGAGCAAGAGCGCCGACGACGTGAGCAAGGGCCTCGCGTAATCAAGCGTGCCCCGGCCCTTCCTCCAGCGCGGCGAGCGCATAGCGCGCCGCGCGGGAGATGGCGTCCGCCGAGTCCGGCAGCTCCGGATAGTGTCCGGCCAGCGGACGCTGGGGGAAGCGCAGCTGCGCGATGGCGTTGCGGTAGCTGCGCCGCGCCGCCTCGTGATCCTTCAGCCGCTCGTGGACCTGCGCCATCAGGTAGTGACCGATGGCCAGCGAGGGCTCCAGGAAGAGCGCCTTGCCCAGCTCCGAGCGGGCCTCGGCGAGCTCTCCGGCCTGTAGCGCCGCCAGTCCACCGAACACCCGCGCCTCCACGCACAGCGGCTCGCGGTTGATGGCCTGCGCGAAGGCCTCGCGCGCGTCCACGATCCGGCCCGTCAGCGAATAGAGGTTGCCCACCGTGAGCAGCGCGTCCAGGTGGCCCGGCTCATCCACCAGCAGCTGCTCCACCGTGGACACCGCGGACACGAAGTCCCCGCGCTCGATCATCCGCACGGCCGCGTTCAGCCGCTCGCCCGGCGACAGCATCAGCGACCACGCCGGCATCTCGCTCGTGCGCGTGCGCGGAGGCTCGGCGCCCACCGAGGACATCTCCATCGACCTGCGCGGCGTCCCGGCTCCCACCGGGGACATCTCCATCGACCTGCGCGGCGGCTCGGAGGCAGGGGCCCCGGTGCCCGGCACGGCGGAGGCCTCGGGAGGCTTCGCCACGGGCATGTCCAGCGTCCTGCGCGGCACCGCGTTTCCCGTGGACGCCTCGAGCGTCTTCTGCAGGGCCCGCGTGGGCGTCAGGTTCGACATCGACTCCCGAGGCCGCGCGGAGCCCGCGGAGCCGGACTCGGCCGGGCGCTCCCGCACGGCCGGCAGCGAGCCGATCGTCATCGTCTTCGGACCCGTCCCGGGAGCGCGTGGCTCCAGCGGCTTCTCCGGCCGCCGGTAGACGAACGCCCCATCCACCTCCACCATCTCGAAGCGGTCGTAGACCTTGAAGAGGCTCTCCGAGTAGCCCAGCAGCAACAGGGCCCCGGGCCGCAGCGCCGTGAGGAAGCGATCCATCAGCGCGCGGATGGTGGGCAGGTCGAAGTAGATGATGACGTTGCGGCAGAGGATGAGATCCAACGACTCCGGCTTGACCTTCTCGAAGACGGGCACGGCGAGGTTCTGCCCGTCGAAGCGCACGTAGTCCTTGAGCGAGGAGACGACCTCGTAGCCCTCATCCACCGGCCGGAAGAAGCGCTGCTTGCGATCGCTCTGCATGCCGGCGAGGCGGCGCGACGAGAAGCGCCCCTGCTTCGCGGCCTCCACGGCGGCGAGGTTCAGGTCGGTGGCCCACAGGTCCACCTCGATGGGCAGCGCGCCCAGCTCGGCCAGCACCATGGCCAGGCTGTAGGGCTCCTCGCCGGTGGCGCACCCCGCGGACCAGATGGACACCCGGCGGGTCTCCCGCCGCGCACGCCACAGCGCGTCCGGAAGGATGCGGCCCTCCAGCGCCTTGAACTGCTTGGGATCCCGGAAGAACTCCGTGTGTCCCACCGTGACGAGCGGCAGCAGTGCGCGCAGCTCGTCCTCCACCGTCTTCAGGCGCCGCACGTACTCCTCGGCGTCCTGGATGCCCACCACGGGCATGCGCGTGGACAGCGCCAACCGGAGGCTGTGATAGCCGTCCGGAGTGATCTTCAACCCCGCCCGCTCCAGCAGGAGGGCGGCCAGTTGCTGCAGGGCCCTGGAGGTCACCGTCAGCATGTTCCCACCCACTGGACGAGCATCGGGGCGATGCGATCGAGCGGCAGCACTTCCTCGGCCGCGCCGAGCCGCACGGCCTCCTTCGGCATTCCGTAGACCACGCAGGTCGCCTTGTTCTGGGCGATGGTGCGACCGCCCCGCTCGCGGATTTCCTTCAGTCCCCGGGCGCCGTCCCGGCCCATCCCGGTGAGGATGACTCCCAGGGTGCGCGTCCCGAAGGCCTCCGCCGCCGACGTGAGCAGCACGTCGCACGAGGGCCGGAAGCCGCGCACGGGCGGGCTCGGATCCAACGACAACACGCCCTTGGGGCGCACCATCAGATGCGAGCCGGAGCGCGCGATGTAGACGGTGCCGGGCACCATCTCCTCGCCGTCATTGGCCTCCACCACGCGCAGCGGAGACTCGGAGCCGAGCCACTGCGCCAGCCCCTCGGTGAAGCCCTGGCTGATGTGCTGGCAGATGCACACGGGCGCGGGGAAGTCCTTCGGCAACATCTTCAACACCACGGAGAGCGCCTTGGGCCCGCCGAGCGACGAGGCGATGGCCACCAGCGGATAGGGGGCCTCGGTGGGAGGAGGACGCGCGTCGCGGGACTTCTGGACGTGCACGGGGCGCGACACGCGCACCTCGGCGAGCAGCATCAGCTTGCGGCCCACCGTCTGCCAGAAGTCCACGCCGGGCTCGGCCGGCCGCTCCACCACCTCCACGGCCCCCAGGGCGAGCGCCTGGAAGGCGTCCGCGCCGGAGAGCACGCCCGGGTGGAGCGCGACCACCGGCACCGGCCGCTCCGCCATCACCCGCTCGATCGCCTTGAGGGCGTCGGGCCCGGACAGGTCGATCAGGGCCACGTCCGGATGCAGGCGCTGCACGTGCTCCAGGGCTTCGGAGAACTCGCAGACGGTGCCGGCGGGGGCGAGCACCACCCCGTCGAACAACCCCCGCGAGGCTCCCCGAAGGATCTCTCCCACGAGCAACACGCGATATGCGGACGCGCCGGCCTCCAAGCAGCCCCCTCCCTGTCCTTCAGGTCAGACGATCGATGGTCTGCGCAAGACTCTCCACGCCCAGCTCGCCCTTGACCAGGTACGCATCCGCGCCCGCCTCGGCGCCGCGCCGTCTGTCCTCCGGCGACGCGAGCGAGGAGAGGATGATGACCGGGATGCGGGCCAGTCCCGCGGTGGTCTTGAGCCGCCGCGTGAACGAGAAGCCGTCCAGCCGAGGCATCTGCACGTCCGTGAGGATGAGATCGTACGCCTGGGACTGTGCCCGGAGGTAGCCCTCCTCGCCGTCCTGGGCCTCGTCCACGCTGTGGCCGAGCGCCTTGACGAGCGCGGACTCGGTGGCCCGCGCGATGGGCGAGTCATCCACCAGCAGCACCCGCAGGCGCTTGGCGGACTGGGACTGGGTGACGGGCCGCGCCATGCGGCGCACCTCCGTCATGATGTCCGGCACGTGCAGGAGCACGGCGATGCGGCCGTCCTCCAGCGCGGCGGTGCCGGCGATGAACGAGGCTCCCTTGAGGAACTCGCCACCGCAGGGCTTCACCGCCACCTCGCGCTCGTCCACGAAGCCGTCCACCACCAGCGCGGCGAAGTCGTCACCGTGACGCACCACCACGGCGGGCGGCTTGTCGAAGCGGTTGCCTCCGTTGACGCCCAGCAGCGGCCCCAGGCCCACCAGCGCGGTGGGCTTGCCCCGGTGCTTCACCGCCAGGGTGCCGAAGACCTCCATCCGGTCCTCCGGCTTCACGCGCATCACCGCCACCACGTCGGCGGCGGGCATGCCGTAGACGTCATCGCCCAGGCGCACCAGCAGCACCTTCATCAACGCCAGCGACTGCGGCAGGCGCAGGGTGATGGAGGAGCCACGGCCCTGGCGGCTGACGATGCCCACCGAGCCACCCAGCGACTCCACCTTCTTCTTCACGACGTCCATGCCCACGCCGCGGCCGGAGATGTCGGTGACCTCCTCGCGGGTGGAGAAGCCGGCGCGGAACACGAGCTCGATGGCCTCGCGCTCGGAGAGAGCGGCGGCCTGCTGCTCGCTGAGCAGGCGCTTGCGCACGGCCACCTCCCGCAGCTTCTGCGGGTCCATGCCGCGGCCATCGTCGGCCACCTCGATGCTGAGCATGTCGCCGTCGGCACGCACGCGGATGCTCAACCGGCCCGCGGCGGGCTTGCCGAGCATGCGGCGCTCGTCGGGCGACTCCAGGCCGTGGTCCACGCCATTGCGCAGCAGGTGCACCAGGGCGTCGCGCACGTCGCCGAGCATCGAGCGATCCACGCCGAGGTCGGCGTTCTCGATGACGAGATCCACCTCCTTGGCCTGGGCGCGCGCGATGTCGCGCACGGCGCGCGGGAAGGCATCGAACACGGTGGACAGCGGCACGAGGCGCGCCTCGGCCACGTGGTCCGCCATCATGGCCAGGTTGCCATGAAGCGTCTCGATGCCGTCCCCGTTGCGGCGCACGAAGCGGAACGCGTCGTCGCGCAGCATGTGCAGGTCGCTCTCGATGCGCTCGAGATCGTTGCGCAGCACGTTGGGGACGTGGACCTGCTCGGCCAGGCGCAGGAAGCGATCGCCCAGGCGCGAGAAGCGCTGGAGCAGGGCCTCGACCTCGGAGGCGCGCAGACGACCGCGCGCGCTCTCCACCAGGAGGTCACCGGCGAGCAGGCCGAGCGAGTCGAGCACCTCGACGTTCACCCGGATGCTGCGATCGGCGAGCGCCTTGGTGGTGTGTCCCTCCTCGTGCGCGTGCTCGGGCTTGTTGCCGCGAGGGGGCGCGGAGGGAGGAGCGGCCGGCGCGGGCGGCGGGGCCGGAGGAGGCGCGTAGATAGGCTCCGAAAGATCGGGAGCCGCCTCCACCACCTCCACGACCTCGTGCACCACGGGCTCTGGAGGACGCACCACGGCCACGGCGGTCTGCGAGGCCGACTTGACGCCACCAATGGGTGGAATCGGGTGGCCGGAGGCGGCGGAGAGCGCCTCGACCATCTCCTGCGAGGCCGGGGTGCCCGACTGGGCACCCTCGGAGTCGTCGAGGAGGTCGGAGATGGTGTCGCAGGCGCGCAGCAGGAGGTCCGTCGCCACCTCGGTGGCGGCCCGCCCGTCGCGCTCCGCGCGCAACACGTCCTCGGCCGCGTGCGCGAGCTGGCCGATGGCGGCCAGACCCAGCATGCGGGCCTCGCCCTTCATCGTGTGCAGCTCGCGCGCGACCTCGTCCGCCGCCTGATCCGCGGTGGGCTTCTCGAGATCGAGGACGCCCAGCTGGATCTTCTGGAGACGGTCGGCGCTGACCTCCTGGAACTTCGACAGGAGGGATCTCTTGAGGGACTCGGTGTCCATGACAGGAGAGCCTCAGGACGGAGCGGAGATCCGCCCCGCCTTGGCCCCTCCGCCCCTTTGTCAGTCGGCCTTGAAGCGCTTGATGAGCTCAGCCAGCCGTCCGGCGAGCTGCGTGAGCTCGGCGGCGGCACCCGTGGCCTGCTTGGAAGCCTGGGTGGTCTGGCGCGTCACGTCCTCGATCTCCGCCATGGAGGCCACCACCTGCTCGGTGGCGGTGCGCTGCTGCTGGGTGGCGAGGTTGATGACGCGAGCCGCGTCACTCGTCTCCTGCACGCCGGCGAGGATGCCCTCGACGGCCTGCGCCGCCACCGCGCCCAGCTTCTCACCCGACTCCGTAGCCTCCTTGGAAGCCTCGGCGGCGGTACCCGCGGCGGCCGTGGCCTCGCGGATCTCGGTGATCAGGTTCTTGATCTCCTTGGTGGACTCCATGACGTTCTCCGCCAGGCGCCGCATCTCGGCCGCCACGATGGAGAAGCCCTTGCCCGCCTCACCGGCGCGGCTGCCCTCGAGGGCGGCGTTGAGCGCGAGCAGGTCCGAGCGGTCGGCGATCTCGTCGATCACCTCGACCACCGTGCCGATACGCTCCACGCGCTTGGACAGCTTGGTGATGGAGTCGGCCACCGCGACGCCGTCGCTGCGGATCTGCTGCATGGCCTGGATGAACTCGCCGATGGCGCCCCGGCCCGCGCGAGCGGCACCCAGGGTCTCCTCGGCCACGCGCGCCACGCTGCCGGCGTTCTCGGCGATCTGCGCCGAGGCGTGCTTGAGCTCTTCCATCGTGGCCGTGGTCTCGTGGATGGCCGCGGCCTGCTCGGTGGAGCTCGTCTCGTGCTGCGTGGAGGCGGCGAGCACCTGGTTGGCGGACGAGGACAGGCGCAGGGCCGCCTCGTTGATCTCCCGCACGAAGGTGCGCAGCGTCTCGATCACCTTGCCGAAGCCCTCGAGGAGGGGCCCGAGCTGGGCGTCTTCAGTGGAGGTGTTCCACTGGGCCAGGTCACCCTCGCGCACCAGGGTGATGAGGGCGTCGATGGCCTGATCGATCTCCTGGGCGGCCACCTGCTTGCGGCGCTCGGAGGAGGCGAAACGCTCGAGGAGCTGGTTGAAGAGGTTGGCCAGGTCGGCGGCATCCTCCTCCACGGCATTCTTGGCAACGCGCGCGTCGAGGTTGCCCGCCAGCACCGCGATCACGGTGTCGGTGAGGGGCTTGAGGGAGCCGGCCTTCTTGCTACGAGGGCCGGCGCCCTCCGTCGCGACCACTTCGTTCTTCGTGTCAACAGGGGACATTGCCGTCAGTGCCTTCCTTGAGCATTCAAGGTTTCAACAAGATCGATGAGCATCACGGGGCGGTCCTCCTCGTCGAGGAACACGCCCACCGTATAGGAAGCGGCGAAGGCCACGGAGGGCAGTCGCCGCAGGGACACGATGGGGACGGGGCGCACACCCCGGATGGTGTCCACCTTCAGGTGGCCCTCCCCCTCGGGAGTGTCGAAGACGAGCGCGCGATTGCCACGCTTGAGGGGACCGAGCCCCTCGAGCACCAGGTCGTCCGGATGGGAGCGGTCGATGCGCAGCACCTGCGAGGCGTCGGTCCCGTAGACGATGTCGCCGACCTCGAAGAAGAGGACGTCGACCTCGTTGAGCTCGGGCGACGGATCGTCGTACCCGATCATCGCACCACCGCGCGCTGCCGGGCGCTCTGCAGCAACTTGGCGAAGTTGAGGAAGGCCACCGCGTCCTGGGGCGTGGTGCCATCGGCCACACCGAGCAGGTGCTCGGCGGCCGCATCCCCTCCCAGGGGAGGAGGAAGGATGTCGGCCAAGGGGACCCGGCGCAGGCCGAGCACCGCGTCCGCCACCACACCCACGCGGTAGTTGCCGCTGGTGCCGATGAAGAGCCGGGTCCTGGGTCCGACGCGGGACTCCCCCTTGCCAAGGAAGCGCAGCAGATCCATCACGGGGAGTACCTCGCCGCGATGGCCGGTAACACCCAGGAGGAAGGAGGGTGTCCGGGGAAGGGGGGTCAGGAGCCCGGTGCGAATGACCTCGAGGACATTCTCGCTGGGAACACCGAGACGGAGTTCGCCCGCGCGGAAGCAGAAGAATTCCTGCTCCGGCCGGGCCTGGCCGGCGATGGCGCGGTCGGGCGCCTTCCGGAGCGCACGCTGGAGGGGAGTGGTGGTCAAGGCGCCAAAGTATCCGGACGCTAGCGAAGAGGGTCAAGGGTGGACCGAATCACATGGTCCGGGCCGTCTCAACGGTGTAGGGTGACTGCTGTATTCCTGAGGAGGCAGATGTCTCGCGTACTGGTCATCGATGATAGCCCGATGCTGGTGGAACTCACGGTCCGGGCTCTGGCCTCGGCTGGCTACCAGGCCACCGGGGCGACGGACCTGGCGAGCCTCGACCAGAAGCTCACCGAGGGACCGTTCGCGCTCATCCTCATGGACGTGAACATGCCGGAGATGTTCGGCGACGACGTCGTCGAGTACCTCCGCACGCAGAAGCGGGTCACCTCCAAGCTCGTGCTCTACTCGGACATCTCCGAGGAGGAGCTGGCCGCCAAGACCCGCAACTCGGGCGCGGATGGCTACATCCTCAAGGGTGGCGGCCTGGAAGCGGTGATCGCCGGCATCATGCGGATCCTCGGCGCTCCCACGGCGAGTGCGGCCAACGCCGCACGTCCCGTCGCGGCTCCCGTGAACCCGGCTGCCCGGCCAGCGGCCACCGCCGGGGCTCCCCGCCCGCCAGCGGTGGCGCCCGCGACCCGCGCGCCCGGCTCCCCGGTAGCTCAACGGCCCGCCGCTCCTGGAACGCCTCAGGCGCTTGGCGCTCCCGCGCCGCGTGTCGCCTCCCCAACACAAGGTCAGGCGATTCCCGGCCCTCGCGCGCCCGTCGCCGGCCAGGTGGGCCAGCCCCGTCCGGTGGCGCAGGCTCCCGCCGCGGGGACTCACGCGGCCCCAGTGCCCGGCGCGCACCCGACGGCGGCGGCTCCTCGTGCGCCCGTCGCCGGCCAGGTGGGCCAGCCCCGTCCGGTGGCGCAGGCTCCCGCCGCGGGGACTCACGCGGCCCCAGTGCCCGGCGCGCACCCGACGGCGGCGGCTCCTCGTGCACCCGTCGCCGGACAGGTGGGCCAGCCCCGTCCGGTGGCGCAGACGCCCGCCGCTGCTCATCCGACCGCGCCTCGCGCTCCTGCCGCAGCGGGCACGCCGCAGGCCGCTCCTCCAGCGGCGCAGACTCCGACGAGGCCCGTGACTCCGGCGGCACATCCCACGGCTCCAGCCGCGCACCCGGCTCCTTCCGCCGCGCGGAGCCCGGCTCCATCGACCACTCCGACGCCTCAGGCTGCCGCGCAGGCGCCAGCAGCGGCGGCCACTCCTGCGCCGGCCGCCCCCGCTCCCGCCGCGACGGGGGGCTTCCCCTCGGCGGCGAAGATGGCGGCGGCCGCCGGACGCAAGCCCCGCATCCTCATCGTCGACGACAGCGAGATGACGGCGCGCATCATCGAAGCGGACCTGGTGACCAAGGGCTTCGAGGTGCACATCGCCGACTCCGCCGACAAGGCGACGAAGATCATCCTGAAGAAGCAGACGCGTCCGGACCTGGTCCTGCTGGACGTGCGCATGCCCAACGTGAACGGCGAGCAGTTCTGCCGGTTCATCAAGAGCAACAGCCTCTTCAAGGGCATCAAGGTGCTGCTGTGCTCCGGTGAGAACGTGGAGGAGCTGCAGCGCATCTGCCGCGAGGCCGGCGCCGACGGCTACGTGCCGAAGGACGCCGTGCTGGGCAACCTGGTGGCGAAGGAGCTCAACCCCTCCGTCACGGGCAACGAGTAGCCCTGCCCTCTCCGCTGGGCTGGGAGGGCCCAGGTGTAGTCGACTACACCTGGGAGTCGAGACTCGAAGGCGGCTCAGCCCCGGCTTCCCGCCGCGTTCTGACGCTCGTCGAGTCCGCGCGCGAAGTTTCCGATGACCAGTCCGGGCCGGGCCGCCTTGAGCCGGCGCAGCAGCTCGCGGATGCCGACGGGCTCTCCGCCCGCGCCCCGATCGCGCGCCACCTCCAGGTACTGGATGGGATCGATGCACAGCGAGCGCGTCTGCACCTGATCCACCTTGTACTTCTTCACCAGCCGCTCCAGCGCATTCACCTCGCCCTCGCGGTCCGTGACGCCCGGGAAGAGCAGCAGGTTGAGCGCGAGGTACGCGCCGCGCTCGCGCGCCAGGGCGATGGACGCCTCCACGTCCTCCCAGCCGTACTTCACCGGCTTGTAGTAGGCCTCGTAGAGGTCCTTCGTCGCCGAGTTGAGCGACACGCGGATGGCGTCCAGCCCCGCGTCGAAGAGCGCCTCGAGTCCCTTGGTGAGGCTCGCGTTGGTGTTGATGTTGATGGAGCCACGCGAGGTGCGCTCGCGCATGTAGCGGATGGCCTCGGCGATGAACTTCCACCGGGTGAGTGGCTCGCCCTCGCAGCCCTGGCCGAAGCTGACCATGGTGCGCCCCGGCGCGTTCTCCAGGTGGTACAGGCCGATCTTCCCCATCTCCTCGCCGGAGGGCCCGTCGTTCATGCGCTCGTGCGAGGCGGGAGGCCCGTCCGCCGGCTGATCCGAGATGCACCCCACGCAGCGCGCGTTGCACATCACCGAGGCGGGGATGGCGCCCTCGTCGCGCACGTAGAAGATGTTCTGCGAGGTGAAGCACCGGTACAGCAGCGCGCACGTGGTGAGCTGCTTGAGGACGCGGTTGTCGGGGAAGCGCGCCAGGTGCGCGTCCACGATCTTCTTCAGCTCGGGAGTGGAGTACTTCTCCGGCTCCCAATGCGAGCGCTTGTCGGTGTGGATGGCCCAGGCCACGGGGCCGTCCTCGCCCCAGGCCGCGGCGGTATAGGCCCACTGGGGAAGCACCGGACCGTCCGCCTTCACCTCTCCAGGAAGGAAGGTGCGGGTGTAGCCCGGCGGCAGCAGCGCGCCCACCGCGCTGGGCACGAAGGTCTTCCCGTTCATCTTCATCTCGCGCACCAGCTCCAGCTCACCCGTCTCGGGGTGGATGCCCACGGGCAGACGGCCCGGCAGGTGGACGAGCCGGCCAGCGGACGGCAGGGGGATGGGCTTGTCCTGCGGGGGAACGAGCTCTTCCCCACTACGTAGGGTAGCCAACAGATAGGGGTGCTCCATCACCCGCCCCTTGGGGTCCGCGAACAAGAGCTTCGGTGCCAAAGTCATGACCTCGTTAACTATCACTGGCGAGCGGGCCTTTCGACGCGGCGCGCATTCACGAGCCGTACGGCTCCTTGCCTGAGCGCGTCTTGACCTCACCAGAGGCCCCTGCCTAGGGTCCGCCCGCTTTTGCGTCCCTTATTGCGGACAACTCGGAGGCATCTCAAGTGATTGTCGGTGTTCCTAAAGAGATCAAGACCCGCGAGTACCGTGTCGGCATGGTTCCGGCGGGCGTCCGTGCTCTCACCAGCGCGGGCCACACGGTTCTGGTCGAGACGAACGCCGGCGTCGGCTCCGGCATCCCCGACTCGGAGTACCAGCGCGTCGGTGCGCAGATCGTCCAGACGGCGGACGAGGTGTGGAAGCGCGCGGAGATGATCGTCAAGGTGAAGGAGCCCATCGCGCCCGAGTACGAGCGCATCCAGGAAGGGCAGATCATCTACACGTACTTCCACCTGGCCGGCGTGGACCCCGAGCTCACGCGCACGCTGGTGAAGAAGAAGGCCGCGGCCGTGGCCTACGAGACGATCCAGCTGGACGACGGCTCGCTGCCGCTGCTCAAGCCGATGTCCGAGGTGGCCGGCAAGATGGCCATCCAGGTCGGCGCCGCGTGTCTGGAGAAGGCCCACGGCGGCAAGGGCATCCTCCTGGGCGGCGTGCCCGGCGTGCGTCGCGGCCGCGTGGCCGTCATCGGCGGTGGCGTGGTCGGCACCTGCGCGGCGAAGGTCGCCGTGGGCATGGGCGCCGAGGTCACCCTGCTCGACATCAACCTCGAGCGCCTCACCTACCTGGATGACGTGTTCCTCGGCCGCGTGGCCACGCTGGCCTCGGACACCGAGAGCATCGCCAAGAGCGTGCGCGAGGCGGACCTCGTCATCGGCGGCGTGCTCATCCCCGGCGGCAAGGCGCCCAAGCTCGTCTCCGAGGCCCTCATCGCCGAGATGAGCCCCGGCTCCGTGGTGGTGGACGTGGCGGTGGATCAGGGCGGCTGCATCGAGACGTGCGTGCCCACCACCCACGACAACCCCACCTTCGTGAAGCACGGCGTGGTGCACTACTGCGTGGCCAACATGCCCGGCGCGGTGCCCCAGACGTCCACCTTCGCCCTCACCAACACCACCCGGCCCTACGCCCGGAAGATCGCCGATCTGGGCCTCGTCGAGGCCATCAAGTCCGACAAGGCGCTGGCCCGCGGCCTCAACACCTACAACGGCCACGTCACCTACGAGGCCGTCGCCAAGGACCTCGGCTACAACTACGTGTCCATCACCGACGCCCTCGGCGCGAAGGCCCGGTAGTCAACGCTCCGACACCCTGGCGGGGGGCTTCCCCTCAAAATCCAGGAATAATTCCCTCCGCCAGATGTCTCCCACCCGCCGGGGCAGCCGTGCAAACGGCGCCGGCGGGCTTTGTGTTGTTGCCCAGTCTGTTCCCGTGCATACATTGCCGGGTAGGTAACGACTCAATCGCCTGTAATTTCGGGCCTCTGGAAGGCGGGAGCATGCTGGACTTCAGGCAGAACAACCGGACGAAAGCGGAATTCGAGGAACTGGCCCTGGCCCACCTCGACCCCCTGTACTCCGCGGCCCTGAGGCTGACGAAGAACGAGCGGGACGCCGAGGACCTGGTGCAGGACACCTGCATGAGGGCCTACCGGTTCTTCGACAAGTTCGAGCGCGGAACCAACATCAAGGCCTGGCTCTTCAAGATCCTCACCAACACCTTCATCAACCGCTACCGGCGCAAGGTGAAGGAGCGCAGCGTGGTGGAGGGCGTGGAGCGCGAGGCGGTGCACGAGCGCTTCGTGAGCCGGGACGCGACGGACTTCGCGGCCAACCCCGAGCAATACTTCTTCGATCGCCTCCTGTCGGATGACGTGCTGCGCGCCATCGACGCGCTGCCCATCGACTTCCGGCTGGTGGTCATCCTCGCGGACCTTCAGGAGTTCTCCTACAAGGAGATCGCGGAGATCCTCGAGTGCCCCGTGGGCACGGTGATGAGCCGGCTGTTCCGCGGACGCAAGCTGCTGCAGAAGACGCTGCGCGAGTACGCCGAGGGCAGTGGCGTGCTGCGTCAGGAAAGTGGCGAGGCCCAGGGCGCGGCCGCCAATTCGACGCCCACGAGCCTCGATGATTATCGTCGCAGGAAGAAGGTGGGGTAGGTCGAGGTTGTTGGGCCCGGTAATATTTCTTCACGGGTCCACGACCCCCGCCCACCCTGAGCGCTCATGACCTGCCAGGAACTCGATTCAATCCTCTACCCGTACCTCGACGGTGAGTTTCAACCCGACGAGCGGCTGGAAGTGGAAGCGCACCTCACCGGATGTGCCGAGTGCGCGCGGCGAGTGAATGAAGAGGCGCGGATGCTGCAGTCGCTGCGCCGCGCCGCGCGGCAGGCCATGGAGACGCCCCGGGCCCCGGACGCCCTGCGCGCCCGCATCCACGGCGGCATCCGCCAGGAACAGCGCCAGGTGCAGCAGACCTTGTGGTTGCGCGCGAGCGCCGCCGCCCTGGTGATGATGACGGCTGGCGGCGCGTGGATGGCGCTGCGGCCCGAGCGGGAGCACCGCTTCATGGA
Organism: Archangium violaceum; assembly: GCF_016887565.1. Classification (NCBI taxonomy): domain Bacteria; kingdom Pseudomonadati; phylum Myxococcota; class Myxococcia; order Myxococcales; family Archangiaceae; genus Archangium; species Archangium violaceum. The sequence goes on from NZ_CP069396.1 coordinate 7,499,078, forward strand.
GGACGCCGCGCGGCGGCACGCCAAGAAGCTGCCGGCGGAGATCGCCGGCGCCTCGCACGAGAACGTGGAGGCGTGGTTCGACGGGAAGCTGGATCACCGTGTCTCGGTGCCGCGACTGCCCAACGCGAAGCTGTCGGGCGCGCGCATCTCCAACGTGACGGATCGCCCCGCCGCCTATATCAGCTACGAGCGCAACACGGAGAAGGAAGGCTCTCCGACCAAACGCATCGGCCTGTTCGTCTTCGACGACGCGCACCGCGAGGTGCAGGCCCCTCCCCTGCCCTCCGTGCAGGTGGGCTCGAGCCTCGGCTACAACGTGGCCATGTGGCGCGAGGGAGAGGTCGTCTACGAGCTGGTGACGGACCTCGACGAGACGGACATCCGCCGCATGCTCGCCGAGCAGGGTGCTACAGGTGGCAAGCCCTCGCGCCCGGTGTCGCCGGACGTGGCGGCCATGCCCGTGTCGCTGCAGCCCTGAGCGCGCCCGCCTGAGGGCCGCCTGCTCGCCCAGCAGACCGGACTGCCTGGAAATGCGACTGGACCGAAGATTGACGGTCCCGGTAGGCACCGATAGCCTCCCCGAGCGACTTTTCCAGAGCCGCCGTCCCCCGCAGTGACGCGGGACGCGCACGCCCTCTCCGGTCTGGCAGCCCTTACATGTCCAAGAACATCCTCATCGTCGAAAGCGACACCGCCCTCTCCGCGAACCTGCGTGAGGCCCTGGAGGCCCGCGGCTTCGCGGTGCAGGAGACCACCGACGGCAAGGGCAGCGTGGAGCAGATCCGCCGCGACCGGCCGGAGCTGGTGGTGCTCGCGGTGGATCTGTCGGCGGGCCAGAATGGCTACCTCATCTGCGGCAAGCTGAAGAAGGACGACGATCTCAAGACGATCCCCATCGTCATCATCGGCAACCCGGACGGTTTCGCGCAGCACCGCAAGCTCAAGGCGCACGCGGACGACTACGTCGCCAAGCCGGTGAACCCCGACGAGCTGGTGGAGCGCGTGGGCACGTTGATCGGCTTCCCCGAGCTGCCTCCGGGTGAGGTCGTCGACGACGGGCTGGCCTTTGGCGGCCTGGACGGGCTGGGCGAGGAGCCGGTGCAGGGCGAGGAGCTCGCCATCGAGGGCGAGCCGCTGGAGAGCCACGGCGACGAGCTGGCGATGCTCGACAACGACAACCCCTTCGGGGACTCGGATCCGCCCGTGACGGGCAGCCTCGAGGAGCCGGTGGAGGCCCCGCCGGAGCTGAGCTCGCCCGAGGACGACTTCTCCGGTCTGGACAGCCTGGACGGTGATTCCGACAACGCGCTGGACGAGCTCAGCGCGGACAATGACCGGACGGTGGTGGGCTACATGCCTCCGGCGCCCACTCCGGCGCCGACGCCGGCCCCGACTCCGGTGGCGCGCCCCTCCCTGTCGACCCCGGCCGTGACGCGGCCGACGGCGACTCCGGCTCCCGCGCCGGTGGTGGCCCCCACGCCGACCCGCCCCGCGATCACCGCGCCCGCCACGCCCACGCCGCGGCTAGCCACGAGCACGCCCGCGGCCCCGGCCATGTCGGCGGCGGACGCGGCCGAGCTGCGAAACCTGCGCGCCCGCGTGGCCGAGCTGGAGAGTGCCCTGGAGGACTCGCGCAACCAGGCCAGCACCGCGGAGTCGCGGGTGCAGGAGCTGGAGTCCGAGCTGGAGACGAAGACCACGGAGCTGGAGACGGCGAAGGCTTCCGTTGGAAAGAACGACTCCGCCACCCTGGCGCTGCGCGAGGCCTCCAACCGCAAGGATCGGGAGATCCTGCGGCTGAAGTCGGAGCTGAACCAGAAGGAGCAGGAGATCGTCGAGCAGCAGGATCGGCTGCTGGCGCTGGAGCAGCAGGCCAACGGGGCCACGGACGAGATCGCCCGCCGGGACGCGGAGCTGAAGACGCTGAAGACGAAGGCGGACCAGCTGATGGTGGAGCGGCGCCGGGTGGAGCAGCAGCTGACGGCGGCCAAGGAAGAGGCGCGAGGCGCCACGGCGCGCGCGACGGCGATGCAGGCGGAGGTGGAGCAGTACCAGGCGCAGGCGGGCGAGGTGGAGGAGCTGAGGGCGCGAGCGGATCAGCTGGACGCGGAGCTGGCGGCGTCGAGGAGCGAGGCGGAGAGCCTGAGGGCGGAGCTGGACGCGGTGAAGGAGCAGTCGGGCCAGGAGGCGGACGAGCTGCGCAAGCGCATCGCGGAGATGGAGGAGTCGGTGGCGCGCAACGAGGACCGGGTGGCGCGGCTCTACACGCGCATCAAGTCCGACGAGAAGCTGCGCGAGAAGACGAAGAAGGCGTTGGCGATCGCCACGCAGCTCCTGGAGGAGCAGCCGGCGCTCGAGGACGACGAGGAAGCGGTGGCCTGACGAGTCGAACCCGCGTCAAGCCCCCTCTCCCCCTGGGAGAGGGCTGGGGTGAGGGTCTACGGCCCCCCACCGTGCCAACCCAGAACCCTACTTGTCGTCGGACTTCTTGGGCTCTTCCTTCTTGGCCAGCATCTTCTTGGCCATGCCCTGGAGGCCCGAGGGGACGTTCTTGTCCCGGCTGAGCTCCTTGAGGTCATTGTCGCGCAGGGTGTTGAGGAACTTCATGCCCACGGACAGCGGCAGCCGGGGATTCTTCAGCAGGGTGATCTTGATCTTGTAGTTCTTCGTCCACTCGCGGTGGTTGTAGATGATGCGCAGGACCTCTTCGTTGATGGCCTTGTTGCCGGCGCAGCTGAGGACCTCGCCGTCGGTGATGCGGGGGCTGCGGATGACGGCGGTGCAGACGAGCTTGTTGCTGTCGCGGATGAGCAGGCCGCGAGCTTCCTTGTTGCCCAGGGTCGCGAGCTTGATCTTCTGGGCGATGCTCATCTTCATGATGCGCTGGGTGAGGCTGAGCTTCTTGGCCTCGGGCATGGGGGCGGCGGCCTCCTCCTTCTCCTGGGCCACGTCCTCGGCGAACTCCTTGAGGATCTCCTCGGCGGTGGGGCCGGGATCCGGCGGAGCGGCGACGGCCTGGGGCCCGAGGATGCGGACGCGGGCGGCCTGCATCTGAGGCACGTCGGCGAGCGCCATGCCGCTGCGCACGGCGAAGTCGCAGACGTTGTCGATGAGCGCCGGGCTGGCGTTGGGGTTGGTGCAGAGGTTGCGGATGATGTTCTCGTGGCGCAGCACGCGCAGCTGGTTCTGCCCGATGAGCTCGGCGAGCTTCGGGCCGCAGTCACGAGACACCTCGGCCACGGCCTCGTCGGGCGTGGTGGAGTTGAGGACGAGCATCTCCGCCAGGGCGTCCCGGGAGCGCAGCAGCGAGAGGAACCAGCCGAGCACGGGAGCGGGGACGTTCTCGTCGCGCAGACCGGCGGAGAAGCGATCCGGGAGGGCGGCGGCCGTCTTGGCGGCGGTCTCGCGGATGCCGGCGTCCGGGTCGAACGTGAGCATGAACAGGGCGCCGAGCATGTCCGCGGGCGCCAGCGGCACCAGGGCCTTGGCGGCCATCATCCGCAGGGGCGCGGGCGCGGCGGGGTCCACATGCTTGCGCATGTTGGGCGGAAGGAAGTCGGCGGTGAGGGGACAGCCGCCAGCGGCCGTGGGAGAGGTCTGGGGTACGGTGCTCATGCGGCGTGATTCCTTCCGTAGATGATGCGGAGGCCCTCGAGCGTGAGGAACTCGTCGACTTCGTGAATGAGCTTGGACTCGCTGGCCACCAGGGGTGCCAGACCGCCCGTGGCCACCACCCGCACCTCGAAGCCGAGCTCCGCCTGCATGCGGGTGCAGATGCCATCCACCATGCCCACGTAGCCGTAGAAGAGACCGGACTGGATGGAGTGCACGGTGTTGCGGCCCACCACGTGCGGAGGCCGGGCGAGCTCCACGCGGGGCAGCTTGGAGGCGTTCTGGAAGAGCGCCTCCATGGAGATGTTGATGCCGGGGCAGATGGCGCCGCCGAGGTACTCGCCCCTGGGCGTCACCGCGTCGAGGGTGGTGGCGGTGCCGAAGTCCACGACGATGAGGCCGCGGTGGTGCTTGTCGTAGGCGGCCACCGCGTTGACGATGCGGTCGGCGCCCACCTCGCGCGGGTTGTCATAGAGGATGGGCATGCCCGTCTTCACGCCGGGCCCGACGAACATGGGGCGCGTCTTGAAGTAGCGCTCGCTCATCCGCTCCAGGTTGAACTGCAGCGGCGGCACCACGCTGGACACCGCCACCGCCTTCACCCCGTCCGGGTCGATGCCACTGGACTGGAAGAGCTGGCGCAGCAGGATGCCGTACTCATCCGAGGTGCGGCGGGCGCTCGTCTCCAGGCGCCAATGGTCCAGGAGGCGCTTGCCTTCGTACACCCCGAGGACCGTGTTGGTGTTGCCGACGTCGATGGCGAGAAGCATGGCTCGCCATGCAGTCTAGCGGGGCCGAAGCTGCTCCACATCCCCGGCGAGGACACGCTCCAGCGAGCCCTCCGCCGTCCGCACCAGGAGTGCACCCGACGCGTCGATGTCTTCAGCCACACCGCGCAATTCCGACCGGTCGGTACGCACCAGCACCTCCTGGCGGAGCGTGGAGGACAGCTCCTTCCAACGCTGGCGCACCGGGTCGAAGCCCACCTCGTGGTGCAGGTCCAACCACTCCTCCAGGCGGCCCCAGAGGGAGGCGGTGAAGAGGGCGCGGTTGACGCGCCGGCCCAGTGCCTGGGCGAGCGAGGTGGCGGTGGTGGCCACCTCGGGCGGGAAGTCCTCTGGGCCCGCGTTGAGGTTCACCCCGATGCCGAGCACCACGAAGTGCACCCGCTCCGGCTCCGCGGACAGCTCGGTGAGGATGCCCGCCACCTTGCGGCCACCGATCTGCACGTCGTTGGGCCACTTGATGAGGGCCTCGGCATCGGTCTCGCGCAGCGCCTCGGCCAGGGCCACGGCTGCCACCAGGGTGAGCTCGGGGGCGCGCTGGGGTGGCAGCTCAGGCCGGAGGATGGCGGAGAAGTACAGGTTCAGTCCCTTGGGCGACACCCAGACGCGGCCCCGGCGGCCCTTGCCCGCCGTCTGCTGCTCGGTGACGACCACCTCGCCGTGCTCCGCCCCGTCCGCGGCCAGCCGGAAGGCGGCCTCGTTGGTGGAGGGCAGCGACTCGTGGAAGTGGATGCTCTGCCCGAGGTGGTGGGTGGACAACAGCGGCGACAGCTCCAGCGGCGTGAGCCGATCCGGCACGTCCACCAGGCGATAGCCCCGCGCGGGCACGGCATCGATGCGGTAGCCCTTGCCGCGCAGCGCCTGCACGTGCTTCCACACGGCGGTGCGCGACAGCCCGAGCTTGGCGGAGAGCGCCTCTCCCGAGGTGTACTCGTCCCGCCCGTCCGCGAGGAAGCCGAGGATGAGCTCCTCCTGCGTCTGCTCGGCGTTCTCCACGACTCCCATACGAAGGCCCTCCCGGAAAAAGGGCCACCAGGGTAGGGACGGGCGGCCCGGCTTTCAACAGGCCCTCCTGTCGGAGGGCCTTCGGCTGGACGCTCGCCTACCCTCCTACCCGCCTTACAGCAACACCCCGGGGCCCTCTTCGATGCGGATGAGCTGGGTGGGAGCACGTGTGCTGCTCAGCGAGTCGATCCACCGCACCGCGGCGAGCACATCCGCCTCGCGCGTGTCGTGGGTGAAGACGACGATGGTGGCGTGGGTGTCCTGGGGGCGCGGAGGGCGCTGGAGCACCGAGTTGATGCTCACCCCCTTCTCACCCAGCACGCTGGCGATGCGCCCCAGCACGCCGGGCTCGTCGCTGACGGAGAAGCGCAGGTACATGGGCCCGCGACGCTCGCCGGAGGGCAGCAGGGGCGCCTCCTGCACGTGCGGCGCGCACGGCAGCGGCAGGCGCCCGGAGACGCCGGCCATGAGGTTGCGGCAGGTGTCGATGATGTCCGACACCACCGCGCTGCCCGTGGGCATGTCCCCGGCGCCGCGGCCCGAGTAGAGCGAGGCCCCCAGCGCCGCGGACTGGAGCAGCACCGCGTTGAAGGCACTGCGCACATCCGCCAGGGGGCTGGCGGCGGGGATGAAGGCCGGGTGCACGCGCACGTCCATGCCCTCGGGAGCGCGGCGCGCCCGGGCGAGCAGCTTGAGGACATAGCCCGCCTCGCGCCCGTAGGAGATGTCCACGGGGGTGAGGCTGGTGATGCCCTCCACGAGGATGGAGTCGGGGGACACGCGCGCGGAGAAGGCCAGCGAGGCCAGCAGGCACAGCTTCTGCGCCGCGTCCATGCCGCTCACGTCGAACGTGGGGTCCGCCTCCGCGTAGCCGAGCTCCTGCGCGCGCTTGAGCGCGTCGGCGTACGCGGCACCTTCGTCCGCCATGGCCGAGAGGATGAAGTTGGTGGTGCCGTTGACGATGCCGGTGAGCGACTCCACCCGGTCCGACGCGAGCGCCTCGCGCAGCGTGCGGATGATGGGGATGCCGCCGCAGACGGCGCCCTCGAAGTGCACGTCCACCCCGCGCGCCAGCGCCTGCGAGAAGAGCGCCTCGCCGTGCGAGGACAGCAGCGCCTTGTTCGCCGTCACCACGTGGCGGCCCGAGGCGATGGCCTGCTCGAGGTACTCGCGCGAGGGGCTCAGCCCGCCCATCAGCTCCACCACCACCGACACCTCGGGATCATTCAGGACGGTCTTGATGTCCTGGGTGATGAGCGAGGCGGGCACGTCCTCGGGCCGCGACTTGCCCGGGTTGCGCACCAGCACGTGGCGCACGCGGACGCGCGCTCCCAGACGCCGCTCGATGTCCTTCGCGTGGTTGGCGAGGATCCGGTACGTCCCCAGTCCCACGTTGCCCAGCCCCAGCAGGGCGATGCCGATCTCCTTCATGTCCCTCTCCCCTGTTTTCAGTTCCCCGAGTCCCGCAGCTTATAGGATGCCAGCTCCAACCACGTCTGCGGCAGGCGCTCACCGTTGGCCTTCTCGGCGGACACCTCCACGCGCACCAGCCCCACGCCCTCCGCGAAGGTGAACGCGTTCACCAGGGTGGTGTTCGCATCCACCCGGTTGCGCGCCTCCACCCGCACGCAGTGGTTGAACGAGCCGGCCGGCGCCTCGCAGGGCACTCCCGCCTGGAGGATGCGGTAGCGCTCGGTGGAGGACACGGACACCACGTTGGTCCACTGGGTGCCCTCGGCGAGCGGCCCGCGCAGCAGGTAGCGCTTGTGATCGCGCACGCCGAAGCCGTCCACGGCGAGCTGCCCACCCTGGCTGTCGTGGAAGTACCCATCCTCTTCCTTGAGCACCTCCACGTCCACGGTCCGGTCCGCCCGGCCGTTGATGCGGTACGTCCAGCGGTTGCCCACCGCCAGCGGGTAGTACGCGGACAGAGACTCGGAGGGACGCGACTCCTCGGACTCGGCCACCTGCTGCCGGCTCGCGCACGCACCCGCACCCAGCAGCGCGGCCCCGAGCCCCAACCGTACGACGACAGACGAGAGCTTCATGTGTCAGTGTTCCGCGCGGTCCGTGCCGCGCGCCTCCGGAGTGGCGAGCTTGTGTGCTGCGTAGAGCGTGTCCAGCGCCTGCTGCGCGGCGGCCTGGACGTCCGGCTGGTCGTGACCCTGGGCCACGGTGAAGAGGTACGCCTCCGCCTCCGCGCCACCAATCTCCCCGATGGCGAAGACCACCTCCTGCACGAAGCCGATCTCCCGATCCTTCACCAGCTCGATGAGCGCGGGAACGGCCGCGCGCGCCTTCATCTCCACCAACGCCCCGATGGCCTGGCGCACCGTCTGCGCATCCTCCTCCTGCAACTGGCGGATGAGCAGCGGCGCCGCCGCGGGGTTGCGCCGGTCCGCGAGCACGCGCAGGGCGAACTCGCGCACCCGCTCGTCCTGGGACTGCAGGTCATTCAGGAGCGCCGCGTCGTCCCGGTCCGCCGCCACCATCTGCAGCGAGGCGGCCTCGCTCACCTGGGCCAGGGCCCGCCGGAGCGCCTCGCGCAGGGCGTTGCGCCGGGCCTCCGGCGCCTTGCCCTCCACCCGCACCTCGCCGATGCCCACCACCTGGTAGCGCTGGACGGACTCCGGCCCGCGCCGCTCCAACGACAGCGAAGCCCCCACCTCGGCGAAGGTGTACGTGCCGCCGTCCTTGAGCGACTCGCGCGTGAAGGGCAGCTCGAGCGAGAACGACCATGCCCCCTTCACGCGCTTGCCCTTCCCATCCTCCTCGAGGAGCTCGAAGCGGCGGCTGTCACGCAGCGTGCCGGTGAAGAGCTCCTGGATGTCCGACGCGCTCCAGGCGAGCAGGCCGTTGTCCACCACCGTCGCGCCCTTGAGCGTGACGTGCTCCACCGGAAGGCGTGGCTCCCGGGAACGACAGGCGCCGAGCGACAGGGCCACCAGGACGATGAGCAGGCCGGGCTTCATACCGGCCTACCCTAACCCACTCCCCACGCACGCGCTCCCCTCACTCGAAGGGAGCGCGTGAACGTCAGGTCGTTCCGCCCTCTGGCGAGCCGCTCCCCGAGGGAGGAGGCTCGTTGGAGGCCGCCGGCTCCGAGGGCGCGCGGGCCCCCTCGGCGACGGACTCCGCCTTCTCGGCGGCTGCCCGGGCGTACTCCTCCGCGGCGGTGCGCTGGGCCTCGGCCGGAGCGGCGCTCTCGACGCTCGGGAAGGGCGTCTGCCACTCGGCGGCGGTCCTCATCCCCTCACCCGGGGTCGACGTGGCCTCGGACACGTCGGACACGGAGGGCTCGGCTCCGGCGGCGGTGGCGGCGGCCTCCGGAGAGGCCTCGGCGACGGCTCCGGCGATGAGGGCCCCTTCGGCGGAGGTCACCCCCACGGCGGCGGCGGCTCCCTCGGCGGCGACGACGGCCTCACCCGTCGTTCCCGGGGTCGTCCCCGGCTCGCCCGGTGCCCCCGGCGTTCCCGTCCCCGGAGCGGCCTCGGCGCCCTCGGGCCCACGGCCACCCCGGCCGCGACGGCCCCGGCGGCGGCGGCGGCGGCGCTTGCGCTCACCCGCGGCCGCGCTCTCGCCCGCGGCCCCCCCCTCGGCGGGCTGGCCACCGACGAAGGCGTTCGCCGCCTCCAGATCCTCGTCCTCGCCCTCCTCGTCCTCACCCTCCTCGCCCTGCTCCTCCTCGGAGAGGCCCGTGGGGGCCGCGGCCTCGGTGGGCGCGACGGCGGGCGCCGCGGGCTTCTCCGCGCCCTCGGCACGGGCCTGCTCACGAGCCAGCCGCTCGCGGCGGCGCTCCTCGCGGCGCTCCTCCCGCTCGCGCTGACGCTCCTCGCGGCGCTGCTCGCGACGCTTCTGGCCCTCCTCGTCGGCCTCGGCGGGCGCGGCGGCGGCACGGGGCTCCGTCTCCTCGCCTCCCTCGTCCTCCTCGCGGGCCTGCTTCTCGCGCTGGCGCTCCTCGCGGCGCTTCTGGGCCTCGTCGGCCTCCAGCTTCGCCACCTCGAAGAAGCGCTCGTCCAGGTCGTACAGCTCCACCGTGGTGACGGTCACCGCGGCCTTGGCCTCGAGGAACTTCTCGCCGAGCGCGTCACCGCACCACAGCATCACCAGCGAGCCGCTCGCCTGGGCCTCGGTGCGGGCGTCGCCGCGCACATCCCCGGCGCACGCCAGCAGGCCCACCTGGGCCGAGTAGTGGCCGAGGTCCTTGCGCAGTTCCTGCACGGCCTTGCGATCCAACGAGGGCGTGCCCTTGAGCATGCGGATGGCGAAGCGCAGGTCCACGCTGCCCTCGCGCTTGCGGGCGGTGAGCAGCGGTCCCTCCTTGGAGCGCTTGGCCACCTTCAGCTCGCGGAAGCCCAGCGCGTGCATCATCTTCACGACGGACTTCTCGAAGGTGCCCACGTCCAGCTCGCCCAGGCGCTTGCGCACCGCGCGAGCCACGGCCTTGCGCGCGTCCTTGAGCGCCGTGCGTGCCGTCGTCAGCAGCGCGGCATCGGCCTGGGCCTCGGGGGTGGCGGCGGCGGCCGCACCGGTCCTCGGCAGCACCGGGCGCCCGTCCTCGAGCGGAATCCCCAGCGCGGCGGCGAAGGCGGCCTGCAGCTCCAGCGGCGGCGCCTCGCTCGGCGCACCGGCGCGCTCCAGCGTCACCTCGCCCTGGGTGAGGGCGAACTGGGGCCGGCGGCCCGCGTCGATGCGGCGCTGGTTGTCCTCCAGCAGCGCGGTGAGCAGCAGCTCCACCGTGGTGTCCTCGGCGGCCAGCTCCTTGGTCTTGATCTGCTCCAGGAGCTGCTCGGGGCGCAGCGCCTGCTCGCCCTCGCTGAGGATCTCGAACACCACCTCCGGCATGGGCGGGAAGCGGCGGCGGCGACCACCCCGACCCTCCTCCTCGTCCTCCCGGCGGCGCTGCTTGCGCTCACTGCCCCGGCCCGCCACCCGGACGTTGTCCGTGCGCGGCTCCGGGTGACGCTCGGTCGGCCGCAAGGGCGGCAGACTGTCCTCTGGATGCGCCTCCATCACCCCCGTCTGGGCCAACGCCTCGGCATCCTCCGGCAACGCCCAGTCGGCGAGCGCGAAGGTATCCTTGGCGGTGACCACCACCTTGCGATCGCGCGTCCGGCGGGCCATCGCCGCGAGCCGCGACAGCATCGTCAGCTCGGGCGTCTTACCCACGTGGGACAGCAGATTCTGGGCGATCGACTTCTCGGTGATCTCGAGGAAGGTGAGGGGACGTCCTTCGCTCTCCAGAACACGGAGGGCGGCCTCATAAAAAGTCATCGGCGATTCCCCAATAAAATCCAACGGTTACAAAAATGTAGGTCCGTATAGGCGGCGGATGCTAGCCATCGCTATTCTGGCTTGTCAACGAATGGGGAAGGGATGATCCGCTTTCGCATCGGACATCGGTGGAAGCGCGAACCCGCGGACCCGCCGCACGATTCCGTCGCGCTCGAACTTGACGGGGTGAATCTGCTGCCGGGCGCGGTGGAAGAACCACTCGCGGAGACGGTCCCGGAGCTGGTGGAGGCCGTGGCCGCGCTGCACGCGGGAGGCCGGAGGCTCGCGCAGGTGTCGCTGACGGAGGCGCACCTGGAGCTGGTGCTGCGGCGTTCAGGAGCGGACATCGAGCTACAGGTGGCGAGCCTGTCGCGGCCGGCCCGGCTGCTGCGGGCGCCACTGCGGGTGGACGCGGAGGAGCTGGCCGAGGCGGCCCGGGAGTGCGGCCAGGACTTCCTGAAGGAGATCCGCCGGGTGGCCCCCCGGAGGCTGTCCAAGACGCACGAGCAGGGGCTCGAGCGGGCGCTGGAGCAGTTGGAGGGGGCATTCCACCCCCCCGAGGAGCTGAAGCCCCAGCCCTTCACCCGGCGGGTGGCGCCCCCTACCCTGCCCGGCTTCGGCTTCGCGCTGGATGACCCGGATGACGTGCTGCGGCGCTCGGCGAGGGAGAAGGGGCCGGCGCTGGCCTCGCTGCTGTGCTCGGGAGAGGTGTGGCTGACGCTGCCGGAGCGCCCCGTGGCGTGGCGGGCGCTGGGGCCGCCCTTCCTCACGGCGTTGGAGCTGGCGCGGCAGGCGGCGGACCTGGCCCGGGCGGTGGAGCTGGGCGAGCCGCGCTTCGCCTTCGAGCCCGCGGGCCTCCGGCCGGAGCTGACGTTGGACCTGAAGGCGGGACAGGCCCGGATGGGCGGAGCCACCTTCGCGCTGTCGGGTGAGGCGCTGGCGGCGGCCATGTACCACCTGGGGCAGGCCCTGACGGTGGCCCTGTCCGAGCGGGAGCGGGCCCTGTCGAGCAACCCGTACGTGGTGGAGCTGACGGATCGCTGCCGGGAGGGACTGTCGCACCTGCGGGGGGCGGTGCAGCCTCCGGAGGAGAGCGGTGCCGCGATGGCGCGGACGGTGACGTCTCCGGGGACCATGCGCCCGCTGAAGGTACCGGGGCGCCTGCGCCGCCTGCGCTTCGAGAACCTGTGGGAGCAGCGCAAGCTGGCGGACGCGGACCAGGGGCGGCTGATGCTGGGGCGCCAGGGGCTGGTGTACTCGTCGCCGCGGATGGCGTGTGCCTTCGATCGCAAGGGAGGCAAGCAGCTGTGGCGGCGGGCGGCGACCCATGGCGTGGCGGCCTCGATGGACGGCTACAGCCTGGGGGCGAGCGCCGTGCGCATCTGCGGCTTCCAGGGAAAGGGAATCGGAGCGCGCTGGCTGCACGACCACGACGGCATGCGCATCGGCCCGGTGCTGCTGCGGCAGGACGGGCTGCTGCTCACGCTGTCCGATGACCGGGTGGCGCTGGCCTACAACGAGATGACGGGCCGGGAGATGTGGCGTCTGGCGCCTCCGCGCACGCGGCGCAGCCACCTGGGAATCCAGGCCCACCGCGCGCTGCTGGCGACGGACTCGGGCTACCTGTACGGGCTGGACCTGGCGGATGGACAGGTACGCTTCCGGGTGAGCGCGTCCCTGCCCTTCCTGGGCCCGCCGGTGCCCTGGGGCCGGCGCTTCGTGGCCATGCTGGGCCAGGGCTCGCACTTCGCCCTGCTGCTGGCGGACGCGCACACCGGCGAGGCGGCCTGGACGTACGAGATGTCGCTCTCCCTGCCCTCGGCGCCGCTGCCGAGCGGGAAGCGGCTGTACGTGGCCGGAGAGCTCGAGGGCGAGGGCGTGCTGCTGTGCCTCGACGCGACGGGGCAGACGCGGTGGCAGCGGGCGCTGCACATGGGACCGGGGCCGTTCGCGCTGGCGCGGCTGCCGGGCGGAGTGCTGGTGACGTCGGCGCTGGGCGCGGCGGCGCGGCTGACCGAGGAGGGCGATGTGGACTGGCGCCTGGGCGCGGCGGGCGAGCAGCTCTCCCGGGCCCTGCCACCCGTGCTCTCACGCGGCGTCGTGCTGGTGGCCGGCGAGCGCGTGCGCGCGGTGGATCCGGACAGCGGCAACGTGCTCGCGGAGGTGCGGGCCGGAGCGGGCCTGATGGCGCTGCAGGCCGACGCCCAGCTCAACCTCTACTTCCTGGACGAGCTCGGGACGCTCTCCGCGTACAAGCTCGTGTCGCATTTCGCGGTGGTGGAGAACTGATCCCGGTACGTGGAATGGAAGACCTCGGGCAGAACCCTCGAAGCCGCTGTCAGAAGTACCCGGGGCTGCTGCTCGTCATGGCCCTGATGTGCACCAGTTGCGTGTCTCTGACGCCCCCCTTCGGCCAGGGGGTGAAGAACTTGCGCTACTCGCCTCGCGAGGCTGCCGCGCCCGCCTCGGCGAGAGGGCCGAGCGTTGAGCCTCCGCGCGCCCTCGCCTCTCCTCCTGAACCCGAAGCACCGTCAAGGGCTGCGGAGGGTGCTGGCAGCGTTACGGTGGCCTCACGGCAGAGCGCCCTCGCGGCCCACCTGGCGTTTCTCGGTGCCGTTGGCGACGTGTCGGACTCCACACGCCGCATTTCCGGCGAACTCTCCAGACTCAAGGCCAGCAATCTGGGCATCGCCGGCAAAGCCGCGGGCATCTTCGTCCGCTACGTCGACCATGGCGAACGTCAGCTGCGATGGATTGACGCCGAGCTCGCCGCCGCCACCCGGCTGGCCAACGCCGCTTCAAAGGTGGATGACCCGGATATGCGGCTCGCGCTCCTACGCCTCGCCGGCCCACGGCTCGAGGCCGCCATGCTCGGCTCCATCCTGCTCGGCGGATGGCTCGACTACCTCAACCTCGTCGACGTCGTGCTCAAGCAGGGCTTCAACCGCGTGGAGAAGCTGTTCGCGGACCTGGACCGCTTGCAGAAGATGCTCGAGCCCACCATGACGGCACTCTCCTCCCTGGACCCAGGGCTGGTGGAAGCTGCGGCGGCAAACCTCCCGATGCTGATGGGCCAGCTCTCCGGCGAGTTCAATTCGACCTGTGAGACCGTGCGCATGGCGATGAAGCGCGGCGAACAGGTGATGCTGTTGGCGCAGCTCGTCGAGATGGTCACCCTGGTGTCGACGCTGAAGATGACGCTGCCACGGCTGCCACCGACTGCTCCCGCCACGCTCGGAGTGAGCCTCATGGTGGGCTCCAATGGCGTGATGATGGGCACGCGGGTTGTCGTCTCCGCCGAGTGGGTGGAGATGATGCGCCGGTTGGTACAGGCGGGCGTCATCTCCCTTCCCGTCGTCGGCGCCGCTGTGCGGATTCAGGCTGGCCAGGTGATGATGGCGCAGTCGCACGACGAGCTGCCCCAGGGCGTGCGCGAGGCGCTCGGCGACGGGCCCGAGGTACGGGGCATGCATGTGACGGGCAGAGCGGGGGCTGGCATGGCCGAGTCGCCGCGGCACCACGTCCTGCCACGAGAGTTCCGCGAGTGGTTCGAGAAGCGCGGCTTCACCGGCGAAATGAGCATCGACCAGTTCTGCGTCAGAGTGGAGCAGGCAGAACATGAGGCGCTCCATGGCGGTGGAGACTGGCGCCGGGGTCGCCAATGGCCTGGTGAATGGAACCAGATGATCATGAAGGCGCTACGCGAGGCCGAGAGCGATGCTGGCCGGATGTTGACGAGGAACGAAATCCTCAATGTCGTCGCTTATCGGATGAAGCTCTATAAGCTCCCGATGAACTTCACCCTCTGGAGAGGACCATGAGCGGCGGACATGCTTGGCGAGGCAACTGGAAGGCCCGCCTGCATGAGCGGGCCCGCGAGCTGGGTTTTGATTCGCTCACCGCCTTCGCGAACGCCCGCCCCGCCGTCCCATTGTTGGCGTTAGCAGATGAGCTTGGCGAGGACGACGTCGCCGGGGTGCAGGTGGTGAGCGAGTTGCTCGCCGAGGCGGAACAGAGCCATCAGGTCACACGATTCTTGCGCGATGTGCTCGCGCGCGAGCTTTCCGAGTCCATCCCTGATGGCTGGCCAGCCGTGCTGGATGATGCCAACCGATTCAAAGTCGCCATGGCGCTCGGCTCGTGGGCTGCGTTCACCCCAGAAACCCACGAGGAGCGTGTCAGAAGGGCCAGGACAGCACTCCTCACCACGCCACCGCCGCCCGGCTGGCGCCCGCTCGGCCCCGACGACGAGTTGCTCCGAACGCTCTTGCCCGACGAGGAAGTCTGATCCGTCAAGTGGTGTTGGCCCGCGCGGGGCCCAGTCCCCGCCCCTCGAGGGCACTCGGGGCCACCGAGAGCTGCTCCATGCTGTACCGCGGCAGCGCGCGGAACAGCAGCCAGTCCCCGCTCTCAAGCGGACCCTTCACCAGCTGCCCGGTGTCGCGCAGCTGTCGGCCGATAGGACCGGTGTCGCCGAGCTCGAGCTGGAAGCACACCTGCTCCAGCCGTCCGTCGTCCAGCTTCGCCCGGCCTTCCACGCACACGCTGTCCTCGCGGAGGAAGACCCGTGAGGCCCCCTCCACCCGACCGTAGGAGTTGTCCGCGAGGATGAGCTCGAAGTCCTCCTCGCGGAGCACCGAGGGGCAGTCGCCGCTCGGGGTGTGACCCACCACCAGCCGATGGATGCCCGAGCGCGTCAGCGTCTCGATGAGGGCCCGTGAAGGCAGGCCGGGATGATTGACCTCGTCGGCCATGCGCCCGTACACCACGCTGGCGGTGTTGATCCGCTTGCCCGGAGTGGGTGCCTGGTAGGCGATGACCGGCTCCCAGGCCGGAGTGCCACCCGGCTCGAAGCGCCCCTCCGCGAAGGCCCGCAGCTGCTCCCGGTACCAGCCGTTGAGGGCCTCCCCCCAGGCGTCCACGCCCTCCACCCGGCCTCGCGCGGGCACCATGCCCAGGCTGTCCTCGTGCACCCCGCCGTGGACGAAGAGCGTATTGCCGATGCGGTGCACCAGCTGGCAGGCGGTGAGGTAGTCGCGCAGCAGCCCCCCGGGACCGAGATCCTCGAGGAAGCTGTCCACCACGTCCTCCTCGCTCACCGGCCCACCGGAGCGCTCCAGCTCTTCCTGGCGGAACTCGAAGGCCCCCCGCGCCCCCATGCTGTTCTCGAAGATCCACCGCAGGAGCACGGGCCGTGGCGCCTCGCGCATCTCCGCGGGGGTACGCGCCAGGGGATGACCCCTCAGCTCGCGCACCAGGCGCAGCTTGTTGATGTCACGGTTGCCCGCCAGCAGCACCACCTGCGATGGCTGCCGGCGCCAGGCCTCCAGGAGCGTCCGCACCACCCGGCGCCCATCCGGACCCCGGTCGATGGCGTCTCCCCCGAAGACGAACGTCGAGCCCGGCCGCACCTCCAACCGCTCCCCTTCCAGGGAGACGTGGGGGTTGTCCTGGCAGAAGCTGGTCAGCTTCTCCCAGATGCCCTCCACGTCCGTGAGGTACGCGACCGGATGGTCGGACCTGCTCGTTCCCCGTGGGCTCTTCGTCGTCATGGGCCAAGGGTAACGGCAGGTCCGGCGTCCCGGGGACTACTTCTTCTCGGCCTTCGAGGGGTCGATCTCCTCCTCGGAACGCTCGGTGACCTCGGCGCCCTCCCACTTCTCGCCCGCGCCCAGCCGCCACTCGGAGGGCACGTCCAGCTTCCACACGTAGGTGGCCGCCGCGTCCCCGCCCGACGTCGAGCGCGAGCTCACGTTGAAGGTGATCTCCATCTTCTTCACCTCACTGGGGATGAGGTCGATGTCGTAGTGGCCCAGCACCATCTGCGGGGGGAACTCGGCGATGAAGCGCTCGGGGAAGTCGACCTTCATGGACGGGTCATCCGCGTTCATCTCGCCAAACAGCTTCCCCCGCTCGTCCGTGAGCTTCCACTGGGTCTTGAAGGAGGCGCTGGTCACCATCTTCTTCATCTTGCCGTCCTGGCGCTCCTCGCGCTGGGCGCCCCAGAGCGCCAGCTGCAGGCGCACCTGCGGCTTGCCGAGCACCCTCACCACGTCCGAGGACACCACGTCCAGGCGCATGCCCTTGTCCGTGGCCGTCCACTGCGGCTTGTAGTTGCCCTCGCGCATCTGGTCGAACACCTTGCGCGTGTACTCGTAGAAGGCCTTCTTGTCCTGGGCCCGCTCGTCCTTGTCGCCGCGCTTCTCCAGCTCGGCCAGGTACGCGTCGAACTCCTTGCTCAGCTTGTAGCGGTTCTGGTGCGCGGAGATCTGCTCGAAGTACGTCTTGAAGAAGGGGGAGATCTCCTGCCGGTAGGACGCCTCATCGGGGTTGGTGCGGATCCAGCCCACGCGCTCCAGATAGTCCTTCTGGATGCGGGTGAAGTCCGCCTCGCGCTGGGCCTCGGTCGCACGAGCACTGGCGCTGCGGTACGTCACCACGGCGGCGATCAGCACGCCGGCGATGAGCACGATGAGTCCGAAATAACGCTTCACGCGGAGCTACTCCTCTCTCGGGAATGACGGCCGTAGTGATATGAGACCTGCCTCACGTGTACCAGACCACCGGCAGCTACTCGTTACCGGTTGCACTTCCTCTAGAGGAGGGCGGCCTGCTGGGCGGGGCCCAGATCGCCTGGTCCGCCTACGGAGAGCGCTCGGACGACAATGTTGCCGTCCTGCTGCACGACCTCGCGCACTCGCACCGGGCGCTGGGGCCGGCGGAGGCCTCGGCCTACCAGCCCTCGGGCTGGGGCGCGGAGCTCGTGGGCGAGGGCCGGCCGCTGGACACCTCGGCGCTGCACGTGGTGGTGCCGAACCTGCTCGGTAGTCCTTTCGGCTCCACCTCGCCGGTGACGGTGGACACCCGCGTGGGCCGGGCCTACGGCGCGGCGATGCCGACGATGACGGTGACGGACATGGCGCGCGCGGTGGCCGCGACGCTGCGCGGGATGAAGGTGGAGCGCGCGCGGACGTTGGTGGGCGTGGGGCTCGGCGGGCTGGTGGCGATGCAACTGGCGGCGCTGTTCCCGGAGCTGATGACCTCGGTGGTGGTGCTGGGCGCCGCCAGGACCCTGCCGGAGACGCTGCGCGAGCGGCTCGGCCTCACGCGCCACCTGCTGCGCGCGGATCCCGACTTCCGCGAGGGCCACTACGCGCCGGGCGAGGGTCCGAGGAAGACGCTGCGCAAGCAGCGCCTGGAGTACCTGCGGCTGGTGAATGGAATCCGGGCGCTCGGCGCGGCGTACCCGGAGCCGGCCGCCGCCGAGCGGGCCCTGGAGGCAGACGCCGACGCCTTCGCGGAGACGTTCGACGCGAACACCTGGGCCCTGTTGTGCACGGCCTACGTGGGAGGAGACGTCACCGACAGCCTGGCGAAGGTGCGAGCGCCCGTCCTGCTGGTCGCCGGAGCGGAGGACGTGCTGGCCCCGCCGTCGCGAGTCCGGGACACGTACCACCTGCTCACCGCCGCGGGGGTCCGGGCGCACTACCACGAGCTGCCGGAGCCGTGCGATCACGCCAGCCTGCTCACGCAGGCCAGGCGTCTGCAGGGCCCGATGCGGGACTTCCTGCGCCGCCGGAGCTGACGCCCTCCCCTGTCCGGAGCCGGACGCCCCCTGCCCCGTCCGTGCGCGGCCGGATGCAGGCCCGCCCCTCCGGGGAGGATTGCGCGCGTGGTTTGCGAACATGAGGTTGCGCCCCATTCCGACCGGAGGGGCATATGGAGCAACGCAAGAGAAGCGCCGCGTGGCGGGTGAGATGGGGAGTGGCATTGCTCGGGACGCTGGCGTTCGCGTGTGGTGGACCGATGCCCGAGGACGCACCGGACGTCGAGGAGCTCCTCACCACGGAGGCACAGCTCGTCTCCAGTCCCTTCGACGTGAGCCGGCCCGTCCTGGAGGCGCAGACCACGGGATTCAGGGGACCCTCCGTGGCCTTCGATGGCGACGTGTACCTGGTCGTCTGGGAGGACTCCCGCACCGGCGAGGTCTTCGGCGCGCGCGTGAAGCCCAATGGCCGCGTTCTCGACCCGGCGGGCATCCCGCTCAACCTCACCACCGGCCTGGATGGTGGTCAGCCCCGCGTGGCCTATGACGGCACCCAGTTCGTGGTCGTCTGGGTGAGCTCGGACGGCGTCATGGGCGCTCACGTGGAGGGCGACGGAGACGTGCGCCGTCACTTCGTCATCAGCTTCAGCGACGAGACCGGCGGCCCTCCCGGCATCGCCTGTACGAAGAAGCTGTGCCTGGTGTCCTTTACCGTCTCCGGAGATGACGAGAACGTCATCTCCGCCGTGCGCCTCGACTCAGAGGGCAAGGTGCTCGACCGGCGCTCGATCTCCCCCGGGTTCAACTTCGCGCGCGATCCCGCCGTGGCCTGGGATGGCAAACAGTTCCTGGTCGTCTGGAGCGATGAGCGTGACGGGGATGACGGGAACATCTACGGCAACCGCGTGCGCAAGGACGGCACGGTGCTGGACTCCAGAGGCGTGCCCCTCATCGCGACTCCCGGTGCACAGAGACTCCCCGACGTGACCTGGACCGGGAAGAACTTCCTCGTCGTCTGGGAGGATGACCGGGGCGCGGATCCGGACATCTACGGCGCGCGGATACGGGGTGACATGAAAACGGTGGAGACCACGGGCTTCCCCATCGCCGCCCATCCCGGGGCGCAGTCCGCCCCACGCCTGGCTCATGGCGACGGTAGATCGCTCGTCGTCTGGGACGACACCCGCGGGGAGGAGCTCCTCGTTCGTGGCGCCCGCGTGTCGGATGATGGCGAGGTGTTGGATCCCGCGGGCTTCACCCTTCCCTCCCTCCGGGGATTCCCGCGCGCGAGCAACCCGGGGGTGGCCTCCAACGGCCGCCACTACTTCGTCACGTACGGCGCCCAGATCGAGGACGCCGAACCCTTCGGCACGGGGAGCCACATCGTCGGCACCCGGGTGAGGCACGACGCGACGGTCCTGGACTCGCCGCCGCTCCTGTTCACCCGCTCGGCCACCGCGCAGAAGGAGGTCGCCTCCGCGTATGGCGCCGGTCACTACCTGGTCGTCTGGCGGGAGACACGCGCCGACGAGCCCGTGCGCCTGCTGGCCACTCGCGTTCGCACCGATGGCCGAGCCCTCGGCCCGCCCATCCCCCTGCCCGCCAGGCCCGATTCGCGCAACACCTCGGTGGCCTTCGACGGAGCCTCCTTCCTGGTGGTCTGGGACGAGGACGGCACGGACGGCTTCCGGGACGTTCGCGGCGCCCGGGTGAGCAGTGCGGGCGTGCTGCTGGACGCCACCAGCCTGCCCATCGCCGTGCTGGCGGACTCCGAAGTCACTCCCTCGGTGGCCTCCTCCGGGGATGGCTTCCTGGTGGTCTGGGAGGACGGGCGGAGCAGCGGCGTGTTCGGCGATGTCTCCGACCTCTACGGCACCCGCGTCAGCTCCGCGGGCGTGGTGTTGGACCCCGGCGGCTTCCGCATCGCGGGCACCCTCCTCACCGAGCAGACGCCCTCGGTCATCCACGCCGGGGACCACTACCTCGTCACCTGGGTGCACTTCGACTTCACCGAGTTCGACACGGAGACGAGCATCCGCGGCGCCCGCGTGTCGGAGAGCGGCACGGTGCTCGACTCGCCGGGCATCCTCATCGGTCCGGGCCCCTCCTTCAACGCGCCGCCCGCGCTCTCCTTCGACGGGACGAACGTGCTGGTGGCATGGGCAGAGGGTCCGTTCACGGCCGGCACGCGGATCTCCGCGGCCCGCGTGAGTGGAAGCGGCGCCGTCCTGGATGCCGTGCCCTTCACCGTCGCCGAGGGTGAGACGTCACGGACCCGGCCCACCGCCGCCTTCGATGGCACGAATCACTGGCTGGTGTGGGAGCAGAACGGGCAGTCGATCCCCGAGAACGAGCCCGTGGACGTGTACGGCGCGCGCATCCGGCCCGACGGCACGGTGAGAGACCCCGGTGGGAGACCCATCGCCCGGCACGACGAGCCCGAGTACGGCCCCGTCGTCGTCTCCAACGGCTCCGGGCGCGCGGCGGTGTTCTACACGGAGTTCGTGACGGAAGAGGACGTGATGAACACCCGCATCCAGGGACGAAGGCTCACGGGCCCCTGAGGCCCCCGGCCCCGGTCACCCCACCGGGAGGAGCACGGAATACGTGGTACCGTGCCCCTCCTCCTGGCTTTCCACCGTCAGCTCTCCACCCATCGTCTGGACGATGGACTCGCTGATGGACAGTCCGAGCCCGGGGCCGAAGTCGCCGCTCCACAGCAGCTCGGGATTGAAGAACGGCTCGAGCGCTCGGGGCAGCTCACTCGGCTTGAAGCCCCGGCTGGTATCGGAGATCTCCACACGCACCCGCCCCTTCCCGCTCCGCGTGCGGATGCCGAGCTCGTGGGGCCCGGAGGGGCTGTTCTTCATGGAGTGGAGGGCGTAGCGGATGACGTGACGGAACACCGTCTGGAGAGAGCCCTCGCTTCCGAGCACACCGGGAAGCTCGATGGCCAGGTCCACCCGCATCCGCGCCGTCTGCTCCACCTCTTTGATCATGGGGCGCACTACCACGTCCATGATCGCATGCACGTCCAGGAGGACAGTTGCCTCGGGCGGCCTGTGGACCAGGTGCCGCAGGTCACGGAGGACGTCGCCGAGGCGCGACACCGCTCCGAGGCAATTCGTGACGAACGCCTGAATGAGGTCGAGCTTCTCCTCGAAGGATGACAGGAGCTCCGGGTGCGTCTTCAACTCCCGCGTCGTCTCCTCCACACGGGTCCGCACGTATTCGAGGCCGAAGGACACGGAGCCGAGGAGCGGGCGGAGGTTCAGGGCGAAGCAGGCCGCCATCGCTCTGGTGACGTTACGCCCATGCCGCTGGAGCACCCGCAGGCGGGACGCGTCCCCGCGTATCCGTGCGAGCACCTCTGGCGGCACGATGCGCTCATCCCGGTCCAGCTCGCCCACCGGAAGGAGCACGGAGAAGGTCGCACCGTGGCCCGGCTGGCTCTCCACCCACAGCTTCCCGCCCAGGGCCTCGACGAGGGCCTGACAGGCGGACAGATCGAGCCACGTGCCGGACGCGGGAAGCGGCACGGAGACGAACGGGTCGGAGAGGCGGGATAGCACCTCCGGCGGCAGTCCTGGACCGGTGCAGGAGACGGTCACGAGCACCTGCTCCCGCTGCCTCCGGGTCCGGACGCCGAGCACGTGCCGCTGAGGATCTCCGGGTTGCATGAGCCGGAGGGCGTTGATGACGAAACGGAAGAGCACATGGTGGAGCAGGAGCGGCCCACCCGCCACGGAACAAGACCCGGGCATGAAGTCCTTCTCCAGCCGCGCCGTGTGCTCCAGCTCGCCCTGGGCCAGACGCAGCACCCCGTCCAGGCTCTCGTGGAGGTCCACGGGCACGGGAGCTTCGTCCCGCGAGCCCGTCCTCCACAGGCTCCCCGCCTCCCGATGGAGGGCGTACATGCGCTGGCAGGATTCGGACACCTGCTCGAGGTGCGTGCGAGCACCGGCGAGCCACCCGGCGAGCCTCGGCGGGAGTTCCGTCCGCGCCCTCAGCGCCTGCTCCAACTCCCCCAGGGATTCGAGGAGGGGCAGGTACGAGAGCAGGATCGTGTGGGGATGAAACATGACCTCGTAGTTGGCGTACACCACCACGCTGGCCATGTCTCCGAGCAGTTCCAGGAGCTGCTCGCGCCACCACGCCTCGTCTCGTTCCGGCGGAGGACTCATGGGGTCCGCATGCTACCCCACGAGGCCGTTACCGGGGCGGAGGGGGATGCAGCAGCCGGCCGCGCAGCGCGCCCACGATCATCCCGATGCCGATGTCGTTGTTGCCGCCCTGGGGGACGATGATGTCGGCGTGGTGCTTGGAGGGCTCGACGAAGCCCTTGTGCATGGGACGCACGTGGCGCAGGTACTGGCCCACCACGCGGTCGAAGTCGTACCCGCGCTCGTGGATGTCGCGCTCCAGGCGCCGGATGATGCGCAGGTCGTCGTCGGTGTCCACGTAGATGCGCACGTTCATCTCGTCGCGCAGTGCCTTCATGTGGAGCACGAGGATGCCCTCGATGAGGATCATGTCCCCGGGGTCCACGCGCACCGTTTGATTCTTCTTACGGGTGGACGCGACGAAGTCGTAGACGGGCTTCTGGATGGACCGGCCCGCCTTGAGCTCGCGCAGGTGCTCCACCAGCAGGTCCGTGTCGAAGGCGTCCGGGTGGTCGAAGTTGACCTCCCGGCGCTCCTCCAGCGTCATGTCCTCCAGGTCCCGGTAGTACGAATCCTGATCGATGAAGGCCACGCGGCAGTCGGCGAGTGCGTCGCGGACCTTCCGGGCGACCGTCGTCTTGCCGGAAGCGGTACCACCGGCGATGCCAACGACGAGGGGTGACGACATGGGCGCGAACTACCCTAGAGGGAGGGGCACGCGCAAGGCTCCGTCGAAAACCCGACAGATAGGGAGCCCGCCCCCTCAACGGACTGGCGCTCTCCGGGCCGCCCTCGTCCATCCGGTAGTTCACGGATCCACTGTCAGGCCCAGGACTCGAATCGGCCTTACTGAATGAGCCGCGTTTCTCGGTTCCAGTAACAAAATTAAACTTCACTCGGAGCGAACCTTCTTCGACCGCCCTCCTTCGAGGCTCCCCGGTCCGTGCCCCCAGGCGCGGCCCGGCCATCACCTCTCTCGTTGGGGGCAGATATGAATACCGGCTCGGTCGAGGTCTCTCGTCGTCTGGTGGCTGGCTCTGGAGGAAGGAGGCACTGGGGATGGGTGCTCCCGAGCACCGCGCTGCTGCTGGCGGCAGCGAGCGCCTGTGGTCCCGCGGAGGAATCGCTCGATCCCCAGGCCTCGCTGGAACAGGCCCACAAGCTGGAGACCACCAATGGCCTGTCGCTCAACGGCCTGTCGCTCAACGGCCTGTCCCTCAACGGGCTGTCGCTCAATGGCCTGTCCCTGGAGGGTCTGTCCACCCCTGAGTTCGAGTCCTGGTTCCGGACGAACCCGGAGCTCAACGACATGGTGATGAAGTACGTCGTCCTCTGCGCCGTGCCGGCCGGGGTGCGGCGCACCTATACGGCTCCCCATACGGGCGACACCTATGTCTGGACGGGGAGACTGGGCCTCGCGCCGGACTGGAGCAACGGCTCGCCCGCCACCGTCACCGAGCAGCGGATCGTCTCCGCCTGCCTGGCGGCCCATGCCAACAAGTATGGAATCAACATCTCCATCTCCGTGCAGGGGCTGAGCGCCACGGGCGTGCCCATCCCCGTCTCCACCGCGGAGCTCGTGCTGTTCTCGGAGAAGGAGGCCTGCTTCTTCGGCAACCTCTTCACCCAGGAGTCCATCTACGTCGGCAATGACGGGCGCCCGCTCAACGACAGGGAGAGCACCGCGCGCGCCTGCGCCCTCTCCACCCGGAGCAACCTGGTGAGCCAGGAGTGCCCCCCGATGGTCCGCGTCGAGCAGGACTGCGCGAGGTACTGCACCCTGGATGCCTCGCGGCGCTTCTACGTGTCGTGCACCTACGACGGCATCACCTGGCCGTCCATCACGACGCGGATGCTCCGCAAGGACATCTACACCTGCGGAGACGGCGTCTGTCAGCGCACCGAGTCGTGCGGGACGGGCGAGACGTATGACAACTGCGGCAGGGATTGCGGCCCCTGCCCCTGAGCCTCACCCGCGCCGCAGCAGGCCGCGCGCGAGCCCCTCCGCCAGGAGCGCGGAGGGCACGGCCTCCACCGGCTGGGGCGCCCGCGCGAGCGAGCGCAGCACCTCCAGCAACGACGGGGGCACCGTCAGCACCTCGGGCCCCCTGCCCCTGCGCCGCACGACGAAGCTCCACGGCCCCGGAGCCGGACGCCGGGCCACCTGCGCGAGCGCCTCCAGGCCGCTCACGTCCAGCACCTCGCACGCCCAGGCCCGCCCCGTGAGGTGACGGCGGAGCGACCTCGCGGCGAAGACGAGCTCGGTGAGGTCCGCGGGGAAGGTGCCCACGCGCACGTCCTCGGCCAGCCCCACCTGCCCCGGTGCGGGCGCGGCGAGGGAGCGCATCATGAAGACGTTGGGCAGGAAGGTCTCGAAGGAGACCGCCGCCGCCACGCCCTCGTCCGGGTGCTCGCGCAGGCGACGCCGCGTCCAGGCCGCGAAGGCGTGCCCCGGCGAGCGGCCCAGGCCCTCGAAGAGCTCGCGGAACTCCTTGGAGGCGGTGAAGGCGCGCAGGTCCTCCCGCGTGCCCGCGAGCAGCAGCCGGGAGATGGGCCAGTCCCGATCCAGCGTCTCCGCCACCACCGCGAGGCGGAAGTCCGTCTCCGCGCGAGCCCCCTCCGTGTCCCCTCCGGTCTCCGGCTTCGCGCCGTATCCGGTCTCGTAGAGGGACCAGGGCTGGCTCTCCCGGGTGAGGGCCGGCGCGGGCTCCGTCACCGGGGTGAGCACGAGCGGAGGCCGGGGCGCGGAGGGCACCAGCTTCCGCAGGCGGCGCAGCGTGAGGAGGGCCACCTCGAGCGGGTGCCCGTCTCCCTCGAAGGTGACGGCGCGCAGCGAGGGGCAGCGCGGCAGCAGCGACTCCAGCAGGCCGAAGAGCTCCTCGCGCACGGGCTGGGTGTGGTCGTCCACGTAGTAGCCCCGTCCGCTCCGGCGGGTGATGACGCCACCGGCGATGTGGATCTCGATGACCTTGTCGAGCGGGAAGCCGTCGAGCCCCGCCTCCAGGGGCAGTCCGGCGGCGAGCTGGTAGCTGAGCAGGTGCCCCAGGTCGAGCAGCATCGGCAGGCCGGTGCGCGCGTGCACGCGGGCCATGAAGTCGAGCACGTGCAGCTCGCCGCGCTTCGCGAAGGCGGCGGGGTTCTCCAGCGCGAGCGGGACGGACAGGTGGGACTGGACGTGGAGCGCGTGCGCCACGGAGTCGCGGACACCGGCCTCGGTGAAGGGCGGCGTGAAGTAGAGGTAGCCCGGGAACGGCTGTCCGCCCGAGTGCCACCAGCCGATGTCGTTGCCCACCCAGGCACTGCCCACGGCGCGCGCGTGCGCATCCAGGTCCGCGAGCGCCTTCGCGGGCTCCAGCTCGGGGCCATAGAGGTTGAGGTGCACGGGGTGGAAGAGCACCGGCACGTCCTGACGGCGCTCCCACATCTGGGGAAAGAGCGAGGCCTGCGCCCGCGTCTCCTCGAGCGACAGGGGGGCGCTGTACTCCACGAAGTCGAAGAGGCCGGGCGACTCGGCGAGCAACCGGTAGGGATGCGGCTGGTCCGCCGCGTCGAGGTTGCTGCTGAGGCCCAACCCCCGCCAGGGGAGCTGCCAGGCTGTCGCGTCGGGAAGACTCATGGGACATCAACCCTACAGCCTGCTCGGGCCATTCTCAGTGCCCGAATGCGGCAATCCTGCCGGCGCTCCGGCATGCTCCGCCACCGGGGTGACGAAATGACCGCACGTGGCACGTGGAGTTGTCTGCTGGCGTTGATGGGAAGCCTGGGATGCGCCGGCATCCAACACGCACCAGAGGAGCCGCCTCCCGAGATGCCGCCCCAAGTGGTCAGGGCCGACCTTCATGTGCACGTGAACATGCGCGCGGCACTCCGGCCCTTCTTCCAGGGTGAGCCGGGAGACGGAGTCCTGGCGGGCTCTCACGCGGAACGCCTCGTCAATCAGGTGGATCCGGCGGCACTGCGGCGCGCGGGGGTGCGGCTGATCCTCGCGACGGTCTGGCCTCCTCCTGCCACACGTCCCGGCCGGAGCGCGCTGGGAGAGGCACTCCACCAGCTCGAGGAGTTGGAGTCCTTCGCCCGGAGGAGCCCGGACTTCGTGCTGGCGCACAGTGCCGGGGAGGCACGGCGGGAGCTCGCGCGCGGACAGCTGGTGCTGGTTCCGGCCATTGAAGGCGGCGAGGGCATCCGGCGCGTGGAGGACGTGGATCTGCTCTACGCGGCGGGAGCGAGGTCCATCACCCTCGTGCACTTCTTCGACAACCCGCTGGCGGACGCGGCCGATGACCAGTTCGGCCTGCTGGTGGGAGGCCTCACCAACGGACGGGACGGAGGTCTCACGCCGCTCGGAGTGGAAGCGGTCCGGAGGATGATGCAACTCGGCATCCTCATCGACGTGGCCCACGCCAGCGACAAGGCGATCGAGGACGTGCTCGCCATCACCGAGCCCGCGGGCGTGCCGATCCTCTACTCACACACCGGAGCGGGATGGGCCGAGACGCGCTGCCTGAGCACGCCGCTCGCCCGGCGGATCGGTTCGGGCGGAGGATTGATCGGTATCGGACTCTTCCGCTCGCCGTTCCAGGAGGTCCCCCTCGCCGAGCGCTGGGAGGGTTTCCAGCCGGGGACGTGTGACGACGACGTCGCGCACTGGCTCCATTACGTCCGGGAGACGAGCCCCGAGGCCGTCGTGCTCGGCAGCGACTTCAGCAGCGTCATCCTCCGCGCCAGCCCGGGAGGCGCCTGCGCGCGAGGCATCCGCCACGCGGGAGATCTTCCCGCCCTGTTCTCCGCGCTGGAGGCCCGAGGCATCACACGCGACAACCTCGACAGCTCGGGAGAACGGGTGCTGCGCCTGCTCGAAACGGTGGAGGTCCGCTCGGACCCCGGGGTGCGTCAGTCGGCTCGAAGACGCTCCGCGCCCCGAGATGACCTCTTCCCCGATTGAGGGAAACACCCGTGACGCGGTGTGGCATATGATCACGGGCCTCTCCCTCTCCCAGCACCTGTCGCTGGCCGGGAAGCGCGGCTTGCTTCCGGTTGTCGGCTGCCCTAACTCGCCCCGCCATGCTCGCTCACTCGGTCGTGAATGGAACCAGGACCTGGACCACCCCGAACGGGGAGCTGCAGCTGTGGACACCCGCTCCTCACGTCATCGTGACGAAGTTCCAGGGGACGATGTTCGACGCCCACCTCGCCCACCTCGCCATGGTGACCATCGAAGGGCTGGTCGCCTCCCAGCCGAAGATGGACATCTTCCACGACTGGGAGGGGATGGAGCTCTACGCGACCGAGGCGCGGACCCTGATGACGGATCGCGCCGTACCGCTCGCGCCCCGGATCAACTCCCTCAGCGTGCTGTTCGGCTCGAAGGTGGTCCGGATGGGGGTGTCGATGGCCAGCCTCAAGCTGGGCGGCATCCCCCTGTACAACAGCCGAGAGGACTTCGAGCGGGCCGTGCGACAGGCCGTGGAGTCCAAGCCGGGCACGTTCAAGCCGACCCCGCGGGAGTGAGCACCCGCGAGGCGCG
This sequence comes from Archangium violaceum, assembly GCF_016887565.1. Taxonomy (NCBI): domain Bacteria; kingdom Pseudomonadati; phylum Myxococcota; class Myxococcia; order Myxococcales; family Archangiaceae; genus Archangium; species Archangium violaceum. The sequence goes on from NZ_CP069396.1 coordinate 7,526,987, forward strand.
CTACCCGCCCTCCCCACCGCGTCCATAGGCCTGGTCGAGGATGCGCTCGGCGCCGAGGCCGCTCGACTTCGCCGCCTCCACGTCGAGCCCCTCTCCGTGGCCCTGGCCCCGCCCCTCGAACGAGACCTGACCGTCCTCGAAGACGGCGGTGCGCGGGCAGGAGGGCAGCTTCAGCGCGGAACGCAACACCTCGCAGGGTTGGGACTCCGCGGCGTCGAACACGGCGCCGTCCTCGCGCTTCGTGCGCACGTAGTGCACGCGTCCGTCCGCGAAGCGCACCGACGTCACCCCGCGACCCAGCAGGGACTCCACCCGCGAGCGCGGGCGCGACTCACGCCACGGCGCCTGTCCTCCCTGTGAGAACGGCAGCCACTGGCTCCAGCGGAGCGGCGGCGCTCGGAGCGCCCGCTCCTCCTCGGGCCGCACACGCACGGTCCCGAGGAAGGCCTGGCAGTGCGTCGTATCGCAGACCGGACGGCCCGGATGCCTGCTGCCCGCGTGCCGCTCGTTGTGCGCCACCACGCGCGCGAGCGCCACCCTCGCCTCTCCCTGAAGAGATGCGTCCTCCGCCGCCACGACTCCCGCCGTGTATTGCAGGCGTGTGGTGCGGAAGACGAAGTCCGAGCCTCGCCGCGCCTTGAGGGCATTCGGACTGGTGGGGACTCCCGCGGGCGGCTTGTAGGGAGGCGGACGGGACTCCGTGAAGATGCCGGCATAGTCGCGGCCGGCCGGGGCGTCGGGGAAGCGCACCCGCCAGGGGCTCCCCAGGCACACCGCCGCTCCCTTCGACACGAGCGGCGCCAGCTTCGCGAAGCCCTCGGGAATCGCTCGCGGCGAGCCTCCTTCCAGGGAGAACCCGGCTCCCTGACACCGCGCCTCGAGACTCTCCGGCGGCACCAGTCCCAGCACCTGCACCCGCGCGGCCTCCAGTCCGCTCCGCTTCTTCCGGACCTTCGCCAACACCTCGGGCACCTCGTCCGCGAAGGCGCGCGGCATCTTCCCCGGCCTCGCCACCACCGCCACCAGGTCCTCGTCCACCGCGACGATCCACCCGAGCCTCGGCCGGCTGTCCGCGTCCCGCACCGTGCCCGTCTTCGTCGCCACGCCCGCGTAGTCCTTCGACGCCGGCAGCTCCGACAGCGTCCCGCGCGCGGCGTTGTCAGCCATCACCGCCAGGACATCGGGCCTCGCCTCGGCCAGCAGCCGGTACGCCTGGGCCAGCCCCCACGGGGAGAGGCGCAGCGTGGCTCGCAGCCCGATGGCGTCCGCCATGTCCAGGGGCTGGCTGGACAGGCCCACCGCGGCCAGCACCGCGCCCCAGGGACCGAAGGCCCTCGGTGCGCTCCCCTGCCCCTCCCAGTCCAGGAAGTACCCGTTGCACGAGCGCAGCAGCGCCGTCCTCACATCCACCTTCCCGGGCAACCGCTCGCCACAGACCCACTCCGCGACTTCCGCTCGCGAGGAGAGCACCGGCGGTGGCGTGGCGCTCCCCGCCACCACGAAGGGCTTCAACGTCGAGCCGTACGGCATGGCCCGCTTGATGTCGCCCTCGGCGAACAGCACCTCGCCCGAGTGGCGGCTGAGCACCACCGTGGCACTGGCCGCCGCCTCCACCGCCACGCCCACCAGCTCGTCCACGGACAGCGGCACCGCCCAGCGTGCCCCGTCCTGGCACTGCCTCAACCGGCGCGTGAGGGCCTTCGGAAAGCCCGCGTCCTCGTTCAGCACGCGCGCCAGCGCCCGCCGGGCCCGAGGCGTGTCCACGTCCGGGTTGCGCACCAGTTCCACCGAGGCGTTCGTCAGGGACTGGTAGGGCGCCTCCCGCCACTCGGCCAGCTCACCGCTCACCGCGAGCGAGAAGGCCTCGTGGAACAGCCGGTCCTCCGCCGAGGCCGGACATGCCCACCACAGCAGTTGGTGCGCCAGCTCGTGCCGGAGCGCCACGAGCAGCCGCGCATCCAGCACTCCGGGCGAGCCCTGCCGCAGCTCCACCACGCCCGGCCGGCCCTGCCCGTTGCGCGAGGGCAGAATCGCCTCGCCCCGCTGCAGGGAGATGTTCCCCGGTGCCCCGCCAGGCACGCCACCGGCCTCGGCCACGTAGCGCGCCTCCAGCTCCTTCCACGCGGCCTCGGCCTCGGAGCGCAGCCGAGACTCCGGCGTCACGTCTCCCCTCGTGAGGAAGACGGGGGTGGCCGCCAGCATGGCGACCGTCACGGCGGCCCACCCCATCACGGCCTCACCACTCGCTCTTGCCGACGTCGCCCGAGGTGCGCTGGGACGGCGCCACCTTCAGCACGTCCGAGCCCGTGCGGCCCCGGATGCTCGTCACGTACATGTCCTCGATGAAGGCCGGCGGCGCGGAGAAGCTGCCCGCGAACTGCGCCCGCATCACGTAGCCCACCGTGCGCGGACTGTCGCTCCACCACGTCGGCTCCTCGAAGAAGAACGTGGCCCGCTCGGGGCTCAGCGAGCGCCGCTTGAGGGACTCGGGTGCCAGCGGCAGCGAGTGCGGTGGACCGCGGAACTCCTTGTCCTCCACCAGCGGCACGAAGCCCGCCGGCACCGCGTCCTCCAGCACGTAGTACGCCGAGCGCACCCGGTTCTCCCCGCGCGCGTCCAGCGTCAGCTCCACGTACACCTCCTCGCCCTGGCTGACGCTGTCGCCCGGGTTCAGCTGCACCCGGCCGCCCTCGCGCAGCACGTAGTAGGCGCGCCGCAGGCTCATGCCCTGCTCCACGGGCTTCACGTCCGCCAGCGGCGTGGCCGCGACGGCCCGGAGTGTCGCCACGCCCTCGAAGCCCGCCACGTCCACCGTGCGGGTCCCCGGCTCCAGCGTGGCCACCAGGCCCATGCCCCGTGGCGAGAAGCGCACCTGCCCCTTCGCGCCCTTCACCTCCGGCGGCGCCAGCTTGCGGAACTCCTTCGCGTCGCGCTCGATGAGCCACAGCGAGTGCAGCAGCGCCGTGCTCCGATCGAAGGTGGACAGCCCCGGCTCGCTGAGCGCCTCCAGCAACCGCCGGCGCGCCTTGCTCACGTCCATCTTCCCGAAGGACGCCGCGTGACCCAGGATGGCGGTGAGGCCCACCTGGCGCAGCGGGTAGCGCCACATCGCCTCGCTCGGCGCGGGCATGTTGGCCAGCGTGACGAAGCCCTCGTTGCTCTGCGCCACCAGCTCGTCGATGCGGCCCTTCAGCGCGGGCTCCTTCATCACCCCGGCCTTCTCGGCGGCCAGCACCGACAGCGCCAGCGGGTACAGGTCTCCCGGCGAGGCCCGCTCCACCAGCGCGCGCACCCGGGCCGCCTGACGCTCGCCGTCCAGCCGCGCCAGCACATAGGCCCGCGTGGCGTCCCACTCGAAGGGCATCTCCCCCTGGGCCTCCAGCCAGCGCATGCTCTCGGTGATGCGCGGGTCGTTGCGATCCACCAGCCCCGCCTCCACCGCGTACGCCAGCCCGTCCAGGGCGATCAGCGTCATGGGCACGTCCGCCTGGCTGTAGCCGCTGAACCAGGTGAAGCCGCCGCCCTTCACGGACATCTCGAGGATGCGGGCCGTGCCCTGCACCGCGCGGCTGCGCGCCTCGGCCAGCAGCCCCTGGCTGTCCGTGTCGAGCGACTCCAGCGAGCCCGACTTCTTCAGCGTCTGGTACAGCGCCACGTTGGGCACCGTGGTGGACACCAGCTGCTCCAGGCACCCGTACGGGTACGTCAGCAGCTCTCGTACGTTGGAGAGCGCCGCATCCACCAGCGACGGCTGCAGCACCAGCTCCACGTCGGAGACGGTCGCGCTCGGGGCCGCGGGCAGGGACAGCTCGCCGCCGCCCCACTGCGACACCTTCACCGGATCCGCCAGCACCGCCGGCCGTACCGCCACCGTGCGCCTGTCGCGCAGCGGCTCCTTGCCTCCCATCACCTCCACCGCCAGCTCGGCCGAGCCGGAGCGCTGGGCCTTCAGGGTGATGGGCAGCACCTGCTCACTCCCCTTGCCCAGCTCCACCTTCTGATTCGCCTCGGCGGGCTCGAGCACCCCCGCCGCCGCGAGCCGCACGTCCAGCAACTGGCTGCCCTTGGCCGCCTCACCGGCCGACAGGCGCACCGACGCGAGCGCCTCGTCCCCCTGGCGGAGGAACTGCGGCAGCGCGGCGTACAGGTTGAGCCCACCGCGCGTGGCGAACTCGGCGGTGGACTCGCCGAAGCGGCCCGAGGTGTCCGCCGCCACGCTCGTCACCACCCAGAGCGTCTGGTTGGCCGGCAGCTTGAAGCGCACCGTGGCCCGCCCGTCCCGGTCCGTCACCACGTTGGGGCTCCAGTACGCGGTGTCGCGCTCCAGGTCCTTCGCCTGCCGCGTGGGCGGCTTGATGGAGGCGAAGGCATGGTCCGGCAGCCCCGCCATCTTCCGCGCGAGCGCCTCGCCATAGCCGTAGCCCTGGAACTCGGAGGAGAAGAAGGTGGCCACGTTGTCGCGGCCCGGCGGGTAGAAGAAGTCCAGCACCTTGGGGCGGAACTCGCTCTGGATGGCGTAGACGGCCTTGTCCACCACGCCCACCGACAGCTGCGCCACCACGCCCTGGCCCTCGTGGTCCGTCACCCGGACGTCGATGACCTGCTCGGTGAGCGGCGTGGCCTCGGCGCGCCGGGGCTGCAGCGTCACGGTGAGGGTGCGCTCGGCGGGGATGATGCGGAAGCCCACCATGCGCTCCTCCCAGCGGCCCTCGGCCGTCGGGTACGCCACCGACGCGTACACCGCGCTGCCGAAGCGCTTCTCCACCTCGAAGGAGTGCACCAGCGTGCGGCCCTTCAGCTCCACCAGCTGCGTGCCGTACACCCCCGAGCCGGAGAGCGTCACCCACACCGGGCCCGCATCCGCGCCACCCGGGCCCCAGCTGTCCGGAAGCAGCGCCACCAGCTGCGCCGAGTCCCCCGGCGCCAGCGTGCCGGAGAGCGACGCCAGCGTGAGGTTGGGCACCCGGGCCACCGGCTCGTCGGCGTCGCCGATGACGAGCGTCTGGTCCTCGCCCGTCCAGGCCTGTCCGTTCTTGTCCTTCACCGTGACGCGAGCCACCACCGCGCCCACGTCCGAGGTGGGCACCTTCTCGCGGTGCACGCCATCCGCGCCCGTGGTGAAGCTCCGCTTGCCCAGGCTCTTCTCGGCGCCATCGGCCTTGCGCAGCACGAACTCCACCTCGCCCGGCGTGGCCCCGTAGGGCTTGCCGCCCAGCGTGGTGGCGCGGATGCTCAGCGTCGCCTCGGAGCCCTTCTTCACCACCGCCGCCGAGTAGCGCGTGGCCCCCAGCACCTCCACCTTGGACAGGAAGAAGGCGGCGCTCGCGTTGGCGAACGTCTGCTGGTCATCCCGCGCGCGCACGGTGAGCGTGTAGCGGTACGGCAGGCGCTCCTCGCCCGGCTTGAGCGCGGGCACGGGAATCTCGAGCTCCGCCTCGCCATTGGCGTCGAAGGTCGCGGCGCTCGCCCAGGGATCCTCCTCCACCCCGCGCTGGGCCACCGTGGAGAACAAGCGCTCGGGGACGCTCAGCTTGCCCTCCGTGGTGGACGCCGAGCCGTACGTCACCGCGCTCCCCTGCCCGCCCAGGCCCGCGTCATCCACCCAGGCCGGAGCGTCCAGCAGCGTGCGGTAGAGGAACACCTCGTACTTCGCGCCCGCGGGCACTCCGCCCGCGTACCGGCGCGCCCGCACCGTGGCCCGCACCGTCTCGCCCGGCACCACCGTCTCCTTCTCCGGCTGCAGTTCCAGGTAGAAGGTGGGCTTCACGTAGTCCTGCACGCGCGCCTCGCCCTGGTGCGGCTGCGAGTCCAGCTCGGCCATCACGCGCAGCACGCCGGTGCCCAGGTCCGTCGGCACCGACATGTTTCCAGAGAAGCTGCCGAACTCGTCCACCCGCGCGCGCGTCTGCACCTCGCGGCCCTCGGCCGAGACGAGCTTCACCGCCACCTCGCGCCGGCGCGGCGTGAAGAGGCGCGCGAGGAAGCTGTCCGGCTGGCGCACCAGGCCGCGGAACTTCACCTCGTCGCCCGGCTTGTAGATGGGCCTGTCGCTGTAGATGAACACGTCGGGCGCCACCGCCAGCGACGAGTAGAAGTCCGTGTCCACGATGGCGGTGTCCCCGCCCACCGTGGCCGTGGCGATGAGGCGCGGCTCCTGGACGGCCAGTGTCACCTCGCCCTTGTCATCCGTGGTGCCGGCCGGACCCTTGCCCGAGGCCAGATACACCTGCACCTGGGCGCCCGGGCGCGGCTTCTGATCCCTCCCCGCCACGCGCACCAGCACCTGCCCATCCGTCTGCTTGAGCTGCACGGTCAGGTCGGTGACGACGAGCACCACCTGCCCCTCCACGCGGCCCTGGACGAGTTGGAGGATGTACATGCCGACGGGCAGCGGCGGGAGCGTCACGCGGCGCTCCTCGTAACCGCTCGAGTAATAGGAGGTGTCGAAGCCCGGGACGCTGAACTCGCGATCGGAGCCACCGAGGTCCAGGTTCAGCCACTGGCTGCGCACCACGGTGAAACCGGGAGGTACGCCCACGAGCTTCTCGGGACCCTCGGACACGCGGGCCAGCGGGCGGCCCGGAGGCGGAGGCGGACGCGAGGGCAGACCCGGCGCCACGGCCTTGCGGAAGTCCTCGTTGAGGGCGAACAGCAGGAACGAGCCCGGCGAGTGCGCGGCGTTGAGGCCGCGGCTGAGCGCGTTGCCGGGGTTCGCCGTGGTGGGGGGCTGCTGCCAGGCGCGCCGGATATCCCCCTGCGCGCGGATGAAGGAGTCGACGTCCGCGGGCTCGAGCACCCGCAGCTCGACGGGCCCCTTGCTCTCGAAGGCCACGTCCACGGCCACGGGCTCGCCGCTGCCGTAGGCACGGGGGACGGTGATGTAGAGCGGCTTGGCCGCCGCCACGCTGGCGGACACCAGCGCGGCCAGTACCGCGATGCGAGCGGAGTACCTCATGAACCAAACCCTCCCGGAACCAGCTTGTCGCCATCCACCGTGCCGCGCAGGCCGATGTACGGCAGCGTCTCCAATTCACGCCGTGCGGCTTCGATCTCCGGCGGGGCCGCGTTCGGCCGCGGCTTCTGCGAATCCGTCTGCTGCTGCGACCAGTACCCATCCGCCATCAACGTCCCGAGCAGCCGCCCGGTGTTGACGCCGAAGGACACCGAGCCCTGTGCGCGCAACCCCTGCACCACCGGGGCCGCCGCGTTGAGCATGTTGGGACCCTGGCCCTCGCACGCCCGGCGCACCCGCGTGAGCACGTCCGGGCTGGAGGCCAGCACGTGGTGGCCGCACAGCGTCGCGGTCTCCATCTTGTTGGGCCCGGAGAAGAGCTGTCCGAGCGCCTCGGCGTCCTCGGGCTGGCCCCACAACAGGGCCACCTCGGAGGGCAGGTTCGCATCGCCCCGAGGCGTCCACACCATCGCCACCTGGCGCGTGCGCAGGGCCCCCACGCCACCCTTGCCAGACCAGAAGGCCTTGAGGGTGTTCTGATCCAACTTCTCGGGCAGCTTGAGCTGGAGCGCGAGCAACACCGGCGTCTCCGCGGGGACGAGCTTCAGCAGCGACTCGGAGAACGGCGCGCTGTCCAACCGGGGCTCGTCCGCGACGGGCCCGGAGATGCCACGGCCCACCAGCCGGTTGCCCTCGACGGCGAACTGCAACCGGATGCCATTGGCCACGCCCACCACGTGCGTGAGCAGCTGCATCTCACGGCCGAGCGGCTCGGGAGCGAAGCCCAGCTCCACGTCCACGTTCTGCGGCGCCTCGAGCTCCAGGTGCGGCTCGCACAGGCCCTGGAGCACCACCGCCGGGTGCCGGGCGAACACCATCCGGTCGTCCGTGCGCGCGGCCCACAGCCCCTGCTCGGCCACGAGCCAGCGCTCCAGCTTGAAGCCACCCGAGGGCACCTCGGCCTCCCCACCCGGGCAGGAGTCGGCCGTCATCTCGGCCCGGCGCACCACGCCGTGCATCGACTCGAAGGCCGCCACGGCGGCGTTGCCGGGCTCGGGGATGATGATGGCGGGAGTGCCCGCGCGGGTCTCACCGGAGAACCACACCACGCGGAACGGCGCGGCCAGGAGCTGCCCGGCCATGACGTCGAACACGGCGCCCTTGAAGGAGGCGCCCAGTTCCTCGCCCCGGGTGTCGAGGAACGCGGCCCAACCGCCCACGAAGCCCTTGCCGAGCGGCTTCTGGAGCTCGTCCTTCAACCACGCGTTGCCGGTGAGCGCCTCGCGCACCTTGCCCGGCGAGTAGACGTCCACCCAGAAGGCCGGGGCGACGGGCTCGGTGGGCACCTCCATCTTCGTCGGCTTGTCGGGCGCGGGAGGAAGGGCCTGCAGGACGGAGCCCGTGGACGAGCCCGTTCCACCGGACACGGTGGGGCCCGTGGTGGCTGGACCCGACGAGGGCCCCGAGCGGCGGCCGATGAGGTAGGCACCCGCGGCCACCGCGACGAGCACGGCGACGCCCACGCCCACGAGGACGGCCCGGGGAGGTCCGCCCCGGGGAGGCGGTGCCGGGGGCGGAGCGCCCGGCGGAGACGAGGGAGGGTTCATCGCATCCACTCCTTGAAGCGGAAGAAGCCGAGGAAGGCGGTGTTCTGGGGCACCGGGCGCCACTCCAGGGGCGCCTCGGTGACGAGCGACTGGAGGACGCCGGTACGGACCGAGGCCCCCTTGTCGCCCGGGTGGTAGACGACGCGCGTGGGGGCATGCGCCTTGTCCTCCGGGCGCACCACGAGCATCAGGTGGAAGATGGGGCCCGAGTCCCGCTCCAGCCGGAAGGCGACGAGGTCTCCGGTGCGAAGCGACTCGCGCGTGGCCTCGTCGCGGCCGAGCGGCGCGAAGCTGTGCGTGAGGAGCGTCTCGGCATCGGCGAAGTCGCCGGGCTGGCCCTTGTCATCGCGCCACAGGGGCGAGTCGAGCCGCTGGGGCTGGAAGCGCCGGTACGCGGCGCGGAAGACGAAGCGCACCAGGCCGGCGCAGTCGCGCTGGGCGGGGTTCCACTGGGAATCCATCCGGCGCACCTGGGCGAGCGCCACCTGGGCCACCTCGCGCCGGAGCAGCACGTCGAGGGGCTCGGGAGCGGGCGAGGCCGCCTGGAGCGACAGGAGCAGGAGCAGCAGGGGCATGACGTCGAGGGAGCCTCAGTACTCCGAGTCCACGCCGCCGCTGGTGAGCGTCTTGACGGCCTCGTCGAGGTTGCGAGGCCACTCGGGGGACTTGGGGGCGGGATCCTGCGAGGGCACGTAGATCTCGGCCTTGCCATCGCCGAGCACGTTCACCCAGGCGAGCACGCGCGTGGTGCCGGGAGTGGCCAGGGGGATGCGCACCATGCGCCGCATCTCCTGGGGCGTGCCACCGTAGAGGACGACGTTGAGGGTGGCCACGGTGTGGGCCTTGTCCCCGCTGGGCCAGTAGTTGGTGGCGATGAGGTAGAGACCCTTGGGGGGAGCGCGGTGGACGTAGAGGTAGGGCCCGTAGGCGGGGTCGTCGAAGTCACCGCCCTGCTCGTTGAGATAGAAGGTGCCGCCGCTGGGGCTCTCGGTGTTGGCCCAGTAGACGTGGGCCATCTTCTTCAGGTCGAGCACCTGACCCGAGCCATCCTGGGCCTGGGAGAGGCTCTCCTGGGTGGGCTCGTAGATGTGGAGGTCGGTGTAGACGCCCTCGGTGTCGCTGGTGAGGATGGCCTTGAGCGGGACGGGAGGGATCTGCGCGTAGCTGGTAGCCTGGGCGCGAGTGGTGCCGGCCTGATTGGTGGCCAGGACGGTGACGACGTTCTTGCCGCTGGCGGCGGGGAACTTGCGCTTGAAGCGCCCGCTGAAGGTGCGCATCAGGTAGCGGTCGCCGTTGATGGAGATGACCACCGGGTCGATGGTGGTGTCGCTGAGGGTGCCCTCGACGAGCAGCATCCGGTCCACCGTCCAGCCGCCAGAAGGAGCGGTGAGGCGCACGGTGGGCAGCGTCTTGCCCTTGCCGATGGGAACACCCTGCTGGCGGGGATTGGCGGTGGGGGCCGGGGCCTGCGTGAGCAGCACGGCCAGGAGTACGGGCAGCATCGAGGGCTCGTCCTGTCGAGAAGAGGATGGACGGCACCCAGCCTGCGGCAGATGGCCCGCGCTTTCAAGCCGATTGGGCCCCCAGTGGGTCACCTTTCGAGTCAGACCCTATAAACATGACTCCGTGGGTTGAGTATGTCAGACGGCTGAGGTAGGGTGGTACCCGTTGACGTCGCGGAGCGACCGGCGGGCAGGAGGGCGAGGGTGGGAAGAGAAGACGCGTACAAGTCCCGGATCAAAGCGATGGGTTGGGCCCGGCTGAGGACCTTCCATGAGCGACTCATTCAGGGGCGAGTGGAGGGATGGGAACCTGGAAAGGCATTCGAGTATTTGGTGCTCCGCGCATTCGAACTCGAGGGCGCCGAAGTGACCTGGCCCTACATCATCGCTCTCTCACCTTTGGAACCGGGTGGAGAGACGGAACAGATCGACGGTGCCGTCTTCGTGGACGGGCTTGCGTGCATCGTGGAAGCCAAGGACACCACCCAATCCACGAGCATCGTTCCCATCGCCAAGATGCGAAACCAGTTGCTCCGCAGGCCAGCAAGCACCATTGGACTGATCTTCAGCCGCGGTGGCTTCTCCCGCTCGGCCACCACACTCGTCAGGTTCGTCGCCCCGCAGACGATCCTCCTGTGGAAGGGCGAAGAGGTCGCTCACGCGCTGAAGCACCGGGCATTCCGAACGACATTGCACCGCAAGTAAGCGCACCGTCGAGCTGGGCCTCGGCCTGCATGACCTCTTGGAGACAAGCGCATGAGAGCCTATGTCGTGGCAGAGAACGAGTTTGACAAGGAACTGGTTGAATCGCTTCTGGCCAGGCGCTTCGGCAAAGGTGCTCGCGAGATCCTCGTTCGTGCGGCCAGCGGCAAGCAGGATGCCTGGTCAAGTGCGCTCTCGCTGCTCTCTGGCAGGATGATACCGACAGCGCTCATCGTGGACGCGGACACCATCGATCACGACCTCACGGAGGAGCAGCGCACGGACCTCGAGTATCTCTTCGGCACGAGCGCACCCAGACACATGTGGCTCATCGTGCTCGCTCAGCCCGAAGTCGAAGCGGTCTTCTTCTCTGAGCGCGCGCTCCTGGAGCGAGCCACGGGCAAGAAGGTCTCGGAGCTCGACATCGCCCGGGCCGCGCTGGGTCCCCGGGCCGCGCTCCAGAAGCTGTTGCCCAGGACGAAGTCGGGTCATGGCGCGAAACAGTTGGTAAAGAAACTATCGGAGTCCGACTTCGAGAAGCTCCTCTCCTCCGAGGTCTTCCGGCCGCTCATCGAGTTCGTCCAGCGCCAGCTCTCGGCCAAGGAGCCGCCCCGAGGCATCCAGCGGTCTTGGGAGGACCCGCGGACCTTCTCTTCCTGAACGACCTGCCAGGTGGCCCCCCTTCCCTCGCTCCATATATTCCTGGCCTCCGGAAGGAACGCGGCTAGATAAAGAGCGGGAGCGGCGGGGACGACATCTTGGAACTGTACGAACGAGCGGAGCTGTACGACATCGCGTTTTCCTACCGGGACATCGGTGCCGAGGTCGATGTCGTGAAAGCCTGGTACGAGGGAATGACCGGCCACCCCAGGCCAGCGCGAGTACTCGAGCTGGGAGCCGGGCCCGCGAGGCATGCCCGCGAGCTCGCGCGGCGGGGCTCGGAGGCCTGGGCGCTGGATATGTCCCCCGCCATGTCCGACTACGCCCGCGCACAGGCGGTCGCGGACGGAGTCCGGCTCGAGGTCGTGACCGCGGACATGACCGCGTTCGAGCTGCCTCGCCGTTTCGACCTGATCCTGTTGATGATCAACTCGGCGGCGCACCTGCTGACGGAGTCGGCCATGGTGCGCCACCTGGAGTGCGTCGCCCGTACCCTCACTCCGGGCGGTGTCTACGTCATGGAGGTGGCCCACCCGGCGGACGACGAGAAATACCCGAACGGTGAGCCCCCTCGGCAGTGGACGGTGCAGCGCGGGCAGACGACCGTCGACATCCGCCTGGGTACACCCGGGGACCCCATCGACCAGCAGAGCCGCGTGCGGACCACCACCGTGGAGCTGAAGGCGAACATCGCCGGCCGCCACGTGTCCTTCGAGGAGAAGCTGCCGATGCGCGCCTGGAAGAAGCAGGCCATCGACGAAGCCATCCAGCGCGCCGGTGGGTTCGGCGCCGTCCGTGTCTACGGTGATTTCGCCCCGGACGCGGCGTTCGAGCGGCCGGACGCCTGGCGGATGGTCTACGTGATGCAACGCGCGGGCGGCCCCCAGCGCTGATCCAGCTACTTCACCAGGGCCCGGTCCTCGGGAGCCAGCAGCCCGAGGCACGTCGCGCAGTAGTGCCCCGTGCTCTCGTCCGCGGACTTGATGGCCTTGCCCTTCGCGTCCGACATCACGCAGCCCTTCACCTCGCAGTGGGGGAAGCCCAGCGTGTGGCCGAACTCGTGCACCGCCACATCTCCCAGCCGGCGCAGCAGCGCCTCCTTCGTCCTGCTGTGCTTCTTGTACAGGTAGGCCGAGAGCACGCAGTTGCGGCCCCCGATGGTCCCCAGGCCCGCGATGCCCCAGTCGGGGATCTTCCCCTTCGTGGTGGAGAGCTCCGCCTCCGTCACCGCGATCACCTTCCAGGCGCCCTCCGGCGGAGTCTCGTCCAGCCAGTCCAGGATGCGCTCTGCCCTCCAGCGGCGGCGCGGCGCGTAGTACGCCGCCTTCGGAAGCTCCCGCCGCGCGTCAATGCGAACCCGCACGTTCATGCGGGCCTGGAGCTCCTGGGCGATCCGCTCCAGGTACTCCTGCTTCACCCTGCCCAGGGGAACGATCGCCACCACGCGCTCCGGTGACGCGGGCGCTTCGGCCGCGACGGCCAGCACTCCTCCCAGCAGCACCGCGACGGCGAACAGGGGACCCAGGCCCCGAAGGTGTTGAGCACGCATCCCCTCAGTGTAGCCTCAGGTGCCGTCCTCTTCTTCCTCGGTCCCGTCCGGCTTCTTCCCACTGAGGATCTGATCGATCTCCGCGTGAGCCGCCCGCGCCTGCTCCGCACCGAGCCGCTTCACCGCTTCCATCTGATCGATGATCCAGTGCGCCCGCTTCTTCAGCGCCTTGGAGCCCGAGGCCGGTGAGCGCTTGCGGGGCGCCGGGAGCATTGACGCGAGGATCGCCCCCTGTGCCGCCGTCAGCTGCGAGGCCGAGATGCCGAAGTGTTCCCGCGCTCCCGCCTCGATTCCGTAGACCCCGTTCCCCCACTCCACCACGTTCAGGTACAGCGTGAGGATGCGGTTCTTCGGCAGCGACGTCTCCAGCCGGTGCGCCAGGATGAGCTCCTTGCCCTTGCGCAGCAGGCTCCGGTCCGTCGACAGCCAGAGGTTCTTCGCCAGCTGCTGGGTGATCGTCGAGGCGCCTCGCCCCAGCTTCCCCTTGCGCATGGCGTCTTCCAGCGCGTTCTCCAGCTCCTTCGTGTCCACGCCCTCGTGCAGGTAGAAGCTCGCGTCCTCCGAGAGCAACACCGCGTCGATGGCGTACTTCGACACGTTCGACAGCCCCACCCAGGACTGCGTCCGCCGCGCCTTGCGGCCGGCCTCCCTCGCCTCCTCCGCGCGCTGCTCCATGAGCGCCGTCGTCTTCGGGTTCTGCTTCAGCAGCGGGACCGCGTCTGGCAGGCGTGCGTACTCGTAGGACACGAACACCACGAGCCCCAGGAAGCCCACCATCAGCAGCGTGCGCAGCAGCCCGCCGCCTCCGCCCTTGCTCCCCTTCCCGAGCTGCTTCGCCTTGCCCGTGGTGGCCAGCTTCGTCTTGCCCGTCGCTGGCTTCACCTTGCTCGTACCGCTCTGACTCAATTTCATCGTACGGCTGGCCATGTGGGCGATCCATCTACATCGAAGATCCCCTGGAGGAAACTTCGTTTCCAGCGGTGCTACTCCCCGTGCGATCACGGCGGGGCTCGCCTCCTCGCCACTCTCCTACCCGATGGAATCCCCACGCCCGATTCCTTCCCTGAAGGAGGGGTTCATGTCCATTCGACTGATGTCCTGGGGTGTCCTCGCCGCGGGTGCCGTCCTCCTCGGTTCGGCCTGCACTCGCACCGCTGATGCCCAGGAGTCGTCCACCGAGTTGCAGGAGAAGACCGGCACCTTCTGCGGGGGCTTCGCCGCCATCCCTTGTGCCGAGGGCTACGTCTGTGTCGACGACCCCTCGGATGATTGCGATCCCAACCAGGGTGGCGCCGACTGCGGCGGCATCTGCCAGAAGGCTCCGAAGAAGCAATGCGAGGATCCGAACCGGACTTACGTCTCGAGGGATCCTGAGCAGTGCGCGGCCATCCGGTTCTTCTGCGAGCCCGGTCTGGCCCCGTTCTTCGATGACTGCGGCTGCGGCTGCGAGCCCGCTCCGTAGTCCCGCGGGTTGGGGGTCAGGGGGAAGACCCTCACCCTGACCCTCTCCCAGAGGGAGAGGGGATTGCTACGGGATGACCTCCACCGCGCTGCCCGAGAGCCGCACCTTCACGTCGACCGAGTCCGGCCGCACGTCCTGCTCGTCGACGATGCCGCTCTTGTTCACCCCCACGCGCAGCGTGTACGTGCCATCCGGAACGTCCGTGATGTCCAGCCACTGGCACGGATAGTCCGCGGAGTACACGTCCGCCCAGCCCGGCGAGATGCCCTGCGACTCATCCTCGGGAACGACCTGTGGCCCCGCGTCCCCGCAGGAGGGCGTCAGGTCCACCAGGAAGAAGCCCTGCTTGCGGCCCACCGCCACCACCTCGCTCCTCACGTCGAGCAGCTCGTAGCTGGCGAACCCGCTGAGGTGATGGTGCTGGTGGCACGAGTCGAACTCGTAGAGGTCCGGCCGCGCCTCGGGGGACGGGATGTGCACCGCGCCGGAGCCCAGGTTCTGGATGGAGACGCCGAAGCGCAGCAGGCGCCGATCCCCCGGAGCCCCCACGCACCGCTCCGTCACCTCGCACGCCTGCTCCGAGAAGCTCCGCGGTTCCACGTACAGCGTGCGCGAGAGCACGTCCGCGTCCACCGTCACGTCCGGCTTGCCTCCGCTCGACAGCCCGCAGGACCTGGGCTCCTTCAGGTACGGCGCGGGAGAGCCGGACGGCACCTTGCCTCCGCCGAAGGCCACCACCCTCCCCGGCCGCGTCGCCAGCGTCGGTGTCAGCTGATCCTGCGGTGGAGCCAGCCCCGCGAGGAGGTCCGCATGTCCGTCTCCGTTGAGATCCCCGGCCCCCACCGCCGCGTAGCGCACGTACCCGGGGAAGCCCGGCCCCAACGTGTCGCTCCTCGGCCAGGCCCACGCCGGGCGCAGCTCGGCGGAGAGCGCCTTCTGGGGGAAGAACGCGTACAGGCGCCCCATCGCCCCCAGCAGGAACTCCGTCCGCTGGCCATCCCCGTCCAGGTCTCCCACGAACACGGCGGGACCCCCGAAGCCCGGAAACACCGCGTCCCCGAGGAGGTTCCAGATCGGCGTCGGCGAGACACCGCCCTCCGGCTGGAACAGGTGAACCTGCACGCGGCCCGCCCTGCTGAGGAGGACCTCGGGGCGTCCGTCTCCATCCTGATCCGGGAAGAACGCCATCACGTCCTCGGGGGCATTCCAGACGCGTGAGGCCGACACGCCTCCCTCGCAGATTCCCGGCGCCTCCGTCCCGCAGCCAAGGAAGAGCTCCGAGCCCTCCGCGGTCACGCGCAGCAGTTCCCCCCGCCCATCGCCGTTGAGATCACCCGCCGGGATGACCCGCGTGGCGATGTCCTGGAAGACGCGCACCTGGGTGAATGGCTCCTGACCACCGGGAGTGGCGCGAAGGATGTACGTCGTCCTCCCCGCGCCCTGAGTCACGACGAGGTCATCGAGCCCATCGCCATCCAGGTCGGAGAGGAAGCCGGACGCGTGGGCTCCGAGGAACGGCACGCGGAACAGGGGCTCCTGGAGCACCGCCCGAAGCTCCGCGCCCCCCGCGAAGACGAGTGTCCCCGCCGACTGTGACCGGACGAGGATGTCGGCGAAGCGATCTCCATTCACGTCGCCGATGGACACCACGCCGTTGCGCCCGTTCACGAACGGGTTGGGGTTGTGCCAGTCCAGCTCGGCGATGACGGGCTCGGAGGAGAAGGACGCTCCGTTGCCAGCGTAGAGGACCAGATGGCCCTTGCCCGTCATCCCCGTGCACGGGGGCGCCGCGACCACCAGGTCCTGCGTCCCATCCCCGTTCACGTCCCCGAGCGCGATGGAGTAGCCAAAGCAGGACTGCCGGAGCGGCTCGGGCACCTCGATCGTCCAGAGCGGCGTCTCGGACAGGACGGGCGGCTCGCCCTGGGAAGGGCCCGGCTCCGGGTCCTCCGGAGGTTCCGGCTCCTGGGAGTGACAGCCCCCCCACATCGCCACCAGCGCGAGCGAGATGAGCACACGGCGCATCCTCATGATCGACCCCTTCCCGGAGCACGGACTCGTGATGGAACCGACGCTACGCCCGCATGCTCCTACGACCCGTGGAAGCGACGGCACGAGGCGCCCGTGGGGACGCCACATATCGGACACGAGGCACGTGCGTGCTATGCACCTGACATGGCACAGGGGCCCGAAACCTTCTCCGAGCTCGCGCAGTACACCCTCGATCGCCACTCCATCCGGCGGTTGCCGGAGCCGTTCTGCCGCCGCCACACGGTGGTGGTGCTGGGCAGGATCGACGCGAAGACGCCCGACGCGCCCGTCACCATCGGCATGCTGGAGCCCGACAACAAGACGCTGCGGCTGCGGCTCGCCGACATCCTGCAGCGGCCCATCCAGCCGGTGAAGCTCAACCGCTACGAGATCGACAAGGCCCTGGAGACCGGCTTCGGCACTGGCTCCCAGGCGAAGGCGGACCTCGTCATCCGTCAGCGTCCCCCCTCTCCGCACCCGCTCACGCCCGTCGAGCTCGTGGACGACATCCTCGCGGGTGCCCTCGAGCGCAAGGCGTCGGACATCCACATCGAGAGCTACCTGGATGACGTGGACCTGCGCTATCGCAGCGACGGCATCCTGCACCAGGCCTACACGGACATGCATCCCCAGTCCGTGCAGGAGGTGGTCAGCCGCATCAAGGTGCTCGCGGGGATGGACATCACCGAGCGCCGCCGGCCCCAGGACGGCCGCATCCGCGCCGTCATCGCCCGGGGCGAGGAGGAGAAGGTCCTCGACTTCCGGGTGAGCGTGGTGCCCAGCCCCGGTGGCGAGGACGTGGTCATCCGCGTGCTCGATTCGAGCGTGGGGCTCGTGCCCGTCAACAAGCTGGGCATGAACCCGGCCATGGAGACGCTCTTCCTCCAACTGCTCTCCAACCCCGAGGGCCTCATCCTCGTCACCGGCCCCACCGGCAGCGGCAAGACGACCACCCTCTACGGGGCGCTCGCGCAGCTCAACGATGGGCGCAAGAAGATCATCACCGCCGAGGACCCCATCGAGTACTACGTCCCCAAGGTGAACCAGAAGCAGGTCAGCCCGCAGATGAACCACGCGGCGCTGCTGCGCGCCCTGCTGCGGCAGGATCCCAACGTGATGCTCGTGGGGGAGATCCGCGATCTGGAGACGGGCAGCATGGCGCTCAACGCCGCGGCCACCGGCCACGTCATCCTCGGCACGCTGCACACCGCCGACGCCGTGGGCGCCGTGGGACGGCTGCGCGGCCTGGAGCTGGACGACTCGGACATCGCGGACTCGCTGCTCGCGGTGCTGGCCCAGCGGCTCGTGCGACGCATCTGTCCCCACTGCGTGGCGCCCGCCGAGCCCACCCGGAAGCAGAAGGAGGTGCTGGGCTCGCTGCTGGACGGCCTCCAGCCCCAGACCGGTCTCGGCTGCGAGGAGTGCCGCCACACCGGCTACCGGGGGCGCACCGGCATCTACGAGCTGCTGGTGGTGGACGCGCCGATGCAGGATCTGATCGCCAGCGGGGCCCACGGCGCCCAGCTCCGCCGCCACGCGCGCGCGCACGGCTTCCGCACCCTGGTCGAGGACGCGCTGGACAAGATCGCCGCCGGACAGACCACGCTCGCCGAGCTGGTGCGCGTGGTGCCCTACCGGCAGATCCTCACCGTGCGCGAGGAGCGCCAGCAGGGTCGAGGCCACCAAGGCTGAGCGCCGCTCGCCCCGGGCCGCTCACCGCCGCAGGAGCACCAGCGCGGCCATCCCCAGCGCGAGGAGCACCAGCAGAACCCCGAGCGCCCGCGAGGGAAAGGCGGAGACCTTCACGGAGGCGCGCACCGGCGCATGGGGAAGGGGCTCGGGCGGCTCGTACGGCTCCTTCCGGATGCTCAACCGAAGCTGGACCGACGCGGACAGGTTGCGCCCGAGCTCCTCGGGCCGCACCGGCTCCCCGTTGATGATGAGACGCGGGCGCTCCGGGGAAGCCGGCCCGGGAGTCTCGGAGGGCGGTAAGGGGGGAGCCGTCATCTGCCCACCACTCTAGCCCGCGGGGCGGCACAAGCCAGTTCGCCTGGCACCCTGGCGAGGGAGGAGCCTTCCCCGCGTCCTTCCCCGTCCCCGACCCCTCTACCTGGGAATAACATCACAATCCCGGCGCGCTCTCCTGCCAGGCGTTAATCTCGGGGCATGTGGCGGATCCTCAACCCCAACAAGCTGAAGATGCCTTCCGCGGAGGAGGCCCTGCCGGGCCGCTCCACCCGGATGGCGGTCCCCAAGAAGCACTTCGTCAATGGCGCGCCATTGGAGCCCCCCTTCCCCGAGGGCCTGGAGCAGGCCGTCTTCGGGCTGGGCTGTTTCTGGGGCGCCGAGCGCAAGTTCTGGCAGACGCCCGGCGTGTACTCCACCTCGGTGGGCTATGCCGGAGGCCACACGCCCAACCCCACCTATGAAGAGGTGTGCTCCGGCCGCACCGGCCACACCGAGGTGGTGCTCGTGGTGTACGACCCGAAGAAGGTCTCCTTCGAGACGCTCCTCAAGGTCTTCTGGGAGAGCCACGATCCGACGCAGGGCATGCGCCAGGGCAACGACGTGGGCACCCAGTACCGTTCGGCCCTCTACTGGTACACCGATGCGCAGAGGAAGGCCGTCGAGGCCTCGCGTGACGCCTACCAGAAGGTGCTGACGACGGCGGGCCACGACACCATCACCACGGAGGTGCGCCAGGCGCCCGAGTACTACTACGCCGAGGACTACCACCAGCAGTACCTGGCGAAGAACCCGAACGGGTACTGCGGTCTGGGCGGCACGGGGGTGAGCTGCCCCGTGGGTGTGGCCGCCGCGCCCTGACGGCGGCCCCCGAGGCCGTGCGCCCTACTCCGAGCGCATGGCCTCCACCGGATCCAACCTCGCGGCACGCGCCGCGGGGTAGATGCCGAACACCAGGCCCACGCCCGAGCTCATCACCAGCGAGAGCATCACCGCCCAGCCGGGCACCACGGTGTTGAAGCCCAGCACCCAGCGCGAGAGGAAGGCCAGGCCGAAGCCCAACCCCACGCCGATGGCGCCGCCCAGCAGCGACAGCATCACCGCCTCGGTGGCGAACTGCCCCAGGATGCGCCACTTGCGCGCGCCCAGCGCCTTGCGGATGCCGATCTCCTTCGTCCGCTCCGTCACCGACACCAGCATGATGTTGAGGATGCCGATGCCGCCCACCACGAGCGACAGCAGGCATACCCCGAAGCTGGCGATCGTGATCACCTGCGACAGGTTGTTGAAGGTCTCGGTCATCGACTCGTTGGTTCGCACCTCGAAGTCGTTGGGCTCCAGCGGCGCCACGTCGCGGCGGCGGCGCAGCAGGTTCGTCACCTCGTCCTGCGCCTTCTGGAGCAGATCGGGCTCTCGCGCCTGCACGGACAGGCCCACCGAGCGCACCTTGCCGTAGAGCTGCTCGTGGGCGCGCAGCGGCATGATGATGACATTGTCCATGCTCTGCAGGCCCAGGAAGCTGCCGCGCCGCTGCAGCACGCCCACCACTGTGAAGGGCCGGCCCTTGATGCGGATCTCCTGGCCGATCGGCTCCGTGGCCGGGAAGAGCGCGTCCACCACGTCCACGCCCACCACCGCCACCTGCCGCCCATCCACCGCGTCCACCTCGCCGAAGAAGCGTCCCCGGGCGATGGTGATGCCGCTGGTGTCGATGTAGCTGGGCGTGGCGCCCGTGATGCGCACCGACGGGCGCGTCTCCGTGGTGGCGGTGGAGACCTTCTGTCCACCCTCGGTATCCGCCGCGGACACCGTGCCCACCGAGGGGCACGACTCCTGGATGGCCCGGAGGTCCTCCAGCGTCAGGTCCTTGCGCTTGGAGTACTTCTGCCAGTTCACCCGGCCGAAGCCCGAGGGCCACTTGCTCACCTGGAAGGTGTTGGCGCCCAGCTGGGACAGATCGTTGTTCACCTTGAGGCGCAGGCCCTCGATGAGCGCCATCATGGTGATGACCGTCGTCACGCCGATGACGATGCCCAGCAGCGTCAGCAGCGAGCGCAGCGGGTTGCCCAGGAAGGTGCCCAGGGCCAGGCGCAGGTTGTCGGCCACCGCCAGCAGGTTGGCCTCGAAGCGTCGGAACATTGTGCTCACTCGTAGCGAAGCGCTTCCACGGGGTCCAGGTTGGCGGCCCGCGCCGCCGGCCAGATGCCGAACAGCAGCCCCACCAGCGCGGCGAAGCCCACTCCGCCGAAGACGGTCATCAGTTGCACGTCCGCCGCCAGCGGCGTGATGAGGGACACCACCTTGGCCGTCCCCAGTCCCACCAACGTCCCCAGGAGTCCACCCACCGCGGACACCGCGGAGGCCTCCATGAGGAACTGCAGCACGATGGTGCGCTTGCGCGCCCCGAGCGCGCGCCGGATGCCGATCTCCCGCGTCCGCTCTCGCACCGACACCAGCATGATGTTCATGATGCCGATGCCGCCCACCAGCAGGGTGATGAACCCCACGCCCATCGCCACGCCGTAGAGCGCCCCGGTGAGCTGCGCGTACGTCTGCGCTAGCATCTCCGGGCGGTTGATGGAGAAGTCGTCCGGGGTCCCCGGCGGCGTGCCTCGCACGCGGCGCAGGATGCCCACGAGCTGGTCCTCCGCCTTGCGGATGTCATCCGGGTTCTCGATGGACATGGCGATGCTGAAGCCCCGGCTCTTGCCGAACGTGGCGTAGAACGTCTTGAAGGGCACCAGCACCGTCAGATCCTGATCCTCGTCCAGCAGCTTCCCCTTGCGCCCCAGTACCCCCACCACCTGGAAGGGCCGGCCCTCGATGCGGATGGAGCGGCCAATGGGATCCAACCCCGGGAAGAGCCCCTCGGCCACCGTGGCGCCGATGACCGCCACCGGCCGGGTGACGGCATCGTCCGCTTCGGTGATGAAGCGCCCGGCCGTCGCCTCATGGCCGACGATGGCGAAGTACTCGTGCGTCACCCCCGTGATGTCCACCGCCGAGAGCTGCTCGCCACCAAAGCCCACGTCCGCGCTGCGGGACACCATGGGCGAGATGCCGGAGAGGTAGGTCGACTGCGCGCGGATCTGCTCCAGCTGCGGCAGGGTGAAGTGCTTGCGGTTGCGGTACATCCACCAGTCCCCCGTCATGACCCAGGGGAACCTGGAGACGTAGAGGGTGTTGGAGCCCAGGGAGGCCAGCTGCTTCTCGAAGGAGCTGTTGAGCCCCTGGATGATGCCGACGATGGCCAGCAGCGTGGCCACGCCGATGCCGATGCCCACCGTGGTGAGCACCGTGCGCATCCGGTTGGCTCCGAGCGAGAAGAACGCGATGCGCGCCCCCTCCAGCACATCCACTCGCGCCGTGCTCTTCATGCGCCCCCCGCGGCCTGGATCGGCGGCGCGTGCGTGTCACCGTGGGCCACCTCGCGCCCGATACCGTCCGCGACGATCTGCCCGTCACTGAGCCGGATGGCCCGCGGGCAGCGCGCCGCCAGCTTCGGCTCGTGCGTGACGAGCACCAGCGTGTTGCCCGCGCGGTGCAGCTCCTCGAACAGCCGGACGATCTCCTCTCCCGTGGCCGAGTCCAGGTTGCCCGTGGGCTCGTCCGCCAGGAGCATGGAGGGCTCGGCCACCAGCGCCCGGGCGATGGCCACGCGCTGGCGCTGACCACCCGACAGCTCGTTGGGCCGGTGGTGCATGCGGTGATCCAGGTGCACCTTGGCCAGTGCCGCCTTGGCCCGCTCGCGCCGCTCCTTGGCCCGGATGCCCCGGTA
Organism: Archangium violaceum; assembly: GCF_016887565.1. Classification (NCBI taxonomy): domain Bacteria; kingdom Pseudomonadati; phylum Myxococcota; class Myxococcia; order Myxococcales; family Archangiaceae; genus Archangium; species Archangium violaceum. Next base: position 7,549,195 of record NZ_CP069396.1, read on the forward strand.
CACCAGCGGCAGCTCCACGTTGGCCAGCGCCGTCTCGCGGGGCAGCAGCTGGAAGGTCTGGAAGATGAAGCCGATCTCCACGTTGCGCACGATGGCCAGCTCATCGTCCGTCATGCGCGACACGTCCTTGTTGTTGAGCATGTACCGGCCGCTGCTGGGTGTATCCAGACAGCCCAGCACGTTCATCAGCGTGCTCTTGCCCGAGCCGGACTGGCCGATGATGGCCACCCACTCGCCGCGCGAGATGCCGAAGGAGACGCCCCGCAGCGCGCGCACCTCCTCGCCACCCACGTGGAAGACACGGGTGACGTTCTGCACATCGATGAGCCAGGGGGTCCTGGCGCCGTTGGCCTCGCTCACGACTTCTTCCCACCCGGTCCGCCCTGCTGCGGCTCGCGGATCGCATCGCCGTGCTTGAGCTCCTTGGACAGCGTGCGGTACGGGCCCTCCACCACCTTGTCCTCCGGCTGGATGCCCTCGAGGATCTCCAGGTCCGTGTCGGAGGCGATGCCCGTGCGCACCCGGCGCACCTGCACCTTGTTGTCCGCGTCCACCACGAAGACGACCTTGGCCAGCGTCTCCGCGCGGCGGGCCACCGACAGGCCCCCGCCCTCCACCGCCGGCTTGTAGTCCGGCAGGCTCTTCTCCGGGCGCACCGTCACCGACTGGATGGGGACGAGCACCGTGTCGTCACGCGTCTCCGCGGAGATGCGCACCTCGGCGCTCATGCCCGGCAGCACCCGCGGCGGCCGCGAGTTGAGCGCCACCGTCACCGGGAAGGTCGTCACCTCCGCCTCCGTACCCGGGTTCTTGATGAGCGCCTTCTGGGCGATCTCCACCACCGAGCCCTGGTAGGACTCGCCCTCCAGCGCGTCCACGGAGATCTCCGCGGGCTGGCCGGGCTTGAGGTGCACCACCTCGTGCTCGCCCACCTCGAACTTCACCTCCATGATGTTGAGCGCGGCGATGGTCATCACCACGTCCTCGGAGAGGTCCGAGCCACGCACCCGCTCGCCCACCTCGCGCGACAGCTCGATGACGTTGCCGTCGATGGGGGACAGCATCGTCGTCTTGGAGAGGCTCGTCTGGGCCTCGTCATACACGGCGGAGGACTGGGCCAGGCGCTGATGGGCCGCCGACACGCGTGCCACGGCCGAGTCCCGGGCCGCCCTCGCCTGCTCCACCTCGGCCGCCGAGGCCAGGCCCTTCTTGCCCAGCTCCTCCACGCGGGCGAGCTCGGCCGTGGTGCGGTCCGCCTCCACCTGGGCCACCTGCATGTCCGAGCGCGCCGCGTTCTGGGCCGCCAGGGCCTGCTTCACCGTCGCCTCGTACCGCTTGCGATCGATGCGGCCGAGCACCTGGCCCTTCGTCACCCGATCTCCCTCCTTCACCAGCAGCTCCATGAGGTCACCGGAGAGGCTGGAGGAGATCTTCACCGTGGTGGTCGCCTGCACCTTGCCGGCGCCGGTGATGGTGCGGGTGATGGAGCCCTTGCGGGCCTTCGTCACCTGAGCCTCCACCATGGGAGGGGGCCGGTCCTTGAGCCCACCGGCGGTGATGGCCGCCCCACCAAGGAACAGTCCGCCTGCGATAGCCGCCTTCCACCACTTCATTTCGCTTCTCCCGGGGCCAGAGTGCCCATGGCCCGCATCAATCCGAAGCGGGCGATTTCGACGTTGATCCGATTCTCCAACAAGGTCAGCTCCGCCTGCGTGAGCTTGAGCTGCGCGTCGCGCACCTCCAGCGTCGAGCTGACGCCCGCGTTGAAGCGCTCCTCGGCCAGGGAGAGGGCGTCGGAGGCCGCCTTGCGGTTGGCCTCGGCCAGCTCCGTGGAGGTGATCTGCGCCTGCAGCGTCACGTGCGCCTGGCGCACCGAGCCCTCCAGCTCGCGCTCGTTCTGCTGCAGGTTCAGCTCGGCCACCCGGCTCTGGTACTCGGCCCGGCGAGCCTGCGCCTGCGTGGAGAAGCCATTGAAGATGTCCCACGACAGCCCGACGCCACCCGACACCGAGTTCTGCAGCTTCGGCTGGGTGAAGACGATGTCCGCGTTGGGGCCGCCACGAGAGTAGGTGCCCTGCAGGGTCAGCCGCGGCAGGTATCCGGCGCGGGCGATGCTCTCTTGCAGCTCCGCCGCGCGCAGCCGCTCCCGCAGCGCCATCAGCAGCGGCCGGCGGGTCCTCGCCGTCTCCAGCGCCTGGTCCAGGGCGGGCGCCGGAGCGGCGGGCTGGTTCAGCACCCCCGGATCCACCGCCTCCACGACCTCCGCGCCCGGCATGGCCAGCCACGCGGCCAGCCGCGTCTGGTCCGTGGCGAGCTGCGACTGCCGCGACACCACGGCGATGCGGTCATTGCCCAGGTTCACCTGCGCGGACAGCTCCTCGGCCTTGCCCACCCGGCCCGCCTGGAAGAGCGCCCGGGCGCGCTCGAGCTGCTGCTCGCTGCGCTCCACGTTCTTCTGCAGCACCAGGATGGTCGCCTGGGAGCGGAAGAGCGCGTAGAAGCGTTGGATGCCCTCCAGCTCGGAGGTGTCCTGCTGCTCGAAGGCCTCGCCCCGCTGCGCCTCCAACTGGGCGCCGCTCTGCGACAGCCGCGCCCAGACGGCCCGATCGTAGATGCTCTGCTGGAGGGTGACGGAGAGGCCGAAGCTGGGGATCAGCGACTCCGGCACGTCGATCACCTGCCGCTCGAAGCCGCCGTCGACGGCCACGATGTCGGTGTAGCGCTGGGGGCCGTTGTAGTCCAGGTTTGCCCCCGTCTGGAACCGCAGCTGGGGCAGCAGCGACGAGCGGGCGATGCGCACGTCCTGCTCGGCGGAGGAGACCTGCAACAGGGCGGTCAGCGCCTGGACGTTCTCCCGGCTCCGGGCCCGGGCATCCTCCAGGGTCACGGGGGTGGCGGCGAGCACCGCCGCGAGCACGAGCGCGCTCATCGTCCACCTCCCGGACCACCCCGGCCACCCGGCTCTCCGGCCATCATCGCCGGCAGACCAATGGAGAACACCCCCACGAACAACAGGTAGAGCGCCAGGCACAGCAGCAGCGCCCGGCCCTTGCGCATCCCCGTGGCCGAGGAGAAGCCCAGCCCCATCAGGCCGACGCTCCACAGGTTGAAGAAGTCCACCGCCCCCAGCACCTTCTTCATCTTGGGGGACAGCCCCTCCAACACCGCCAGGCTCGCGGGCACCAGCTCCGGCACCCGCTCCAGGGAGAGCGAGTGCTGCGCCAGCGCGCACACGGTGAAGATGAGGTGGTAGAGCGCGATGGGCATCATCGCCAGCGCCGCCACCGACATGAGGCCGCCGAAGGGCGCGGACCTGTCGAACAGCCACGCGAACACCCACAACGCCGCCGCCAGCAGCAACGTCAGCATTGGCATCACGAAGACGCCCTTGGCGATCCCCGCCACCAGCGCCTTGCGCGACGCGGTCTGGATCTCCTCGGAGACTTCCGTCTCCGTCAGCCGATCGAGCCGGCCGGACATCTGCAACTCCTGCACCACCGCGGGACCGGCATTCCAGCGGAGGGAAAAGGCGGTCCCGGAGGCGGACACACAGACGACGAGAAGGAGAAGAGGCCACAGCCAGCGGCGGGCCTCCACGGCGGCGCCTGTCGCATCGAGCGGATCCAGGAGCACGCGGGCGGGTTGGGCGATTGAGCTCATAAGGTGCGTTGTCGGGGCAACGGGATGTACGCCCAGACAGGGTCGCTATTGCAAGCCGGACGACAATTGCCGCCTAACAGGGGGGCAAGCAGGCGGATTCCGGAGAATCCGCCCCACCGGGGGTGGGTGCTGTAGTGACCTGTAGCGGAAATTTTGCCGCGAAGATCCGGAGGGTGTATGTGCTCGCCTGCTCGCCCGCCGGAGTCCGAATGGTCGACAGCACGGATCTCGCTCAGGTTCTCCACGAAGCCAATGACATCGCTCAGAGCGTGGCACAGAAGCCTACCTCGGCCCACGTGTTGCTGGCCCTCTTCACGGTGGAGAACCGGGCGCAGCTCCTGCTCAAGGAGAAGGGCGTCGACGAGGACAGCCTGCTGGAGACGATGACGTCCCAGCCCACCGAGCAGGACGGGCTGGTGCGCGAGCTGTTCATGCGCGCCCGGGAGATCGCCCAGAACAGCGGGGCGCGCGAGGCGGACTGCCTCCACCTGCTCGTGGCCTTCACCCGGGTGCGCTGCGCCGCCAGCGAGCTGCTGACGCGGGCCGGCCTGCACCTCATCAACCTGGGCAACACCGCCCTCTCCTATTGTCTCAGCGGGAGCACGCCGCGGCGGTTCCAGCCGGGCCGGAGCACCACGATGACGGCGGCCATGCCCCGGCCGACCCGTCCCCTGGGGGCCCCGCCCTCGGCGCCGCCCGCCTCCGCGCTCGCGGTGAGCATGCCGCGCCCCGCGCTCGCACCGCCCCGGGCTCCGTCCCGGCCCGCGCTGTCCCCGCGCGACCTCATCGACGAGGTGAACGAGGACGTGCCGGAGGCCGCCGCTCCCACGCCGGTGCCCCCGGTGCCGACGCGCACGCCTCCTCCGGTTCCCGTCTCCCTGGCTCCGGCGGCCACGCCCGTGGCGCCTCCGGCTCCCGCGCCCGCCCTGCCCTCCCCTGGGCCCGCCGCGCCGCGCCCGGCCGCTCCGGCCCGCGCCGCCGCGCCGCTGGTGCTCGACGAGAAGCGCTTCCCCCTGCTCACCTCGCTGGGCCGCAACCTGAGCCGGCTCGGCCAGGAGGGGAAGTTGGATCCCGTGGTGGGCCGCGCCAAGGAGATCGAGGAGGTCATCGACATCCTCGGCAAGCGGCGCACCAACAACCCGTGCCTGCTGGGCGAGGCGGGCGTGGGCAAGACGGCCGTGGTGGAGGGCGTGGCCCAGCGCATGCTGGAGCTGCGCGGCTCCCTGTCCGAGAAGATCCTCATCGAGCTGGACATGGCCTCGGTGGTGGCCGGCACGCAGCTGCGCGGCTCCTTCTCCGAGAAGCTCAACGCCCTCAAGGACGAGGTGCGCCGCGCCGATGGCCGCGTGGTGGTGTTCATCGATGAGATCCACACGCTGGTGGGTGCGGGCTCCACCGGCGAGGGGCCGCAGGACGCCGCCAACGAGCTGAAGACGGCCATGGCGCGCGGCGAGTTCCCCTGCATCGGCGCCACCACGCACGAGGAGTACCGCAAGTTCATCTCGCAGGACCCCGCGCTGGAGCGGCGCTTCACCCCGGTGGTCGTGCACGAGCCCTCGGTGCCGGAGACGGTGGAGATCCTCCAGGGCATCATCGGCCGCTACGAGGACCACCACGGGCTGCGCTACGCCCCGGAGGCGCTGGAGGCCGCCGCGTCGCTGGCCTCGCGCTACGTGACGGACCGCTTCATGCCGGACAAGGCCATCTCCGTGGTGGATCTGGCCGGCTCGCGCAGCCGCCGCGAGGGCAAGGAGCTGGTGGAGGCCTCGGACGTGGCGCGCGTGGTGGCGAAGATCGCCGGCCTGCCCGAGGAGCGTCTGCTGATGACGGACTCGGCGCGGCTGCTGAGGCTGGAGGCGGACCTGGGCGAGCGCGTCATCGGCCACGAGGAGGCCATCTCGCGCATCTCCCGCGTCATCCGCCGCAACTACGCGGGCTTCGCCTCGCGCCGTCCCATGGGCTCCTTCCTCTTCCTGGGCCCCACCGGCGTGGGCAAGACGGAGATGGCGCGAGCCCTGGCCGAGGTGCTCTTCGGCAGCAAGGACTCGCTGGTGCGCCTGGACATGAGCGAGATGGCCGAGAGCCACGGCGTCTCGCGCCTCATCGGCTCGCCCGCGGGCTACGTGGGCTACGGTGATGGAGGCCAGCTCACCGAGCCCGTGCGCCGCCGGCCCTCGTCCGTGGTGGTGCTGGATGAGATCGAGAAGGCCCACCGCGAGGTGCAGCTGCTCCTGCTCCAGGTGCTCGAGGAGGGCCGCCTGACGGACGGCAAGGGCCGGCACATCGACTTCTCCAACACCGTCATCGTCATGACGACGAACCTGGGCGCGGACGCCTTCCAGCGCGCCAGCCGCGCCCTGGGCTTCGGCACCCCGGAGCAGAAGGGCTCGGCCACCTCGGACATGGACGCCGCCAGCGCCGCCGCGCGCCAGGCCCTCCCCCCCGAGCTGTGGAACCGCATCGACGAGCGCCTGCCCTTCCGGCCGCTGTCCGAGGCGGAGGTGGCGCGGATCGCCCAGTTGCTGCTGGCGGAGAGCAGCCGGCGGCTCGTCACGGAGAAGGGCATCGAGTACGTGGCCGAGCAGGACGTGGTGAGCCACCTGATGAAGGCGGGCGGGTTCGACCCGAAGCTGGGTGCGCGGCCGATGCGCCAGGTGGTGCAGCGGTTGGTGGAGGCGCCCCTCGCCGAGCGGATCCTCGCCGGCGAGTTCATGGCGGGCGACCGGGTGCGGGTGGCCGTGCAGGATGGAGAGCTGCAGTTCCTTCGAGAGAGCCGCTGAGCCGTGAGCCCCCCGCGCGCCAGTCGCCCTCGGGTGGTGGTGGTGGGCATGGGCCGGTTGGGAGGAGCGCTGGCCCTCGCGCTCGCCGCGAAGCGCTGGCCCGTGCGTGTGCTGGCGCGCTCCGAGGACGGTCGGCGCCGCGCCGTGGAGCTGGGGCTGAGGCTGGCCTCCGAGAGCGATGTGGCCCAGGCCCGGGTATGCCTGCTGTGCGTGCCTGACAAGGCCGTGCCCCTGGCCGCCGAGGAGTTGAAGCCCCGGCTCTCGCGTGGGGCGGCCCTGGTGCACTGCGCGGGCGCGCTCTCGCTGGAGGCCCTGGGCGCTCCGCGCGGACGGGTGCTGGGTTCGTTCCATCCGCTGGTCGCGGTGTCGGATCCGCGTGACTCGCTGGCGGGGAACTCGGTGGCCCTCAGCACCCGCTCTCGCTGGCTGCGCGAGGTGCTGGAGCGGATGGCGAAGGACGCGGGACTGCGCGCCCTGCGGGTACCGGAGAAGCACCGCGCCGCCTATCACGCCGGGGCCGTGCTGAGCGCGGGGGGCGTGGTGGCAGCGCTCTCCGCGGCGGTGGAGGCGTTCCGCGTCGCGGGCATCTCCGAGGAGGATGCACTCGCCGCGCTGCTGCCGCTGACTCGCTCGGCGCTGCGCGGCGTGGAGGCGCGAGGACTGGCGGCCGGGTACACCGGCCCGATTGCTCGAGGGGATTCGGGCGTGGTGGCAGCGCATCTCGCGGCGCTCCCGCCCGTGGCGGGCGAGGTCTATCGGCCACTGTCACGGCGTGGAGTGCAACTCGTGGGACACCGTCTGCCTCCAGAGGCCCGCGCCGCTCTGGAGAAGCTGCTCGACTCCGAGACTCCTCGACGGAGGTAGTCTGGCGGCGGCCGGCTCCGGAAAGAAGCCGCACACACAGAGGGCGACTGGTGGCTACGTACAACATCTCCCTGGCGGATCTCCGGCAGGACATCGCCGGAGTCATCCCGGCCGAGCTCGTCCTGAGCTGGAACGGGCAGGACAAGACCTCCGTCCGACACGACCAGCTGCTGGCCCCCTTCCGGACACACGGCACGATCGTTTCCGCCGATTCGGCGGGACTGTCCAGGCTGACCCAGCGTTACACCCTGGCCCAGGTCATGAAGCTCGTCTCCGAGCCCAAGGAAGTGCTCCACTCCTACGGGACGGCGATCGGCGGTGAAGCCATCGGCATCTGGGCGGCGGACAACTCGCAGATGTTCTTCCCCGAGGCGATCGCGCCGTCACGCGTCGTCGCGCAGATGCTCGCGGTGCAGGCCAGGGTCAAGGCCCTCCAGGTCCAGATCGGCATCGGCATCCACACCTGCGAGTGCTTCAAGGTCGGCGGTGGACTCTTCGGTGAGGGGGCTGACTTCATCGAGGCCATCGCCGAGGACGAGACCTCGGGAGGAGAGATCGTCCTGTCGAAGGCCATCCACGAGCGTCTCTCGGGCCCGGTGCGCGACGCGGCCCGGGTGCGCGGAGATCTCGAGAAGAAGGGCTCGTTGTGGTCGATCACGGACTCCCCAGGCTCCCTGGATGCCGTTGAAGGCAACAACCCCCACTACCCGACGCCTTTCGACGCGGCCTTCTTCCAGCGGCTGCGCTCGGCCTCCCTGGCGGAGCTCGGCAAGGAGGAGTTTCCCGAGTACCGGACAACCCGGACGGTGGTGTTCGTGAAGGTCGCCCACAGGCCTCACGAGTTCCTGCTGGACTCGTTCACCGACATGTCCCTCATCGACCTCGCGATCCGTCGCATCGCGTCGTCCCATGGGGCCGATGTCGTGAAGTCCAACGGCACCCTGGCCATCGTCCTCTTCCCCGAGGGCCGTCAAGCCGTCGCCTTCGCGCGCGACATCATCGAGGAGAATCGCGCCCTCGGTTTCAATGCGCACGTCGGATTGACCCATGGCGAGGTCTACCTCTTCCCCCTCGCCAACGGTGAGCGCGAGATCGCCGGCAATCCCGTCAACATCGCCTCCAAGCTCGCCGAGGACTCGGGTCTGGAGGGTGTCCTCGTCGAGGACTCCGTCGCACTCGGGGATGTCTCGCGGAAGGGCGAGCCTTTCCGGTTGAATCTCTCGAAAGTCGAGCTGATCGGACGTCGCTTCCCCGTCTGAAGCGCACCTGTTTCTGGAACGTCAAAGGGGCCAGCCGGGTGATCCCGGTTGGCCCCTTTGCTGGGTCCACGGTGTTGGATCCCTATACCCTCACCCCAGCCCTCTCCCAGAGGGAGAGGGTGATCTCAACCCGAGGTCTCCTGTGAACTTCAGCTCAGGATGATGCGCGGTCCGTTCAGCGCCTGCCGCACCACCGCCACCGCCTGCTCCGACGCCGCCTCCGCCTCCGTCAACCGGCGCAGGCAGACCTCGCCCTTCGTCTCCACCGCCTTCTTGAGGTCCGTCAGCAGCACCGTCGCCGCCTTCAGCATCTCCTCGTTCTGCGGATTCGGCGGCGCTCCCTTCCCCGCCTTCTCCTCCATGTACTTCGTGAACCGCCTCACCGCGTCCACCGTCTTGTTCGGATCGAAGTTCGCCAGCAGCGGCTTGATGCGCTCCGCGTTCACCTTGATCAGCCTCAGCGCCCCCACCTTCCCGAATCCAGGGTGCAGCAGGCTCAGATCCGACTGCTCGAACGTCCCCAGCAGCCCTTCCTCCGGCGCCTGCACCGAGTGCGGCACCACGTCCACGAACAGCGCCAGCGGCGGCGCCCCCTGCGTGAACGCTCCGATCTCATCCTCGTCCACCGGCGGGAAGTTCTGCGGCGAACCGATGAACAGCAGCGGCAGCACGATCTCTCCCCAGAACTCCTCCGGCGCCGCCCCCGTCCCGCCCACCGTCGCGAACATGTGGCCCATCAGCTCCGCGATCCGCGGCGCCCGGTCCATCTGCTCCGCCAACGCATGGCTCGGATCCAACCGCTGCAGCGACTGCACGATCTGTCCCTCGAACTGCTGGCGCGCCTCCGGCGGCAGCTGCGTCCGGCCCAGCGCGTCACGGATGTCCCGCGCCAGCGCGTCCGGCTTCGTCTCGAACGCCGTCTTCGCCTTCGCCGAGTCCAACACCACGAATTGCAGGAACCCCGGATCGAACAGCCGCTGATAGTCCGCAGGCCCCATCTTCGGCCCCGACGCCCCCAGCGACTGCGTCGCCCCAGGCGCGAACTTCACCTGCGCCAGCGACTTGCGGATGTCCGCCGCCAGATCCTCCAGCTTCCCCAGCTTCCCCTGCGACAGCGCGTCCATCACCGCCCCGAACGGCGACAGCATGATGATCGCGTCCGGGAAGCCCAGCGTCGCACCCTCCGGCGAGTCCCGGTTCGGGAACCAGAAGGCGCCGTGCTCGGTGGCCATGCGCTCGGCGAATGCACCGGCCAGGCCCAGGGCCAGCCCCTGGTGGTTCGGGTTGTTCACCTGGAAGGCTCCGCCGAGCAGCTTGATGGCGGACGCCTCCACCTCCGACCAGGGGACCTTGAGAAGATCCACCGGCTTGCCCTCGAGCTGCTGGAGGGCGGCGGCGACCTGCGCCTGGGCGGATTGGACATGCGGAGGGGCGGGATGAGCCATTTCGGGTTCCTGTTCCGGGTACGAGATCGTGACTTGAACGGTCGACCCCCTTACCCCGAAAACCAAGTTCATCGCCACGATTTGTGACCGCACCTAGGATGGGGGCGCATGCCGCGTCGCCTACCCACCCTCCTCCTGTTCATTCTCTCCCTCTCCGGGTGTGCATTCGTCACACCCCGCTTCCCCCAGAACGTCCAGACGAGCTTCGTCCGGGAGGACATGCGCAAGCTCACCACGAGCTCCCTCGTGCTCTACTACCCGGCCGACCTGCGGCCGACCGCCTTGCGCATCGCGGCACGCGTCGAGGACTGCGTCGAGCGTCTTCGCACCCTCACCAAAAGCCCCCGCAAGCGGGACCGGGCGCTCGTCTACCTGACGAGCGCCGACTTCAACAACGCGTACGTGATGCCGGACTACTCCAGCATCCCCCAGCAGATGGTGCTCCCCTCGCATATGTCGCTGGAGCTCTTCAACCTGCTGGGCTTCGGCCCCGCCGAGCTCGGCGAGGTGGGCTGCCACGAGTCCGTCCATTACGTGCAGATGCAACAGACGGATGGTCTGTGGTGGCTCGTCAACACCCTCACCGGCGGCCTCTTCCAGCCCAACACCTTCACCGAGTCCTGGTTCCTCGAGGGACTCGCCACCTTCTATGAGGGACGGCTGGGCCGCTCCTGGGGCCGTCCGCACAGCCCCGTGTGGCAGGGCTTCTTCGAGGCCGCCTCCCAGGCCCGTGGCGGCGACTTCCACCCCGGCTACCTCTCCCCCGAGCACCGGGAGATGGATCCCTTCGGCGGCAACTACCTCGTCGGCAGCGAGTTCATCTCCTGGCTCGCGAACAAGTACGGCGAGGACAAGCTGTGGCAGCTGGTGGAGTCCCAGGGTGAGTCCGTCTTCTCCCCCCTGGCCGTGACGCTGCGCTTCAAGGGGGTCTACGGCCGCACCATCGGCGCGCTCTTCGACGAGTTCTCCCAGGAGCTCGCCCAGCACCAGAAGCGCCGCGAGCGCCCCTCCACCCAACAGGTGCTCGCCCCCGAGGTGGGCTACTTCACCCGGCTCGCGGCCTCGCCGGCCGACGGCGCCATCGCCACCCTCGAGGTGGGCCGCGAGCAGGCCGTGCGCCTCGTCCTGCGCGAGCGCGATGGCTCCGTGCGCTTCAGCCGCCACCTCGCCCAGTTCCTCCCCGGCCGCCGGTGGATCGCCACCAGCCCCACCGTCATGAGCGGCCTGTCCTTCACCGCCGACGGCGGCTCCCTCTTCCTCCTCGCCTCGGACCTCGACCGCGTGGGCAGCTACCTCGCGCGCGTGTGGCAGGTGGATGCCCGCACCGGCGAGGTGGTGAAGACCTGGGAGGACATCGAGGGCATGGGCGGCGGCGTCACCCCGGATGGCAAGGCCTACGTCTATGTCCATGTCTCCCAGGACACCGCCAACCTCTACCGCCTGGATCTCGCCACCAACGCGCGCACGCCGCTCACGCGCTTCGAGGGGCGCCAGTCACTCGGCCCCGCCTCCGTCTCCCCGGACGGGCGCATCGTCTTCCCCCGCATGACGGACAACGGGTGGAACCTCGCGCTGCTCGAGCCCGATGGCACCGTCCGCGCCCTCACGGATGACACGCACTTCAACTATGCCCCCCGCTGGCTGGACGCCCAGCGCGTCGTCTTCGTGCGCGAACACGAGGGTCGCTGGCAGGCCCATGTCCTCGACGTCACCGGCGGCGAGCCCACCCGCATCACCGACGCCCCTCACCTGGTCATGGACGTGGCCCCCCTCGGAGGCTCGGACGTCGTCTTCCTCAACCGCGACGCCTTCGACTTCTCATTGGATCGCGCCCCCATCACCCCGGTCGCCGCCTCCGAGGCCCTCGCCCAGGATCCCTCCCCCACTCCCGCTCCCCCCGAGGCCCTCCCGCCCGCGCTGGCCCCCTTCCTCGGGCACGAGCTGAACATCCTCTCCGACGAGCCGTACTCGCCGATGGAGCACTTCTTCTACCCGGAGCTGCATGCCCCATTCGCCTACGCGCTGCCGGAGACGAACGACGCCGACGACACGGAGATCGTCGGCTACGGCGGCGTGGCCCTGGCGGGACAGGATCGGCTGGGCTTCCACCAGTACGCCCTGCTGGTGCAGATCGACTCGAAGCTGCGCGACCCCAGCGTCTCCTTCAGCTACGGCAACGCCCTGCCCGCTCCCTGGTACGTGCAGCTCAACGTGGCGCGCACCGTGGTGGCGGGCCGGAGGGATCTGCAGGCCTCCCTCTTCATGTCTCGCGAGTTCTGGACCACCCCCGTGTCCTTCGGCGTGCTGGCGCTGCGCCGGGACTGGTACGCCACCTCCAGGCGGCCCGGGGTGCGCTCCTCGCTCCTCGGACCGGAGGCCTCCGTCTCGTACTTCGCCGGAGAGAGCACCTCCTATGGTGGCACGCAGCGGGGCCTGGGCCTCTCGCTGGCTGGCGGCCTGTACCCCGTCACCTTCGACGAGGCGAGTGCCCCCTTCGGCGACGTGCGCGCCACGGTGGACCTCTTCGTCCCGGGGCTCCCCCTGCTCAAGCGCGACAACCTCCAGCTCACCGCCATCGGCCGCTACCTCCCCAGCGCCCCCGAGGGACTGCTCCAGGTGGGCGGCATCCAGCTCGGCAACCCCCTCCTCCAACTGCGCCAGGGCCCGGAGGACTCGCGCGACGTGCCGCTGCGCTTCCAGCCGGGCACCTCCTTCTCCGAGTACCTGCGCGGCTACGAGGACTTCGCCCTCAGCGCGCGCAGCGTCGTCATCGCCAACGCGCGCTACCGCTACCGGCTGATACTCGACTACGGCTGGTCCACCTTCTTCTGGCTGGGGCCCTCCTTCTTCCTCAGCCAGGTGGAGCTGGAGGCCTTCGGCAGCTGGGCTCGCACGGACCTGCGGGCCAACCACCGCGCCGCCGGTGGCGCCGTCTTCCTACACACCACTTTCGGACAGTCCGTGGGCCTCTCCCTCTTCTACCAATACGCCCGGCGCTTCGATGACGGGCTCGGGGACCTCCACCTGGTGGGCTTCTCGCTGTAGGCCCCACCTTCCGGGGCACTCCCACGTCCACCAGCCAACGTCTTCCGGCATTCCGGGGCCTGCGGTGAAGGTGGGATTGAGCCTGCTCCCTTGCATCCCCGGCACGGCGACCGCAGCTTGCCCCACCCTTTGAGAAGGTACTCAACGGCGAGGCGCATTCGTGCCTCACCTGAAGGAAGAGCACCTATAGAGGGCCACTCACGCAGAGGTCATCGCGGATGAGAACGAGTGCCAGCCCCGCTCCAGAGTCCGTCCTGGTGGTGGATGACGAGCCGTCCCTGCGCACCATCCTGGCGTTCATCGTCCAGCGAGTGGGTGCCGTCCCCGTGCTGGCGCCGGACGCCGCCACGGCCCGCCAGCTCGCCGCGAAGCACTCCTTCGCGTGCGCGCTGATCGACAAGAACCTGCCGGGCGAAAACGGCCTGGACTTCCTCAAGTGGCTGCGCTCCGTGCAGCCCGGGTGCAACGCCCTCATCGTCACCGCCTACGGCAACGTGGACAGCGCCATCGAGGCCCTGCGTCTGGGTGCCTTCGACTACCTGCTCAAGCCCTTCGAGGTGGATGGGCTGGAGCACCGCCTCAAGCTGGCCCTGGATCAGTGGCGGCTGCGGCAGGAGCACGAGCGCATGCAGGCCATGCTGGTGCAGGCGGACAGGCTCGCCTCGCTGGGGCTGCTGGCCGCCGGCGTGGTGCACGAGGTGAACACCCCCCTGGCCTACATCCTCTCCAACCTGGACTGGCTCGACGAGGAGCTGCCCTCCCTGCGCGAGGGGCTGAAGCGCCAGGGCCGTCAGGGGACGGGCACGGAGCTGACGTCCCTGGCCGAGCGCCTGGCGGCGGTGGAGTCCACCCTGCGCGACATCCGCGAGGGCGCCGAGCGCGTGCGCCACATCGCCCGCGACGTGAAGGCCTTCGCCCGGCGCGAGGACGACGAGAGCGTGCTGGTGGATTTGCGTGAGGTGCTCGAGGCGGCGCTGAAGATGGCCCTGGTGCACATCCGCTACCGGGCCCGCGTGGTGCGCGACTACCAGGACGTGCCCCTGGTGAAGGCCAACGAGGCCCGCCTGGCGCAGGTGTTCCTCAACCTGGTGGTCAACGCCGCCCAGGCCATTCCCGAGGACGGGGGCGATCATGAGATCCGCGTCCGGCTGTGGACGGGCCCCAACGGCGAGGCGTGCGCCGAGGTGACGGACACCGGCACGGGCATCGCCCCCGAGCACATGGCGCACCTCTTCGAGCCCTTCTTCACCACCAAGCGCTCGGGCGAGGGCACGGGGCTGGGCCTCTTCATCTGCAAGTCCATCGTCGAGTCCGTCGACGGCTCCATCACCGTGGAGAGCCGCCCGGGCAAGGGCACCACGTTCCGCCTCGGCCTGCCTCCGCACGTGAGGGCCGCCCGCGCCACGCTGTCCGCGGAGCGGGAGAGCAGCGCCGCGGCGTCCTGAGCCGGCTCACTCCTGCAGCCGGAAGAGCCCCACCGGCCCGGTGCTGGTTCCCGCCGTGAAGAAGGCGGCCTCGTCACTGGCGGGGCCGAACGCCACGCCATCGAAGATGCGCGTGGCGCCCACGCCCACTCCGGAGCTCCCCAGGCCCGCGCACCCGATGGGGTGTTGCGCCGCGGAGCACCCCTCCGTCCCCATGAAGTCGGAGCGGTGGGCCGGCCGTGAACTGGACGTGCGCAACACCACCGCGCCTTGCGTGCCGTTGTCGAAGCCCACGAAGAGCGAGCGCGAGGTGGCCACCAGGAGCGAGAGGGCGGTGTTCGCCGGGTTGTCGAACTGGGTGAGCAGCGAGTCCCCCTTGGAGTTGGGGGCCACGAGCGACCAGTCCCCTGGATCGCAATCCGTCGAGGAGCCCGTGCTCGCCGGATCGCACGCGAAGAGCTGGGGCCCCACCGTGGTGTTGCGCGCCAGGTAGAGCCGTCCCTGGAACACGGCGAGCTGGGGAACGGCCTTGTCCGAGGGCTCGAGGTTCGCGGTCTTCGTCGTCGTCCTGCTGGTGCGCGAGCTCCAGGCCGCGATCGCGGGTGTGCACGCGCTCCAGTCCGCGGGCGCCGAGTCGTAGGGCCGGGGGGTCGGCGTCGTCGAGCGGATGCAGCCTCCGTTGTTCACCACGTAGAGCCGATCATTGAAGGCGGCCAGGGTGTCGATCATCTGCATGTTGGCCTTGTTCGACGGCGAGCCGCTCTGGCCGATGCCGGGCATGCGCTCGGCCATCAGGTTCTCCACATGAATACCCGCGATGGCATCGAGCCCGGGCGCGGACGTTGGAAGGCTCTTGATGGCGAGCAGATAGGGCCGGTTGCCACCGGTGTCCGGGAAGCCCAGGTAGAGCCGGTCGTGGAAGAAGAGGGCCGAGGAGAAGCCTCGCGTCTGCCCTCCGAGGAGGGCCGAGAGATCCAGGAAGCGCATTCCCAGCGGACCGCCGGTGTCCTGCGTGAGGTAGATGTAGTCAAGGTCTCCCTTGCTCCGAGCTCCGCCGATCCCCAGCCACTCCTGCGTCCCCACCCGGCCGGCGAAGAAGAAGCCCCGGCCATCCTCGTTGTCCGGACCGCACGAGGCGGTGTTGGACGTGCAACCGACCGCGCCGATGGAGGAATAGGGCGCCGCGGCCGTGTTGTCGCTGGCGTTGCCGCGGACGTCCTTCGAGAAGGAGAAGGTGAGCACGCCGTCCTCCGTCGTGTCCGGATCGACGCTCACCGCCCGGGTTCCATCACGGTTGGGGCCGAGCACGAGCCGGCCCTGGTAGGGGAAGACCTGGGCGAAGGACGAGCCATCCTGGAGGGGATCGGCACGCACGAGCTCCACCTCGAAGAGGAGGACCTCTCGCGAGGAGACCTCGCCGGAAGTCACGGGTGAGCCCGAGAGCCCATCCGTCCCGCTCGCGCTGGCGGAGAAGAACACCCTTCCCAATCCGATGGCGCGATAGTTCCAGGTGAACGTGGTGCTGGCCCCACCGTCGAGATCCACCGGCGTGAGCGCCGGCTCGCTGGTGGGCACCACGATGCCCCGGCTCACCCTCGGACTGGTGAGCTGTACGCCCAGGGCCCGGGTGCTCCCGGTGTTCCTCACGGTCAGGTCCACCGAGAAGATGCTGCCCGGTCTGGCGCGAATGGGAGTCGAGAACGTCACGGACAACGCGGAGGGCCGCTGCACCTTCACCGTGGTGGCGACGACCGGGGCCTCCAGCTGGGTTCCTTCCGTCTCCTCCCGGCCACGGGCCCACGCCCGGAAGACACACGTGCCCTCGCCCGTTCCGGCGAGGGTGGCGCTGAAGAACCGGCTCTGCCTCCCGGGAATGGTCACGAGCGTCGGATGCGGCCCTTCCACGAGCGACACCGTCCCATCGCACCCGGACACCATCTCCACGGCCGTCACATCGAGCACCGCGGTGTCGCCCGAGTTCTTCACCTCCAGCTGGAGCTCGAACCGCTGCCCCACGTTGACCACCGGCGCCGAAGACGTGAGCACCGCGGTGAGCTCCGGACGGTTTCGTATCTGGAGTGGCCCCTCCTCCACGGTGAGCACCGGCAGCTCCATTCCCGTCGTCTCCTCGCTGCCCCGGACCTCCACCGTGAAGCGCAGCTCCCCGGACGAGATGGCACCGAGCTCCCAGACGAAGAACGCGCTCGTGCCCGGACCGATGTCGGCGGGCTCGGGCCGCGAGCCGAGCTCCACCCTCCCCTCGCCCACCAGGCTCAGCACCGGGGTGACGGCGAGCGCGGCCGAGCCCCCCGTGTTCTCCACCGTCACCACCAGCCGCGTCCGCCCTCCCACCCACACGTGGTCCGACTCCACCACGGCCCGCGCTCCGAGCACCGCCAGCGGCCGATCCGAGGACAGGTACGCGCGCGGCAGCTCCACCCGCCGACCCAGGGGCCCCCTCACCGACAGCGCATGCCAGCCGGGCGCGAGTCCCTCGGGCACCCGGGCCCGCAGCGTGTGCTCATCCTCCAGGGCGACGTCCTCGAGGGCCACCTCGTCGAGGAAGGCGTCGAAGCGGGCATCCTCCGACACCAGCTCCGAGCCGCCGATGTGCTGGGTGACGAGCGACAGGAAGTTCTCGCCCTCGATGACCACGGGTACGGAGGAGGTGTTCAGCCCCCAGCTCGGGACCATGCGCAGCGGACGCGGGTCGTACTCGGAACCCGGATCGCTCGCACACGCGGCCCCGAGCGCCCAGAGGGCGAGGAGCACGAGGAACCGGGGGAAGCCACGGTCAGAAGAGCGCAAGGCGATACCCCAGGTGCAAGGAGCCGCCCCGCAGCGCGCCGCGCAGCACACGCAGGGACGGATCGTCGAACCAGCAGAAACGCGCCTCGAGGAAGGGCTGTCCCGGTCCGAGCGGGATGCCGGCCCCCACCATCGCCTGCGCCCCGAGCACCCAGGTGTCCTCCTCCAGCACGGGTCCACCTCCCGTCGACGCACGGCTGCGCACCCGGACCAGCGCCGGGCCCCCCGCCACCCAGCCCTGGAGCCCGTCCATCCCCAGGGTGCGCAGGCCCACCGCGGCGGTGACGTCCAGCAGCTCGTTGAGCCCCAGGAAACCGGGCACCCGCTCCCCCCCCGTGCGAGAGAACCGCAGGTAGCCGGTGTCGAGCATCAGCCCCAGCACCGGCCACTGGCGCACCGGCCACACCTCCAACCGAAGCCCCGCGGAGGGCGCGAGCACGTCCGCGAAGTTCGTCACCACGCCCGCATGCGGCGCCACCAACAGCATGGGGCGGCGGCGCAGCAACGGGAGCGTTCCTCGGCCGAGCACCCCGCCCACCCGCACCTCCAGCTCGGCCAGGCCGTCCACGTGCACCGTGGGCGGCACGTACCGCAGCTCGTACGTCCCCGGCCCCCGCGACACCAGCGTGCCCTCCTGTCCGCGGGAGAGAGAGGTCTCGGGCCGCGGCTCGCGCACCGGATTGCCGAAGCGATCCACCACGGAGATGTGCCAGGTCGCCTCCGACTCGCCATCCGCGACGAGGAACGTCCGCCGTGGCTCCACCGTCACCCGCGCGGGCGCGGCGGCCCGCAGGGATACGCTCCGGCTCAGCACGGGCGTGGAGCCGCCCTCCGCGAACAGCCGCAACTCCAGCCGCTCCCGCGCGCCGAACCCGGGCGCGACGCCGAGCGCTCCCGCGTACTCTCCCGGCTGGCGCTCGGTGAGCACCACCCCGTCCCCCACCTCGGGCTCGAGCCGCAGCCCGACACGCGCCGGGTTGCCGGCGGCATCACGGGCGGAGACCTCCACCGCCATCCGGACCTCCTCCGAGGCCACGATCTCCTCCCGATCCACCCTCATCTCGAAGCGCTGGGCCGGACCGGGCACCGCCGACACGTGCACGTCCACCGACCACCTCGGCTCCCTGGGAACCGAGCCCTTCAACTCCAGCTCTCCCATCCGCCCCGGCGGCACGGTCCACCGCACGATGGACACGCCCGGCTCCTGCTCGACCGGCGCGCTCACCGTGCCGCGCGAGACGGAGAAGGAGAATGCCCCCGGACGCGCCGGGCCACCCGCTGGCCTCACGTCATGGAGGCGGATGACCACCGTCTCCTCGCGGTCGGCCAGCACCTCGCGGCGATTCGCGACGGCATGGAGGTAGGGCTGGGGCGGCAACCCGAGGTCGATGCGCCTGCGTCCGAAGAAGGCCTCGCCCACCCCGGGCGGCACGGCCACGGGGATGCGCGCCAGCCCCGATGCGTCCGCCAGGACCGGCCCGAACGTCCGATCCCCCACCTGGAGCGTCACCGGCGCACCGGCCCGCGTGCGCACCTCGGCCTGGCCCTGGCCCCAGAGTGGAAACAGCGACCACCCCTCCAGCTCCCCTCCGGGTCCCCGGGCCGTCGCCGCGAGGACGACCACCTCGGGAAGACTCTGCCGGGGGGGCACGTAGGTGGCGCGGAAGACGCCCGGCCCCACCCGCTTCACCGCCCCCACCTCGCCAGTGCTGGCGATCAGCTCCAGGCCTGTGGCGGCCGGATCCACCTCGATGCGCACCTCCGCCTCGAGATCCGTGCCGAGCAGCAGATGTCCCGGGGTGCACAGGATGCGGATGGCCCCCCCCGAGGATCTCCGGACGGCGTCGGCTCCGGCCGCGCGGACCGGCCACAGGCCAGCCCCCAACCCCACGAGCAGCAGCAGGAGCGACACCGGGCGCGAGCACATGACGTCAGGGCTTTCTCCAATGGAACTTCACCGAATCCTCCCGTGGAGGTCCGGCACGCGCCGGTGGCCGACAGGCGAGCAACATCTCGCGAGTCGCTCCGCCGGGCTCCTTCGCCAGGACCCTCACCTGGGAGCGGCCCTCGCGGCGCGGAACGTTCGCCTGGAAGGAGCCGTCGACGGAGACTTCCGCGGGCTCGCCCTCCACCAGCACCTCCGTTCCCACGCGCACCTTCCCCTTGAGGGACAGGCACAGGGACTTACCGGCCGAGGCCTTCGCCGCGACCTCGAGCAACACGTCCAGCGGGATGGGCTCCGCGGCGAGCGGTTTCCCGCCATCGAGCACCACCGACCGATGCCCGGCACCCACCTGGACGGTGGCTCCCGCGGACGACAGGTTCACCATGCCTCCCCGGGTGCTCACCGCCACCACGGTGCCTCTGCGCAGCAGGGTGAAGCGCGCCTCCCGGGCCTCGGCCACCGTGCCGCTCTCCACCTGCACGTGCAGCACCCGGTCCCCCTGGCCCCGGTAGTCCACGTCGATGAGGCCTCGCTCCAGCCGGAGTGCATGGCTGGTGCGCGACATCACGCCCATGCGCACCTCGGACTGTTCCTGGAGGGTCAGCCGCGAGGCCTCGTCTCCCATCCGCAAGTCCGCCCGGGCACCGGGGCCGGTGCGCACGGAGTCATCGGGCTCGAGCGCGTCTCCCACGCGCAGCTCCACCCATCCCTCGCCCTGCGTCCTCTCCACCACGCCCTCCACTCCAACGACCGTGGCGCGCACGTCCGGCACCACGACCGGAGCGGGCCGCGAATCCAGGGGCGGCGCCACGGCGACGGCCGGCACGGGCCGAGAGGGGGCCGTGCCGAAGCGCTCGAAGACGAACCACGCCCCCGCGGCCAGGAACGCCACCAGACTCAGCCCCAATACCAGGGCCCGGCCAAGCGCATCACGTGATGAGCTCACGACCCGCCTCCCTCCCTGCTCTCTCATCCCGCGCCCTCCACATGAGGTGCTCCCTTCCCTCGCCCGAGTGACTCACGCGAGGTGCGCCTCCCCGCTGGCCGCGGGAAGGATGACGGTGACGGTGGTGCCCTTGCCCTCGGCGCTCTCCAGCCGGATGCGGCCGTGATGGGCCTCGATGATGCGGTGGGCCACCGACAGCCCCAACCCCACGCGCCCGGGCTCGTCCTTGGTGGTGAAGAAAGGATCGAAGATGCGCTCGCGCAACGACTCGGGGATGCCCTTGCCGGTGTCCTTCACCGACAGGCATACCGCATCCCCCTCCACCGCCGCGAGCCCCACGGACAGGGCGCCTCCCGCCGGCATGGCGGTGAGGGCATTGCGCAGCAGGTTCGTCACCACCTTCTGGAGCTGATCCGCATGCCCCAGCACCCGCGGCACTCCCGCGGAGATGTCGCAATTGAGCGAGACACCGCGCGACTGGAGATCCTCGCGCACCTCGTGGAGCGCGGCGCGCAGTGGCTGGACCGGATCCAACGGACGGCCCGCCCCCGCGCGCTCCTGCTCCGCCATCTGGCGCAGCTCCCGGATGATGTTCGCCATGCGGCGGGCCTGCTCGAGCGCCATCCTCAGGCTCTGTCCCACGTTGGACTGGGCGGGAACCTCCTCGCACGACAGGGACAGCAGGCCGAGGATGCCGGTGAGCGGGTTGTTGAGCTCGTGGGCGATGCCGGCGCTGAGCGAGCCGAGCGCCGCGAGCCGCCGGGTGCGGGTGATCTGATCCTGCGCCTCGCGCAGCTCCCGGGTGCGCTCGTCCACGCGCTGCTGAAGCTCCTCGCTCCAGCGCCGCAGCTCGGCCTCGCGCCGTTGCAGCTCGCCGGCCATGTGGTTGAAGGAGCGGGCGAGCAGGCCGAGCTCGTCGCGGCCCTCCTCGGGGACGCGCTGATCATACCGGCCGGCGGCGAGCGCGGCGACGCCCTCGGAGAGCCGGGCGACGGGCTGGCTCACGCCCCGGGAGAGCACGAGCCCGAGCACGCCGGTGACGGCCAACGCCATGAGGGCCCAGAAGACGGTGGAGCGCCGGACGTGCTCGGCGGGAGCGAAGGCCTCGCTGGCCTTGCGTCCCACCACCGCGCCCCAGCCGAGGTCCGGCACGGGAGCGAAGGCGGCGAGGTATTCGACACCATCCACGCCGCGCACGGTGCGCACCACGGAGGCACCGCGGGAGAGCCCCTCGGCCACCAGCCCGCGCTCCTCCTCGCTGAGCCCGGGGTGCTTGGAGGTGGAGGCGACGGGCAGACCCTGGTGGTCCACGATGAAGGCCCGCCCCCCTTCCCGGGCCAGCTCCTCCACGCGGCTGCTCAGCTCGGCGAGTGACAGCTCCGCCAACAGGAGGCGGGTGGCGCCCTCGCCCGCGCGCACCGCGAGCGCCACGCGACCCTCCGTGGCCTCGGGGGTGCGGTACGGAGGGCCGATGGCCGCGCCGGTGGACAGGGCGGCCTGCACGGGCGCCTGACGCGAGAAGAGGGCCAGCGAGCCCTCGGTGACGCGCTGGCGGCCATTGCCCTCCTCGGAGCTGAAGACGGCGGGGGCGATGGCGCGGCCCTGCGCGTCCACCAGCACGAGCAGGTTGAGCATGCCGAGCTGGCGCAGGGGGATGCTCAGGACGGAGGAGGCGTCCTGGGACCCGAGCCGTTCCAGCGGGAGGTACTCGGCGGCGAGGCGGAGGTTGTCGACGCCCAGGAGGACGAGCTTCTGGCAGGAGCGCGCCAGATCCGTGGCGGCCTGGGTCTGGAGACCGCCCACCAGGTGGTGCAATTCATCGCGGTTGGCGCGAAAGGAGAGCCCCCCGAGCAGCAACACGGGGACCACGCCCACCAGGGCGAGCACGAGCATCAATCGAGAAGCGAAGCGCACGGGCACGGGCCGTTCCCCTGTCCAGCAGACGCGGAGGATTGCAGCACAGGGAGCGATTCGAATCCGACCCGAGAGCGACCCGGCGTCACGCCGTGAACGGGTCTCGCCGTCCGACGTTCGAAACCGGGAAGAATCGGCCGGGCGCTTTCCACTTCAGGACGTCTGGGGCTGGACTTTCATCCGGCCATGGGCCGGCGATTCCGTCCCGCTTGTGTGCTGACGTCACGGCACGACGGGTGGACATGAACCACCCGGGGCGAGCACCCTTCGAGGAAAGGCCACTCGGTGGTTGCCGTCGGAGGTGTCCCCTGCGGTCGCGATCCGCTGCTCGCTACTGTCCGTGGTGGAGGTTCAACCTCCGTGCTCTGGCGTGGATGACGTTGTTGATGGTGGCCGGCTGCGCCACCGTCGCGCCACATGCATCCCGGCGCTCGCTCCTGCCAGGACTGAGCCACCGCGCACTGACACCTACGCCCTTCACACACTCGAAGGCCCAGGCAGCCACGACGAGGGGCCCCCACTCCTCTGTGCCGGACGCGTCGGGCATCGACGACGAGGACGGAGACGTCGACACGGAGGAGAGCACCCTCGAGGAAGTCGCGGATGCCCCCGAGACTCCGCCTCGAGCACAGGGGCGCCACGCGGCGGACAACGGAGACGAGCCGTTGTTGGGCGACTGGGGCAAGGGCTGGACGGGCTGGCCCGACGGCGTGGGCAATGGGCGCCCCTACACCGTGCCCATGAGCGTGGACTACTTCCAGGGCTTCCTCGCTCACGTGGGCGTGCCCACCGACGCACTGCCCGAGGACGGGCGCACCCTCTCACCCGAGCAGGCCCTGCGGTTGCTGCCGTATCTGCTCTCCACGCCGGTGACCCTGGGTAACTTCGCCCAGCGGCGCATGGCGGCCTGGCTGCTGCTGGAGGTGGCCACGGGCGAGCGGTCCGTGTCGCGCGAGGAGTTGCACGCGCGCATGGACCGCTTCCACCGGTTGCTGGTGCTGCGGCCGGACGGCTACCTGGTGCTGGCCGTCACGGGTGAGGCCAAACAGAAGGTGGGCGAGTTGGAGGTGGCCCAGGACGGCACGCTGCGCGCCGGCCGCTATGAGGTGGGCCCCTTCTACGCCCTCGAGAGCAGACGCTTGTGGCCGGTGGATGCCGCGCTGGAGGTGCCACGGGGGGCACTACCGCTCGGTACCTACGAGCCGGATGACGGCGTGCTGCTGCCCGCGTTGGAAGGGGCGGCCCTGGCGCTGGCGGACACGGTGGAAGGCCTCTACCGCCTCACCATCCACCCCATCGAGACCATGGAGGGCCTCGTCCGATTGCCGGGCGCGGTGCGCGAGCTGGTGCGCAACGCCCCCGAGTACTGGGAGTCCTTCCGGCACAAGCCCTCCGGAGAGCAGGTGCGGGGCGTGTCGCGGGTGGTCACCGGCGTGGTGCTGATGGTGGGCACCGCTGGGGAAGGCGCGGTGCAGGCCGCCACGTGGGGGAGCCGGATGGGACGGCTCGCCGTACCCGTCTTCTCGCTGACGGGAGAAGGCGTGCTGGCGCTGCGGCTGGTGGCGGTGCCCGGCCGGGTCATCGCCGTGGCGGGCCAGGCGCTCAGCGCCACGTACGTGCTGCACATGGCCAGCGTGGGCGTGGCCGTGGCGGGCGGTGGCACCTGGACGCCGCCCGTGGGAGGGCCGGGCCGGTGGGTGACCAAGCACGAGCGCATGTCGGACCGCTCACGCAAGTTCCAGAACAAGGTGACGAAGGCGCCCGCGGGTTGGGTGTACCGCGTCCTGTTCGGTGGCGAGCAGGCGGACTTCGACGGCTTCGCGGAAGGCGTGCTGCTGGAGACCAAGGGCCTGGGCTACGACAAGCACTTCGACATGAAACTCAACCCCAAACGGTATTTTCAAGGGGCGAAGCGGCTCGTCAGGCAAGCTCAGAGGCAGTCGAGAGTGGCCAACGGTGTACCCATCCGCTGGCATGTGGCCGAGCCCAGGATGGTGGACATCCTCAGAAAACTGTTCGTGGCAAACAGGGTCAAGGGCATTGACGTGGTCTACACCCCGCCATAGCAATGCGTCATGTACTCGCAAGATTCCTACGACGCGGGAGTCTACTGGGCGTGCCGCAGGGAATCCGCCGAGGAGTGCGCCCGTCGCGCGGAGTCCTTCTTCCGCCTTCTTTCGTCCTGTGACCCCATCTATGCCGACTGGTTCGAGCAGGCGAACTCACTCAAGAAGGCACTCCAGCTCCGATTCGAGCCCAACTACGAAACGTTTCTGCGCTTCTTCAAGAAGAAGGCGTACCAGAACGGCCCGGGAGAGATTTCCTTCTCGGCATGGACAGGGCACGAGGAGGACGGACGCGGCGGCGCGGTGAGCCTCACGTGCGGCGCCTGCTCGAAGTTCTACAGCAACGTCTGTTTCCTCTACCTGCCCTGGGCGGGACCGGAAGAGGAGCGTGTACTCACCGTGCCCGTTCTGACCCAGGTGATGCGTGCCTTGATTCTGGCCTGGGAACCGGATGATGGTGGAGTCTTCTCGGACGCCTACCAGAGACTGCGAAACGAACCCGTGGGCCCTCCCCGTACGGGCTGGCTGATGTATTTCTCACGCCGCCGAGGAGAGGTGCCGGCCCTGCCAGAGCCCGTACGTGTCGAGCCGGTGGAGGACAAGGGCACACTCGTCATCCTCACTCCGGAGCGCTTCACCGTGGACGACCCGGCACACGTCGCCCTGGCCAGTGAAGTACGCGCGGTGCTCGACCGAGCGGGATTGCTGAAGGAGTACGAACCGGCCCCCGCCCATTGACCGGGGTCGGGGGCCCGTTTCCGTTCCGCCGCCCCTCAGTACACGACGAGCGGGTGCGGGGCGTAGTAGCCGACGATGGTGAGCACCGGCAGCTTGGGGGCCGCCTCGTCGTCGTCGTCGCCGCTCGAGGTGATGCGCATCCCGTCGAAGCGCGCGAGCACCACGAAGTCCTTGCCCGGCGCGAAGAAGGGATCCGGCTGCGCCAGGCGGCCGAGGGCCTCACGGCCGGTCTCGTCGGCCAGGTTGTCGAAGCGCTGCACCGTGGTCGAGCTCTGCTCCCGCTCGCTGGTGGAGAGCTGCCCGCCCAGGTTGGCGCGACCCAGCATCCCCGCGTCGCCACCCACCGTGCCGGAGCGGATCGACGCCGTGTCCTTGCGCGTCGAGTACCCCACCGGCTGCTCACTGGCCACCGACGTCAGCCCCTGCTCGACGAGCCACACCGTGGGCTTGTCCCCCTCGCTGCGCACGTCCGCCACCTGGGCGCGCAGCAGCAGGTAGCGGCCCTTGTACACCTCGGGCTGCGCCACGGCGGCCGTCAGCCCGAAGATGGGCACCTTGCGCGCGTGCAGCAGCCGCAGGTCTCCCTCCACGCTGCCTCCACGCTGCGCCACCACCTGGGCCAGCAGCTGCGCTGCATCCGGCCGGGTCCGCAGCTCCTCGGCCCACGCGTTGCCCAGCACCGCGCCCAGCAGCGTGAAGTGGGTGCCCTCCACGCAGGACTTCAGCGCCGTCCAGGCATCGTCGCGCGAGGTGGGCAGCAGCCTGCGCGCCGCCGCCTCGCACTGCGCCGGAATCGTGAAGCGCGTCGCATACGCCTTGGGCTCCACCAGCGGCGCGGGCTCCGTCCGGGCCGCGGGCGCTGGCCGCCCCTGCGCCGCGAACGAGTCGGGCACCGCTGTCTCCTCCACCGTGTGCGTGTGCCTCGTCGAGCCACACCCCACCACGGCCAGCGTGCACAGCAGGGCCGCGCTCGAGCGCGCGGCCACCTTCGAGAGCTTCTGGAGGGTCGACATGGTTCCTCGTTCCATTCCGCCGGCCGCCATCACAGCGACCCCGCGGACTTGTCCGGCTCCTGGGTCGGGCGGGACAGGGAGGCCACCGTCGCCCTCATGGTGACGTCCTGCAGCAGCTCGGACAGTTGGTGGTAGCAGTGCCGCGCGGCCGGCGCGAAGCGGCCCTTCGCGTCGATGATGGGCAGCTTCCCCTCCAGGCCACAGGCGTCCTCGGTGGTGTCGGCGTACTTGCGCTCGCACAGCGCCACGAGGTTCTTGTCCGTCGCGCTTCCCGAGGGCGGCTTCGCTGCCTGCGCGCACAGCGTGTGGCCGATGTCCTTGAGCGTGCGGACGTTGCTGGCCGCCTGCGCCTGCACATCGGTGGAGGACGGAGCGGTCACCTCGGCCTCGAAGACACATTCGCGGCCCGCCCGCAGCGTCTCCACCGTGCAGGCCCAGGCCGTTGGCGACTCATCCGCCTTGGGAGGCGCGGCGAGCGCATCGGGCGACAGCTTCGCGCCAGGGGCGTCGGGAGCCGAACAGAGAAGGGCAAGGATTACAGCGGTGATCATGGTGCCCCCAGAGTAGGACCAACTCGTCTCGTACTCAAACCCGACCCCGGGGCGCCAGGCAACCGGGAGTTCGCCTCGTGCATGGTGGCAATCACTGACTAGCTTCCATTCGTTGCAACCAGACATCTGGTGACAGGTGTCTCGGGGTCCGGCGTCCCCGGGCCAGGGCCGGAGGATGGCGTGCTCCGGAGGGGGGTGGCCCATGCGGTCTTCCGTGCGAAAGCGTGCCGTCACGCGGCTCCTGTTGGTGTGTGTCCTGCTGTGCTCCTGCGACGGCCCGGTCATCCTCCGGGGACCCGCCGCACGGCCCGATCTGGTCGAGGGTCCACTGCCGGTGAAGCTCTCCATCCAGGCGGTGGATCCCTCTGGAGGGGCGCTCACCTACACCTGGAAGCAGTGGCCCGAGTCTCCCGAGGGGACGTTCAGTGATCCCGGCTCGCCCTCGCCCACCTGGCTGGCTCCGGTGGTGCGGACGACGAAGCTCTTCACGCTGCGCGTCACCGTGGCGGACGCGCACGGAGGCACCACGCAGGCCGAGGTGCAGGTGAAGGTCCAGCCCCCGTCGGAGCGGAGCAATCGAGCCCCGGTATTCGCCGGGGAACCCGGGGCGTCTCCCTCCCAGGTGAGGGCCGGGGACACCCTCACCCTGTCGGCGCTGGCGCATGATCCGGACGGAGATGCCCTCACGTACCTCTGGCGCCAGCTCGGGCCCGGGCCCCAGGGCACCTTCGTGTCGGGCCCGGAGGGAGCGAGCGTCACCTGGTACTCGCCCGAGGTGGGCACCGGGACGGACTTCTCCTTCGAGGTGCTCGTCTCGGACGGCCATGGCGCCCCGGTACGCCGGATGGTGACCGTGCCGGTGCGGATGCCCAGGTACGCCGAGGACATCCAGGTGCTCTGGGACTCGCTGTGCACCCGGTGTCACGGCCGGAGCGGCGGGTTGGATCTCTCGCCGGGCCAGAGCCACGCGGCGCTCGTCGGGGTGAAGGCCCTGACCCGGGGCTGCACCGACTGCCTGCGGGTGGACCCCGGCAACCCGGAGGAGTCCGCGCTCGTGATGAAGCTCTCCGGCACGCGCTGTGGCAGCCGCATGCCGCGCAACGACCCGGACTACTTCGACACCCACCCGGGCGAGCTCGTGCGCATCCGCTCGTGGATCCTCGGCGGAGCGGCGGAGGACTGATCCCCCTCCCCTGTCAAGCCCGCTCGCCTGCCCACCGGGACTCCAGGCGTATGCTTCGTTCTGGAAATTCCGGTTTTGGACAGTTAGACTGGGCGGCCCGTGGCTGCGCGAGACTCACAGTCCTGGGGCCATCGATTGTGGCCCGCGGCGACGTTCCAGTTCGCCCTCATCGCCAGCGTGACGCAGCTGAAGACGGCTGCCAACGCGCTCGTCCTGTCACGCTTCGAGTCGCACACGATGCCCTACCTGTACCTGGTGGGCGCGTTGCTCGTGGCGGCGCTGACGGTGCTTCCGCGCAAGGAGCCCCACGCGCGCAGTGAGTCCCTCAGCATCCTCACCGGGGTGGGAGCGCTGATGGTGCTGGGGCTGGCCACGGGCGTGTCCGTGGGCCAGCGGATTCCGGCGCTGGTGCTGTACCTCTTCGTGGACGCCTTCACGACGTTCATCTCCCTGCGCTTCTGGGGGCGGATGGCGTCGGCCTTCGACGCGCGAGAGGCCCGGCGGGCCTTCACCGTGCTCAACGGCATCGGCATGGCGGGAGGCATGCTGGGGGGACTGCTGGTGCAGGGACTGGCCGAGCGGCTCGGCACCGCGGCCATCGTGGCGGGCGGAGCGCTGTCCCTGTGCGCCGCGGCGGTGGCCATCCACTTCCACCAGAGCGAGGCGCCCCAGCCGCGCGGCCGCCACCTGGCCCCCTCCGTCGCGGCCTGGGAGTACCTGGCCACCAGCAGCTATGCCCGCGTGCTGGCAGCGCTCGGGGTGAGCTTCGCGCTGCTGTCCTCCTTCGTGGACTACCTCTTCCGCCTGCGCGTGGCGCGCACCCTCAGCGAGGACGGGCTGGCGGCGCTCTTCGGCTCGCTGCAGCTGTGGATCGGCCTGGTGTGCGTCATCTTCCAGCTCCTGCTGGCCGAGCGGCTGCTCAAGCGGCTGGGGCTGATGCGCTACCTGGCGCTGCTGCCGGGAGCCATGGCGCCGCTGGCGGTGGCCTCGCTGGTGACGAAGGAGCTGTGGCCGGTACACCTGCTGCGGCTGCTGGAGAACGCGGTGAACTACTCGCTGCTGCCGGTGGGCGTGCAGCTGCTGTACGCGGCGGTGCCGGACACCGAGCGCGAGGCGCTGCGCGGCGCGGTGGACGGGCTGCTGCGCAAGGGCGGCACGGTGCTGGCGGGCGTGCTGCTCATCGGCGCGGGCCGCTCGGCCGACGGCCGCACCATGGCGCTGGCGGTGGTGGGCCTGTGCGGACTGCTCGGCGTGCTGCTGCTGCGCCTGCGGCCGGCCTACGTGGAGGCGCTGGGTGAGCAGGTGGGCGCCCAGGACGAGGAGGAGCTGGGCCGGGAGGATCGCCGGTTGCTGGTGGAGGCGCTGGGCTCGAGCGCGCCGGATCGCGTGCTGCACGCGATGGAGATCATGGCGCAGGAGGGGCTGCCCCTGCGGCCCCACCTGCCCGTGCTGCTGCGCCACTCGCACGAGCGGGTCCAGGAGCGCGCCGTGACCCTGGCGCAGGAGCTGGAGGCCACCGAGACGGCGCCGCTGCTGGAGGAGCTGGTCACCCAGGGCACCCGCCGTCCCAGGGACAGCGCGGTGTGGGCGCTGGCGAAGCTGGCGCCGGAGCGGGCCGAGGTGCTGCTGCCACCGCTATTGCAGAGCCCGGACGTGGGGCTGCGCTGCGCGGCCATTGGCGCCCTGCTGAGCACCCGGTGGCGCGCGGCGGCGCTCGTGTCGCTGGGAGCGCTGGCGGCGCGTGGCTCGCAGGCCCCGGTGGCGGATCGCCGCGAGGTGGCCCGGCTCTTCGGCCGGCTGGGAGATCAGAGCTACACGCCCATGCTGACGACGTTCCTGGGCGATCTGGACAGCTCGGTGCGGCGGGTGGCGGTGCGCTCCGTGGGCGAGGGCGGCTACGTGAAGCTGGCGCCCCGGCTGCTGACGTACCTCACCTGGCGCGAGGAGCGGCGCGAGGCGCGCGAGGCCCTGGCCGCCCTGGGCGACGAGGTGACGCCGCTGCTGGAGGCCACGCTCAATGACCTGTCCGCGCCGCTGACCATGCGGCTGCAGGTGCCGCGCGTGCTGCGCCGCATCGGGACGCCGGCGGCGTTGCACGCCCTGCTCTTCTCCAACGTGCGCGACGATGCCCGGCTGCACTTCCGCATCGGCGCGGAGCTGTCGCGCCTGCGCGACGAGCACCCCGAGCACCCGGTGGACGAGGATCGCGTCCGCGAGGCGCTCGTGCGGCGCCGCGACGTGTACCGGGCCATGGTGGGGCCCTTCCGCGACTTGCGCGCGGAGCTGGGGGACCACTCGCTGCTCACGCGCGTGGTGGGAGACCGGTTGGATCAGGCGCTGGAGCTGTCCTTCTTCCTGCTGGGCCTGCTGCACCCGCCCCAGGTGATGCGGCGCGTGCACCAGCACGTGGCGGGACAGGACGCGCGGCGGCGGGCGTACGCGCTGGAGCTGCTGGAGACGCTCACCAACGAGGAGGACCGGTCGCTGGTGCGGGAGCAGGTGGAGTCGCACCACCGGGATCTTCCCCCGGGCACGCCGGGCCAGTTGGAGGCGCACCTCGCGTGGCTGTGCCGCAGCGAGGATGTGATGCTGCGCGCGTGCGCGCGCTACGTGGCGGGAAGGATCGGCATGGACCTGCCGCCCGCCCAAGAGGGAGACATGAGCCAGGCGACGGTGCAGAAGCTGTTCCTCCTCGAGGAGGTGCACGTCTTCTCGCAGAGCGACGTGGACGACGTGGCGGCGGTGGCGGCGATCGCCCGCGAGGCGCGCTTCCGCGCGGGCGAGCGCGTCTACAGCCAGGGAGATCCGGGTGACGCGCTCTACGTCATCATCGAGGGCTCGGTGGACGCGCTCAGCAACGGCGAGCACGTGCTGCGGATGAAGGCCAAGGAGACGTTCGGCGACCTGAGCCTGCTGGACGGCGCGCCCCGCCCCAACGACATCATCGCGGTGGAGGACACGCGGGTGCTGGTCATCGACCGGCGCGACTTCCTCGATCTGCTGGCGGACCGTCCGGAGCTGCTGACGGGCTTCTTCCGCGCGGTGAGCCAGCAGATGCGCGCCTTCATCCAGTCGGCCGAGACGCGCCAGACGGGCGAGGTGGTGGAGCTGAAGAAGGAGGAGGGAGCGCCCCCGGAGCCGGAGCAGAAGCGGCCCCTGGCGGGCTAGCCGCGAGGAGGTGGGTGGCGGCCACGGGGATGACGGGCCGGAGGAAGCACTTCACCAGCGGGAGCACCGCCAGCGCCCGCCCCACCGCGAGCCCACTGAGCACCCAGGGCTGCCGCTCCACGCTGGCGGCCGGGGAGAACAGGGGCCGGGTGTGTTTCGTCCACATCGAGCCGTACTTGCCGAACGGTCCCCACCGCAAAAGCGGAATGCGCGAGGCCAACCACCCCCAGCCTCGCAGGAACCAGGGCTCTCGCGGCTCCGTCTCGGCCCAGGCCCGGGCGCTCTTGCCAGCGGTGTAGACCACGAACCACCAGGCGCCCCAGAGGGACAGCATCACCGGGAAGAGCAGCGTCCCACCCGGGATGACCTTCTTGGCGGCCCAGAGCAGCGGCAACCCGAGGGAGAACACCACCAGCGCCTGCCAGCGGCGCCTCATCTTCTTCCCCAGCCACTGGGTATTGAGCCGGACGCGCGGGGTGAGCGGTTCATCCTCTGGCACCTGACCCATCTTCAGGCTCAGCTCGCGGGTGAGCGCCGTGTGGTAGTCGCGCGAAAGGGCGATGACGATCCACTGGGGAATCTGTAGCGAGGAGTAGAGCGCCGCCCAGTACACGAACTGCCTGTTCCACGCGTCGGGCCTGAGGGACTCCACGGCGTCCTCACCCGAGGAGCCCGAGCACGACACCGCCAGCGCCAGGACGACGACCGCCTGGGTGACACACACCATCAGGTACCGCCGCCGGACCTCCCTGTCCGCCAGGAGGACCCGCATCAGGTGGAACGGCAGGCAGAGGCCATGGACGAACTGGCCCACCCGGTCCGTTGGGGCTGAAACCTTCCCGGGTTGGAAGTGTCCGGCGCCTCGACGCACGTCCTCCCATACCGGCCGCTCGGGAGCGGAGGACGGCGCGGAATCAGGAGGTGGGACGTCCTTCTGACGGCTCAGCACGCCGCGGACGCTAGCACGGCGTGACACGAGAGTGCCCGCCACCCCTTTTTGACGATCCCCGGGGGGAGGTGTGCTATTCGCGCGGGCGTATCGCCAACAATCCAGGTGCCCTCATGCATCGAGAGTCCGTTTCCAAGCCGGTGTCGGGTGGGATGAGCCCGTGGCGCCGTGCTTCCGGTGTGGTGGCGCTCGCCCTTCTGGGCACGCTCACCGGCTGCGACAAGAATTCCACCCAGGAGAACAAGCCCGCCGAGACGGCCCAGCCGTCGCAGCAGGCTCCCGCGACACCGCCGGCGCCGAAGCCGGTCACGGTGACGGTCCTCGTCACCGGCAGCCCCAACGGCCAGCTGCTGCCGCGCACCGAGGGCGAGAAGACGACCCCCGGCGCCGCGGAGCTGCTCGGCTGGTGGACAGCCAACGAGAAGCACTGTGCCGGCCAGGTGAAGGAGGACGGCAAGGCGGCCTGTAAGGATGGCGCCACGCTGGCGCTGTCCATCGGCGACTCGTGGAACGGCCCGGCCATCTCCACCTTCTTCTATGGAGAGCCCACCTCGGCGGTGATGGGGCGCATGGGCTTCGCCGCCTCGGCCCTGGGCAACCACGAGCTGGACTACGGGCGCGAGCAGTTCCAGAAGAACCAGCAGCTGGGCGGCTTCCCCTTCCTGGCGGCCAACCTGAAGGTGAAGGACGCGGCGCTGGCGCAGGGCTGGGAGCTGCCGGCGTTCAAGGTGTTCGATCGCCAGGGCCTGAAGGTGGGCGTGGTGGGCCTGACGTCGCCCAAGACGGTGACCACGGCCATGGCCGGGCGCGCCGAGGGGCTGGAGACGATCTCCGACGAGCAGGCGCTGTCGAGCGCGGTGCCCGAGGCGCTCAAGGCCGGTGCGGACACGGTGGTGGTGCTGGCGGACGAGTGCCCCAGCGACCTGCAGGCGGTGGTGGGCAAGCACCCCGAGTGGAAGGTGTCGCTGGTGGCCGGTGGCCGCTGCGCGCAGCCGGTGGACACGAAGGAGGGCAACACCACCTACGTGTCGCTGGGACTGGGCTTCGACAAGTACCTGCGTGCCGCCTACACCTTCGATGCGTCCAAGCCGGAGGGTGAGCAGGTCACCGGCGTGGAGACGAAGGTGGTGGAGGTGACGGGTGGCGAGGGAGCTCCGGCGCCGGACGCCGAGGTCGCCAAGATGGTCGCCGACTACAAGACGCGGCTGGACACGGCGCTGGGCGAGGAGATCGGCTTCGCGAAGAAGGGCTTCGACAAGGGCTCCAAGCAGCTGGCGAGCTGGGTGACGCGCGCCATCCAGGAGCAGCTGAAGACGGACGGGGTGGTGCTCAACCGCAAGGGCCTGCGCGAGGGCCTGCCGGCGGGCAAGGTGACGAAGGGCAGCGTGTACTCGGTGCTGCCGTTCGAGAACTCGATGATGGTGGTGAAGGTGAAGGGGGACGAGCTGGTGAAGCAGCTGTCCAACCCGGAGGCGGTGTTCTCGGGCTTCACGGCGGCGGGCAAGGGCAAGTTCAAGGACGCCAAGGGCAAGCCGGTGGATCCGAAGAAGGAGTACACGGTCGCGACGATCGAGTACCTCTACTTCGGGGGAGACGGCTTCGGGTTCGAGCAGTTGGATCCGAACCCGGGCGAGACGGGCATGTCGTGGCAGACGCCGGTGATCGACTGGACGAAGGAGCAGGCCACCACCGAGGCCAAGCCACTCGACAAGGTGGTCAAGTAAAGCGGACGACCTCCGACGAGGTCCCCGGGGTCCGGTGTCCCCCCCTACCCCTCTCCCTCCGGGAGAGGGACGGGGTGAGGGTACCGGGCCCCTCGTTTTTTCACCCGTGCTTCCACCGGTCCCGAGCGGCCCACAGGGCCTCGAAAGCGGCCACGGCGCCCATCTCCAACCGGACATCGACGACATCCGACAACTGGGTGCGCCCCGGGTTGATCTCCACGGTGGGGAGCCCGCGAGCCGCGGCCTCGAGCACGGGTCCGTTGATGTACGGGAACAAGCTCGAGGTACCAATGGAGAACACCACGTCGAAGCCGCGGAAGAGCGCCCGCTCCATCAGCGCCACCTTCGAGGGAGGCAACAGCTCCTCGAAGAGGACGACCTCGGGGCGCAGCACGGCGCCACACCTGGGACACGACGGGCACGGCGCCAGCTGGGAGTAATCCGCGACGCGCTCGGAGAACGAGCAGCGCGTACAGCGCAGGTCATGGATGTCGCCGTGGATGTCGATGACATGCTTCGAGCCCGCGGCCTTGTGGAACCCGTCGACGTTCTGGGTGAGGACCCAGCAGTGCTCGAAGCAGCCCTCGAGGAGCGCGAGAACCTCATGGGCGCGGTTGAAGGAGGCGCCGCGGCAGGCCTGCTCGATCCGGTGGATGTGGTGCCAGGTCAGCTCGGGCCGGCGCCGGAACATGCTCCCCGAGAGCGCCACCTCGATGGGAATACCCTCCTCGGTGTGCTCGTCATTGTAGAGCCCACCGATGCCCCGGTACGTGGGGATGCCCGACTCCGCGGAGATTCCGGCGCCCGTGACGAACAGCACACTCCGGGCCCGGGACAGGTGCGCGATGACGCGCTCGAGCGCTGTGTCCATGAGGGGAGCGTCGCAGTGCTGGCGAGCCCCTCGCAAGCCCGAACCCGGAGGAGAGTAGACCCCGAGGCACTCGGCTACCCGGCGCAGGCCTCCTGGGCCACCGCCTCGCCGAGGGCGACGTACGCGGGAGGAGCATCTCCGGCGGGCAGCTCGAGGATGAAGGTGGCGCCCTGCCCCCGCCCGGCACTGACGCAGGAGAGCGAGCCATGCATCTCCTCGGCGGCCAGCGCGCTGATGTGCAGCCCGAAGCCGTGCCCGTCCTTCTTGGTGGTGAAGCCCTGGGTGAAGAGGCGCGGCAGGTGCTCCGGGGCGACCCCTATCCCGGTGTCGGCCACCTCGATGCGCAGCCGCCCTCCCGTCCCCGGCCCCACCCGGAGCGTGAGCAACCTCTCCGGGCTGTCCCCCTCCAGGAGCGCGTGGCGCGCGTTGCTCAAGAGGTTGAGCAGGATCTGCAACAGCTTGTGCCTGTCCCCCCAGACGGGCGGCAGCGGGACATACTCGCGCCGGACCTGGATGCCCACCTGCTCGAAGGAGAGGGAGTGCAGGCGCAGCGCGTCGTCGAGCAGCTCGGGCACCGGCAACGACTCCACCACCTCGGAGTGGCGCGCGTGCCGCTGCTGCATGCTCACCACGGCCTTGATGTGATCCACGCTGGAGCACAGCGTGTGCATCTCCGTCAGCGCCGCCTCGCGCTCCTGCGCGAGCTGGCGTGAGAGCAGCTTCAGGTAGGCCGGGAACTGCCGCCCTCGCGGGTCGCTGGTGAAGAAGGCGCCCAGGTCCGCCGAGTGCTCGTCCAGCAGTTGCGCCGCCCGGCCCATGCTGGGCACGTGCATGCCGAGCAGCCGCTCCGTGACCACACCCGCCGCGACATTCACGCTGTTGAGCGCGTTGCCCACGTTGTGCAGCACGCCCGTGGCGATCTCCGCCATGCCCGCCTGGCGCGACACCTCCAGCAGGCTGCGGTGCATCTCGCTCAACCGGGCCTCGGCCTGCTTGCGCACGGTGATGTCGCGTCCGATGAGCGTCGTGCCCACCACGCGCTTGCCCTCCCCCCATACGGGACTGAGGAGCAGCTCCATCGTGAAGGTCCCCTCCCCCAACGAGATGAGCTTCTCCTGCCTCACGCGCTCTCCGCCGAGCGCTCGGGCCAGCAGCTCGCGCCAGAACCCCTGATCCTCCCGGGTGGAGAGGTTGAAGGCGGGCTCGCCCGGCAACAGCTCCCTGCCCGCCAGCTGCCGGAAGAGCCGTCTCGCCGTGTCGTTGGCGGTGAGCACGCGCTCCTCGGCGTCCAGGGAGAGGATCAGATCATCGGTGCTCTCGATGAGACTGACCAGCTTGCCCTCGCTCTCGCCCAGCGTCCGCAACGTCCGCTCGACCGTGGCCTGCGCCTCGTCCCGAGCCAGGACGAAGAGCCAGCCCACCGCCCAGGCGCACAGGACGTAGAAGGCCGCGAAGGCACACCGCCCCCACTCGGAGAACGTCGGAGCGTCCACGGCGTACAACGGGAAGACGAGGCCCACGCTCACGCTGGTGAGCGCGGAGAAGAGCAGGCCCAGGCGCCATCCCACCAGGTAGACCGATACCACCGGGATGAGCATGATCGAGGCGTGCGTGGCCAACGCCAGGCTCCTCATGTGGAGGATGCTGATGAGGATCCCCAGCGTCATCAGGGTGCACAACAGCAGCGCCACGTACCGGGTCGAGGACGACTGGCGCAGCTGCATCAGCGCCGCCCCGAAGCCCACCAGGCAGATCCAGCACACCGCGACGATGCCCCAGGGCGAGCCCGGCTTCGACCACAAGTACAGCAGGGCCAGCAGATCACACGCGAGCAGGCCACAACACACCCCGACGAGCAGCCGGGCCCGGCTGAGCTCGACCGGAGGCGCCCGGCGCAAGGACTCCGAGAGAAACCCATCCAACGGCGCGATGAACCACGCATGCGGATCCTGGCCCATCATGTTGCCCCCCAGTCCAAGTCTGTTCCGGAGAGCATCGGCTCCCCTCCCGGGGAGTTCAAACGCCCGGACGGCCATCTGCGGCAATCCGGATAATCCCCGTGGATCCGGCAAGCGTGGGTGCGAGTTCGGAGGGGACTCTGGCGTCCCCGAAGAGCGCATGACGTGGACTGGGAAACACTACGCGCCGCCGGATGATCTCCCCCGGGAGCGGGAATCGCGTCGCATCAGGCGCTGTGGAGCTCGATGGGCAGGGACTGGCGCGTGGGCAGGTGGACCGTGAACGTGGTGCCGTGCGCGGGAGTCGATTGGACCTCGATGCGCCCGCCGTGCGCCTGGACGATCTGGCTCACGATGAAGAGACCCAGGCCCACCGAACCCCGGCCATCGCTCCGGCCCCGCCGGAAGGGCTCGAACAAGACCGGCAGGACGTCCGGGGGAATGGCGGGACCGGTGTTGTGGACCTCGAGGTGGCACTCGCCCTGGTGGGCGCTGACGTGAAGCGTGACCGGTGACTCCGGATGGCCGTACTGGAGCGCGTTGCCCAAGAGGTTCGAGAACACCTCCGCCAGCCGATGGGCGTCCCACGCTCCGCACACCTGCTCGGCGACGAACTCGATGTCCCGGTTGGGGAACACGGTCCGGGCCTCGTCGATGACGGTCCGGGCGACGTCATCCAACCGCGTCTCCGCGATGTCCAGCGGCAACCCTCCCTGCTCACGGACACGGGCGTACTCGAGGATCTCGTCCACGAGATGCCGTGCACGCTCCACGCTGGAGAGGATCCTCCGGACGCTCACCACATCGCCGTCGCGGAGGGAGCCCCGCCTCGAGAGCGACTGGGCCGCGAGCGAGATGGCGCCCAGTGGATTCTTCAGATCATGTGCGATGACGGGGAGGAGGCGCGCGAGCATCGGGTCCCCCGCGACGTCCCGGCTCCCGGCCCCAGGGGTGCTTCGCGACTGGAGACGGGCCACCTCCTGCCGCAGCTCGACCTGGGAGAGCGCGTTCTGCGCGGCATCGGCGATGACGCCGAGCAGGAACAGCTCCCGCTCGGTCGCCTTGTGCGTGCGGGCCCAGTAGGCGCCAATGGCACCGAGGGGTCGCTCGTGTCCGATCGGCATCATGGCGAGGCTCTTGACGAACGTGGGACGGTACGCCTCGATGGGGATCCGCGAGTCGACGTACACGTCCTCGATCACCGCCGTCCGACGGTGCAGGATCGCCCACCCGGAAATGCACTCCGTCGCGGGAAACCGGCGTCCCTTCCAGAGGGGCGTGGGAGCCTCCTCCTCCGCGTAGTAGACGTACTCGCCATCGCACAGGACGAAGGAGACACCATCGGAACCCAGGAGCTGCTTCACCTGGGTACAGACCCGTCGGGCCACCGTGTGGACATCGGGAGCCTGGGACAGGGAGCGAACAGCCTCCAGCAGAAGAAGGGCGTCCTGGAACGAGACTCCCGCGATCTCAGCTCGATCGCTCAAATCCATGCGCATCCGCCCCTGGTGCTCCGCGTAGGGTTGGGAGTCCGGGGCCACCGCGCTCCAGGCTCAGAGGAGGAAACGGCGGCGGTCCGCGACCGCGTTCCCAGGCCCCGAAAGCCGCCACTGGTCGCCTGGTGGCCATGCCATGAAGCATGGGAGCGACTACACTGCGGCCCCACGCTGCTGGCATGTCTCGCTCCCTCGCTCCTCCTACTCCGGCGCCTCCCCT
Organism: Archangium violaceum; assembly: GCF_016887565.1. Lineage (NCBI taxonomy): Bacteria > Pseudomonadati > Myxococcota > Myxococcia > Myxococcales > Archangiaceae > Archangium > Archangium violaceum. Next base: position 7,587,222 of record NZ_CP069396.1, read on the forward strand.
GTCCCTGGTCCTCGACACCAACGTGGTCCTGGACATCCTGGTGTTCGACGACCCCTTCTCCCGACCCCTCGTGGAGGCCCTGACGTCGGGCCGGGCCATCGCGTGGGCCGATGCGGAGACCCTGGGAGAGCTGGAATATGTCCTCGCCTACCCCTCCTTCGCGCTGGACGAGGCGGCCCGGCGGACGGCCTCCGAGCGCTACCGGAGCCTCCTGCGCATGGCGCCCGAGGCCACCGGTGCGCCACCGCCCCTGCCCCGCTGCCGGGACCGGGCTGATCAGAAGTTCCTCGTCCTCGCGGCGCGCGTCGGAGCCCACTGGCTGGTGAGCAAGGACAAGCGGGTGCTCGCGCTCGCCGGACGGCATGACGTGCCGTTCGACATCCTCACCTCCCGGCGGGCCTCGGAGCGGCTGCGCCCGACCGAGCGCTGAGCGACGGAGCCCGCGTCAGGGCACCCGCTCCGGGTCGCGCCGCTCGGCGTCCCGCACCGTTTGCCGAAGCTCGGAGATGCGGCGCCGCGCCCACTCCGGCGCGAGCTCGAGCTCCTCCGGGAAGAAGAGATCCTCTCCGACTCCGTCGACGCGGACCTGGATGAGCGGATCCTCCGGGTACTGGACCGCCGGGTCGTCGAACACGAGCGACACCACCACGCCGGTGCGGCCGAGGAACAACTGGCTGAGGGTGCCATCCGACGAGGCGCTGACGATCTTCACCGTCTCGCCGATCCGCACGGGCGCACCTTCCACGTCCTCCAACAGGATGAGAGAGGGATCCTGGATCATCATGGTGCGAAAGACCGGGGAAGGAGGGACCGCGAGACCGCGAGCGTCACGACGGCGACGATCGCCCAGGCCGACAGGTGGTAGCCCAGGACGTGCCGCCAGCCCTGGGAGCACGCCAGCTCTCCCACGAAGGCCCCCGTCACCCCCACGGACAGGCCCGCCAGCAGGGCTCGCAACGGGCGGAAGGCGGCGCTGCGCAGGAAGACCACGGCCACCACCAGCGGGATGAGCCCCACGCCGACGTGACTGGCCGTGCAGACCCAGCCCGGCAGGGTGGGCTCGGCATGGACCGAGCCCCGCGTGAAGACGAGCGACGCGGCGCTGGCCAAAGCCATCCCCACACCGAGCAACCTCAGGCGGTACCCGCGCGGCGCGAGCGAGCCCCAGGCACACACCGCGCTGGTGAACCACAGCAGCGCCAGCAGGGGCGCGCGGCCAAGCAGGAAGGCGCCGGAGGTCGCGCCCAGGGCGAGCATCACCCCGGCCACCGCCGCCGTCATGATCGCCGAGGCCGCGAACACCCACGCGGCCTCCGTGCGCCAGTTGCGCACCGGCGGGTTGCGGGCCAGCTCCCCGCGAGCAGCGGCCAGGGCCCGTTCGCGCGCGGCGCCACCCGTCCGCGGCTCCTCCCTGAGCAACAGGTCGATGGGCGATTCCATCAGGCGTCCCCCAGCTCGCCCAGCAGCAGCCGGAGCTTCTCGTATCCACGGTGTGCACGCACGCGGGCCGCGCCCACGCGGATGCCTCGCAGCTCGGCGATCTCCTCGAAGGACCAGCCCTCGACCTTGCTGAGGATGACCGCCTCGCGCTGCTCCGGAGGCAACTGCTGCAGCGCGTCCTCGATGCGCTTGCGCATTCCCGGATCTCCCACGCCGGGCGCGACCGACGAGGGCGCGGCGTCGGGCTCCTGGGAGAACGCCTCGCTGTGCTGGCGGCGTCGCAGCGCATCGCGCGCCGCGTTCGCCGCGATGGTCAGCAGCCAGGGCGCGAAGCGGGTGCCCGGCTCGAACCTCCCCCTGGCGCGGATGACCGACAGGAACGTCGTCTGCAGCAGGTCCTCCGCCAGGGGCCCGTCCCGCACCATTCGCGTCAGGAAGCCCTGCACCCGTCCGGAATGCCGGGCGAAGAGGACCTCGAACGCGTCGTGTTCACCGTTGCGGAATCGTTCCATGAGCTCTTCGTCCGTCTGACTCCCCATCCTCGAGCTCACGTACGTTCCACCCCCAAAAACGTTTCCGCGTCCGGCACCGTAGGCCGCTCGGCCCGCAAGGTGGCGAGAAGATTGGGGAAACTGTCCGCCCGCTACCGCGCCGCGCCGAACTGCCGCAGCAGCCACGTCCGGAAGGCGCCCACCTTGGGTTGCCGGTTGCCCCGCGCCGTGGTGAGCAGGAAGTAGCCCCGGCCATCCACGGCCTCACCCGAGAAGGGCCGCACCAGCCGTCCACTCTGGAGCTCGCGCTGCACGAGGGTGCTGCGCGCGATGGCGATCCCCTGCCCCGCCTCGGCCGCGGAGAGCACCGCCGCCAGCTCGCTGAAGCGGGGGCCTCGCGCCGGGTCCACGCCGGTGGCGCCCACGGCCTTCAGCCAGCTCGCCCAGTCGGGCGTGTCGGCGAAGTGCAGCAGGGAGTGCCTCGACAGGTCCGTCACGCTGCGCAGCGGGCGGCCCCCGTGCAGCAGCGAGGGGGCACACACGGGGAACAGCCGCTCCTCGCCCAGCGCGTCCACCACCACGCCCGGCCAGGGGCCCTCGCCGAAACGGATGCTCACGTCCGCCTCGCCCCGGCCGAGCTCCACCTCGTCACGTGAGCTGTCCACCCGGAGATCGATCCACGGGTGGGCCTCGCAGAAGCCGCCGAGCCGCGGCGCCAGCCACCGGATGGAGAAGGCGCGAGGCACGCCCACCAGCAGGGTGGCCGCCGTGGGCTTCGCGTTGACGCGGTCCACCGCCCAGGAGAGGTCCGCGAAGATGCGCGTGGCGCGCTCGGCCAGCTCGCGGCCCCGCTCGGTGAGCTCCAGGCCCCGCCCGACGCGGTTGAACAGCTTGTTGCCCAGGTGCTCCTCCAGGAGGTGCACCTGCCGGCTCACCGCGCCGTGGGTGACGCCCAGCTCGCGCGCGGCACGTCCCATGTGGCCGTGGCGCGCGGCGGCCTCGAAGGCGCGCAGGGCATTGAGGGGAGGCAGGGGCGCGGACATGCGGGGCTCCGGGGGAACGGTGAGAAAAACTCACCACACCCGGGCACCTTAATCGATTGTCGGAACAGGTGCCGGAGCGCATCTTCGCCCGCGACTTCGAGGAGGAACTTCCATGGCGGCGACGATGCGAGTGGCCCTGCCCCGAGACCTGTGGCGGGAGCAGGCCTGGCGGCGCTGGGTGCTGGCGGCGTTCTTCGCGCGACTGCCCGGGACGATGATGACGTTCGCGCTGTTGCTGGCGGGCCGCGAGGCCACCGGCTCCTTCACCTTCGGCGCGTGGATGGCGAGCGCCTGCTCCGTGGGAGCGGCCCTCGCGGCGCCGTGGCGAGGGCGGATGCTGGATCGCGAGCCGCTGCTCGTGGGCCTGCGGCGAGGGCTGCACTGGCAGGCGCTGCTCGCGGTGGGGCTCGGGGTGGCGGCCCTGCTGCACGCACCGGCGCCGGTGCTGCTGGCCGCGTCCCTGCTGCTGGGCGTGATGCCCTCCGGGGTGCAGGGAGGAGTGCGCGCCCTGCTGGCCTCGGTGGCTCCGGCCTCGCGGCTGGAGGCGGCCTTCGCGCTGGACGCGGTGCTCGTGGAGGTGCAGTGGGTGCTGGGGCCGTTGCTGGTGGGAGTGGCGACGGCCAGCGGCGCGCCCCTGCTCGCGCTGGGGATGATGGGGGCGAGCGCGCTCGTCGCGAGCGCACTGAGCCTGGGCCTGCCCGAGCGTGCGCCGGAACCCGCTCCGGTGGCGGTGCGCGAGGGAACGGGGGTGTGGCGCGCGCCCGGTGCGCTGGCGGTGTTCGGCATGGTGGCGGTGCTGGGCGTGAGCTGGGGCGCGCTGGAGGCGGGAATTCCTCCCCGGCTCGAGGAGATGGGAGCGGGCGCCGCGCTGTGGGGCATGCTGGCCGCGCTCCTGTCCGCCGCCAGCGCCGCGGGAGGACTCGGCTACACCCTGCTCCCCGGCGCGAAGGGACGCGAGGAGGGCACATGGCGCGCGAAGCTGCTGCTGGGAGCGTGGGGCCTGCTGCTGCTGCCGCTCGGGTGGATGGCCTCGGTGCACGGGCTGGCCGTGTGGCTCGTCGCGGCGGGCCTGTTCCTCGCGCCGGTGACGGGGACGTTGACCTTCCTCCTCCAGCGGGCGCTCCCGCCCGGGCGACGGGCCGAGGGCTTCTCCTTCTATAGCGCGTGCTGGTCGCTCGGCATCGCCGGGGGCAGCGCGCTGGCGGGAGTGCTGCTCGACGTCGGGGGCGCGCGCCCGGTGCTGGCCACGGCGGCCCTGCTCCCGCTCGGGGCCGTGCTCCTCGTGGCGGGCGTCGTCCTGAGCCGTTTCCGTCCCGTGACACGCGAATAGGTGATTTCCCAGAAATCCTTTGCATCCGGGTTTCGGGCTGTGCATGACTTACCGCGTCACACCCAACCCCCGGGGGGGATTACATGGAAACGCTTCGCAAGGAAGAGACGCGGAAGCAAGCACGCGCGCGGCGCCACGAGCTGAAGGGACGGACCCTTCGCGCCAACGGGTTGAAGTTCTCCGCCATGGAGATGGGAGAGGGGCCGGAGGTCGTCTTCTGCCTCCACGGCTTCCCCGACCATGTGCGCTCCTTCCGTGAGCAGATGCCGGCGCTGGCCGAGGCTGGTTACCGGGTCATCGTCCCCACGCTCCGAGGCTACGAGCCCTCGGCGCAGCCGCGAGATGGCGACTACCACCTCGTGCGCCTGGCGGAGGATCTGCTGGGGTGGATGGACGACCTGGGCGTGCGCAAGGCGCACCTGGTCGGGCACGACTGGGGAGCGGTGATCGGCTACATCGCCACGGCGATGACGCCGGAGCGCTTCCACTCGTTCTCCGCGCTGGCGGTGGCGCAGGTGAAGAACGCGCTCGCGATGTTCGTGCGCAGGCCCGAGCAGCTGCGCAACTCCTGGTACTCGTTCTTCTTCCAGCTGCGAGGCGTGTCGGACGTGGCGGTGAAGTGGAACGACTTCGAGCTCATCGAGAAGCTCTGGCGCGACTGGTCCCCGGGCTGGAAGTGGCCCGAGGAGGAGATGGCGGCGCTCAAGAAGACCTTCCGGCAGCCGGGCGTCCTCCAGGCGGCGCTCGGTTACTACCGCGCCATCTACGCGCTGTGGTCGCCCACCAACTGGCGGACGCACAAGCTGATGCAGTCCACCGTGCGGGTGCCCACGCTCGCGCTCACCGGAGCGAAGGACGGCTGCATGGACACGCGCCTGTTCGACGACATGCGGAAGGAGGACTTCCCGGCGGGCCTGCGCATCGAGCGCCTCCAGGACGCGGGGCACTTCCTGCACCAGGAGAAGCCGGCCGAGATCAACCGGCTCCTGGTGGAGTGGCTCGGTCAGCATTGAGGGAGAACAGAGCCCGCGCCTCCTGGAGATCCACCGAGTCCTCGCCCTCGAATGGGGCGAGGATCCGCTCCAGGAGCCTCCGGGACACCTCCGTCCGTCCCGTGTCCCGCAGCAGGCGGCACAGGCTCACCGTCGCGCGCAGCTCGTAGATGAGGGCCCCCTGCTCACGAGCGACGGCGATGGCACGGAGGAGCTCGTACCGCGCCTCGCGCTCCCGCCCGCTGGCACGCAACAACTCCCCCAGCACGCGGCGCAGCTCGACCTCGAAACCGTGCTCTCCCGTCGTCCACATCAGGACCAGCGCCTCGCGGACCACCGCCAGGCCCTCGCGGTACCGCCCCAGCGTCAGATGCACCTTGGCGAGCATCTCGAGGCAATAGGTCCGCCCGCCCCGGACTCCCTGCGTCTGCCACCGCGCGAGCTCCTGCCTCAGGAGTTCCAGTCCCCGCTGGCCTTGTCCCAGCTCGGCCAGGGCCCAGCCCTGGAGGCACCTCGCCCACGGGGGCCAGAACGACTGACGTCGCTCGCTGGAGATGGCGAGGATCTCCTCCGTCCACCTCGAGACTTCCGCGGCTTCCCGGCGGATCTGACAGGCCATGGCCTCATAGGTCAGCGTCAAGACCAGCAGCATGGGAGAGCCGGTGCGCCGGGCCAATGCCAGCGATTCCCGCTCGAGCTCCCGCGCCCGCGCCAGCCGGCCCGACACCGAATGGGTGCACGAGGCAAGGACGAAGGTCTCCGACAGGAACGTCTCCTTCCTGGGTGGCCCGGAGGTGGGGCGTGTGAGAGCCATCGCGCGCTCGCTGTACTCCAGCGCGGCTCGTGCGTGTCCCCAGTAGGTACAATCGATGGCCATCATCCAGTAGCCCGCCACCGACAGCTCCGGTCTCCGCTGCCGCTCTCCCTGGCGCACCAACAGGCCCGCCAGCTCGTGGCACATCGAGAGCTCCGCTCGTGCCTCGTGATAGGAGAAGAGACTCCAACTGGCCACCGGCACGGAGAGCGGAAGCTTGTCCATGCGGCGTAGCAGCGCCCAGGCCCGGGCATGCGTCCGCGCCACCTCGGGCGAGTCGAAGCCCCACAACAGGGACTGGCAGAAGCCCAGGGTGGCCAACACCTGGAACTCCTCGGCGGGCGCCCAGCGCAACGCGGGCTCCCCACGCGGAGGCTCCAGCGCCCGGGTGAGATGCGCTACCGCCTCCGGGATGGCCATGCGCAGCGTGGCGAGCATTCCAGCCCCGCGCCAGAAGAGGACGGCCAGCGCCTCCTCCCCTCCCTCCGAATAGTGGTGTGCGAGCAACTCGGGCCTGGTCTCCACCACGCCGGGGACCTTCACCTCCAGCACCCGCGCGATGCGCCGGTGGTGCAGCCTCCGCTCGCTCCGAGGCAGGGATTGGTACGCCGCCTCCTGGAAGAGCGCGTGCCGGAACTGGTAGCCGGGCTCGCCCCTCTCATCCACCTTCTCCTGGAGCAATCCCGCCTCCACCAGGTTCGCGAGATCACGCCGCAGGCCCGTGTCCTCCCGGCCCGTCACGGCCGAGAGCAGGGCCAGGGAGAAGTCCCGTCCCACCACCGCTCCCACCTGGGCCAGGGCCTTCTGACGCGAGGGCAGCAGATCCAACCGGGCCAGCAGCAGCTCGTTCAGGGTCACCGGGATGGACGCCACCGCCCCACCCTCCAGCACCCTGCGCGTCATCTCCTCGATGAACAGCGGGATGCCGTCCGTCCTCTCCACCAGCGCCCGGACCGTCTCCTCCGGCAGGGGCGCACCGCGAGCCACCTGCTTCACCAGGGACTCCGCGAGTCCAGCCGGCAGGCGCACCAACGTGAGCGGGTGGAGCCAGGGCCGCGAGGGCCAGGAGGGTTGGAACTCGGGGCGGGCAGTGAGGACGACGAGAACGCGCGCACTCTCGATGCGCTCGAGCAGGAGTCCGAGCAGCTCGAGCCAGGAGGAGTCGGCCCAGTGCAGATCCTCGATGGCGAGGAGCACGGGCCGCTGCCGCGCATCGTGCAGGATCAGCTCCACCAGGGCTTCGTACGTCAGCTCCTGCCGCCGCTCGGGCGTGAGCCGGGACGCCGGGGCGCCCTCGGGCAGGGGCAGTGAGAGGAGCAGGCCCAGCAGCTGCGCGGACTCCCGGGGGAGCTCCATGGCTTCCAGCCGTGACTCCAGCTCCCGCCTGTACCGCTCGGGCGAGTCCTCCGGGGAGAACGGGAGGAGACCCTGGAGCACCTCGGCCATCGGAAGGAGGGCGCTGGCGCCGAACCGGAAGCCGCACTGGAAGCGCGGCCGGGTGGCCCTCTCCGGAGGCACACGCTCGCGCAGTTCCTGGAGGAGCCGGGACTTGCCGATGCCCGCCTCACCCTGGAGCAGGACGAACGCACCCCGCCCGTTCCGGGCCCGCTCCCAGAGCTCCAGCAGCCACCGCAGCTCCCCCTCCCGCCCCACCAGGGGCGTGAGACCACCGGCCATGAGCATCCTGTCGAAACGGACCTGGCCCTCCCACTCGCGCAGCACGCGATGCACTTCCATGCGGACCGGCCCCGCGAGCCCCGGCAGCTCCCGGAAGCCGAGTGCCTCCGTCTCGAAGGCGCCGCGCACCTGCGTCCAGGTCGTCCCGGTGGCGAGCACCTCACCGGGCCCGGCCTGGCTCGCGAGCCGGGACACCACCCGCGAGGCCTCTCCCTGGAGGGCTCGTGCGTCCAGTGCCATCCAGTCCGTATGGAGGCCCACCCTCGCGCCCGGCCCGGTGAGGGGCAGGTGCGGCAACCTCCGGCGGAGCAGCTCCGGCATGTCCCGAACCAGCCGCAGGGCAGCGCGAACCGCGCGCTCCGCGTCATCCTCCCGTACCTGGAGCTGGCCGAAGCAGGCGATCACCTCTCCGCCCATGGACTGGGTGACGGTGCCACCGTGCCGCTGGATGACGTCCGCGCACTCCCGCTGGAAGGCCGTCTCCAGTTCCTCCACGTCCTCCGCGCCGAGCCGCTCCGAGAGTCCGGAGAGGTCCGGCAGCAGACAGGAGAGCAGCACCAGCAACCGGCGCTGCTGGGGCACGGGCCGCGGAGACCCGGCTCCGGGCCCGGCGAGGCGCGCACGCAGCTCGAGGATCACCTCCCGCAGTTCCCGGGCCGTGGGAAGGCGCCGGGCCGGATCCTTGGCCAGCAGGGTCACCACGAGCGACTCCACCTCCCGAGGCACTTCTGGCTGGCGCGCGCGCACCGAAGGCATGGGCTCGCTGGAAGTCACCCGCTCACGCAACTCCATCCACATGGCGTCCGGAAAGGGCAGCTCGCCGGTGAGCATCTCGTACAGCACCACCCCCGCCGCCCAGAGGTCGGTCCGCGAGTCCTGCGCCTCTCCCCTCCACTGTTCCGGCGCCATGTAGCCCGGCGTCCCGGCCCTGGGCAGGTGTGGCGAGTCCGTGCCACTGCCCGCCATCAGGTGCGACAGGCCGAAGTCCAGCAGCTTCACCCCGCCCTGCCGGGTGAGGAAGACATTGCCGGGCTTGAGGTCCCGGTGGACGATGCCGCGCTCGTGGGCGTGCGCCAGACCCGCGGCGATGCCGTCCATGATTTCCAGCGCGCGCGGCACCTCCAGCCGTCGTTCCCGCTTCAGCACCACCGAGAGAGGCGCTCCCTCCAGACACTCCATCACCAGGAAGGGAACAGGGGGCTCTCCGCGCGTGGCACTCCACTCGGACACGTCGAAGATGCGGACGATGTTCTCGTGGTCCAGCCGGGCAATGGCCCGCGCCTCTCGCAGCGCCGCTTCGTCGAAGCCCGTGCGAACCAGGAGGAACTTGAGCGCCACCTCGCGCTGCAGCATCTCGTCCTGGGCGCGGAAGACCTGACCCATTCCCCCGCCTCCCAACCACTCCAGGACATGGTATCGGCGACCCGTCGGGCCTCCGAGCCATCCCCCGGGCACCGGGAGCCGAGGCATTGGCTCGAGCCGCAACTCGCGCAGGAAGGAGTCCTCGAAGTCCGAGGAGACCTCTCGCTCGCCCTCCTGCGTGCTGTCCCTGTTCATCCCGCATCCCCGAGGCACGGCCACTGGGACTCACCCAGTGGCCGTCCTCCAGAATGTAGGGCTCCGGAAGAACCGGGGCTCATCCCACCGTCGCGCGCCGAGGCACGCGCGAAGGGAGCTGTCTGCCGGCTCCCCGCTCCCGACGCGAGCGCTGTGCACGCCGCGAGCGCCACCACTTCTCCACGCTGATGACGGGCAGGACCACGGCCCCCACCAGGGCGCACAGCCCCAGCGCCTCGAGTGTCAGCGGCGCGGTGCCGAACACACGCTGCATGAAGGGCAGGAAGATGAACCCGAGCTGCAGCAGCGCCAGCAACCCGATGCCGAGGTAGACGAAGGGGTTGCTGAAGACGCCGATGCGGAAGAACGAGTCGCGCAGGGAGCGGCAGTTCAGCAGGTAGAACATCTGGAACATGATGACGGTGGTGACGGCCATGGTCTGCGCCTCGCGCAGGGCCATGTCATGGCCCAGGCGAGCAACCTCGGTGTTGTACTCCCAGAGGAAGAGCCCGGTGGCGCCAGCGCACATCAGCACCGCGACCAGCACCGTGCGCATCAGCACGAAGCGGCTGAGCACGGGGGAGTCCGGCCGGCGCGGGGGACGCTTCATCACATCCGGTTCCCGGGCCTCGAAGGCCAACGGCAGTGCGAGCGCCACCGTGGCCACCAGGTTGATCCACAGCAACTGGCTGGGGAGCATGGCCAGCAGGGCCTCGCGCTCACCGTTGATGTGCAGGATGGGGAAGAAGGCCACGCCGACGATGAGGATGAGGGCCAGACCCAGGTTGGTGGGCAGCACGAAGGCGAGCGACTTGATGAGGTTGTCGTAGACGCGCCTGCCCTCCTCCACCGCGGCGGCGATGGAGGCGAAGTTGTCGTCGGTGAGGATGATGTCCGCGGCCTCCTTGGACACGGCGGTGCCGGTGATGCCCATGGCCACGCCGATGTTGGCCTGCTTGAGCGCGGGCGCGTCGTTGACGCCATCCCCCGTCATGGCCACCACGTGGCCCTCCGTCTGGAGGGCACGCACCAGGCGCAGCTTGTGCTCGGGCGCCACGCGGGCGAACACATTGGAGGACGTGGCCGACCCGCGCAGCCGCGCCTCGTCCATCTCCGCCAGCTCCGCCCCCGTCACCGCCCGGCCCCCCTCGAGGATGCCGAGCTGCGCGCCGATGGCCTCCGCCGTCTTCGCATGATCGCCGGTGATCATCTTCACGGTGATGCCCGCGGCGTGGCAGGCCTTCACCGCCTGGATGGCCTCCTCGCGCGGCGGATCGATCATTCCCTGGAGCCCCAGGAGCCGGAAGCCGCCGGCCGCGTCCTCGAGCCGCACGCCCTGCTGCGAGCCTGGAACGGACTTGCTCGCCACGGCCAGCACGCGCATGCCCCGCGAGGCCAGGCGCTCCACCTCCGCGAGTACCGTCCTGGCATCGAGCCCCTCGTGCGAGTCGCAGCGGCGCAGCACCACCTCGGGCGCGCCCTTGAGGAAGAGGGAGCGGGCGCCCCGCTCATCCTCGTTGAGGGTGGCCATGAACTGGTTCTCGGACTCGAAGGGGATGGCATCCACGCGGGAGCGGCGGGAGCGCAGCTCCTCCACGCGCAGCCCGGCCTTCTCCGCGGCGACGAGGAGAGCTCCCTCGGTGGGGTCTCCCGTCAGCTCCCAGGTACCATCCTTGGAACGGACCGAGGCGTCATTGCAGAGCGCGCCGGCCACGAGCAGCTCGCGGGCATCCTCGGGCAGGGAGGCCAGGGGCTGGTCACCGCGGCGCACCTCGCCCTGGGGCGAGTAGCCCACGCCCGAGAGGGAATAGAAGCCGGCGGGCGTCCACAGGGCCTGTACGGTCATCTCGTTGCGGGTGAGCGTGCCCGTCTTGTCGGAGCAGATGACGGTGGTGCTGCCCAGCGTCTCCACGGCGGGCAGCTTGCGGATGATGGCGCGGCGCGCGGCCATGTACTGCACGCCGATGGCCAGGGCGATGGTGACGATGGCGGGCAGGCCCTCGGGGATGGCGGCCACCGCCAGCGTGAGGGCGGCCAGGAGCGACTCGGCCACCGCGTAGCCGCGCAGCAGGCCCACGCCCAGCAGCACGGCGGAGATGATCAGGATGGCGATCGTCAGGTAGCGCCCGATGGAGGCCAGGGCCTTCGTCAAGGGCGTCTGCAGGTCCACCGCCTCGCGCAGCAACTGGGAGATGCGGCCGAGCTCGGTGGCGCTACCGGTGGCAACCACCACCGCCGTGCCCGTGCCATAGGTGACGTGCGTGCCACCGAACGCCATGCTCGTCCGGTCGCCGATGCCCGCGCTCGTGTCGACGGGCGCCACCTTCTTCTCCGAGGGGACGGACTCGCCCGTGAGTGCCGCCTCCTCCACCTGGAGGTTGCGCTCGGCGAGGAGCCGCACGTCCGCGGGCACCTTGTCACCCGAGGCGAGCACCACCACGTCCCCCGGGACGAGCTGCGCGGCGGGCACCGTCACCTTCTGGCCCTCGCGCAGGACGGTGGCGTTCTCCGGCACCATCTGCGTGAGCGCCTCGATGGCCTTGCCCGCGCGGAACTCCTGCACGAAGCCGATGAGGGTGTTGAGCACCACCACCGCGAGGACGATGATGCCGTCCGTCACCTTGCCCAGGGCGATGGCCAGTCCCGCCGACGCGAGCAGCACCCAGATGAGGGGGTTGTTCACCTGGCGCCAGAGCAGCTTCAGGGGGCTCTCCCCGGAGACTCGTTGCAACACATTGGGGCCATGGCGTTCGAGCCGGGCGCGGGCCTCGTGCTCGGAGAGGCCGTCGGGGGTGCCTTGAATGGCTTTCAGCACCGCGTCGGGGGGTAACGCGTGCCAGGGCTGCTGGGACGAAGTCACCGCGGGGGGGTCGTGTGAGTCCATGTCACGCTCCTCGCGGATCAATGTGGGGAGCCCGACAACCCTCGGCCAAAAGAAAATCTGGCCGCTCCCACTTCGAGAAAGACGAAGTGGGAGCTTCAAGCGGAGGAGCGAGGAACCGCCCGGCTCACAGCCCGTAGAGGTGGTGCTCGCGGGCATAGGCGAGCACCGCGCTCGGAACCAGGTCCGAGGGCAGCTCGCCGCGTGACAGCCGCTCGCGGATCTCCGTGGAGGAGACCTCCGCCAGCGGCGGGCCCACGACCTCGAGCGGCGGCTCGATGATCTTGTCGACGCCCGGGTAGCCCGCGCGGTGCAGCACCAGCACGCGCGCCATCCGCCGGATGCGGTCGACGTCCTTCCAGTGCGGCAGATCCTTCAGGATGTCCGAGCCGATGACGAGCGTGTAGCGGTGCTCGGGGTGGCGCGCCTGGAGGAACTCGAGCGTGTCCACCGTGCGCCCGTCCTTGCCCACCTCGCTCTCCACCCGCGAGCACTTCATCCAGCCCGAGGTGTCCCGGCACATCAGCTCGCACATGCGCAGGCGGTGCTCGAACTCCTCGGACACCTTGCCGAAGGGATGGCGGAAGGTGGGCATGAACCACACCTCGTCCACGCCCTGGGTGGCGCGCACGTAGTGGGCCGCCATCAGGTGGCCGACGTGGGGCGGGTTGAACGAGCCTCCGAGAAGCGCGACCTGCACGGGGGGCCTCACTTGATGGTCAGCTTGGAGCGGCGATCCAGCAGGAGCAACTGCGGCTCGAGGATCACCGACCCATCCAGTCGGAAGGCGGAGAAGCGCAGGTTGCGATCCTCGCGCTCCAGCAGGGCGCACGTCTGCTCCGCGGCTCCGGCCAGGCGGCCCGGGGTGAGGAAGTAGCGAGGGCCGATCTGCACCAGCTTCGGCTCGGAGTCCTTGCCGTGGATGAAGACGAGCGCGTTGACCAGGTCGTCCCGGCTCAGGTCGTTTTTGTCATGGACGAGGCAGCAGAGCGTGTCGCCCACCATGTCCAGCATCTTCCGGGGGATGGAGGGATCCCTGTACTGGAGGGAGTCGCGCTCCGGGGTCCGCAGGAAGTGCTCGCGCACGAGCAGCGGATCCTCCTCCAGCTCCTTCAGCGCGTCATCCCCCAGGGACAGCGAGCGCGGGCGGGGCTTCTGCTCGGTGACGGCCAGCCAGCGCGCCACGTCCTGGATGAAGTCCGCCCCCGAGTACTCACGGCCCCCGCGGCTGCGCTCGCGCCGGTCGAGGATCCACTCGTCCAGGTCGGTGTATCGCCCCCCCAGGAAGATGAAGCGCTGTGCGCCCTTGGCCCGCAGCAGCTCATAGGCCGCGTCGAAGGCGGCCAGGTCGCCATGGCTGTCGGACAGGATTCCGATGACGTCTTGGCTCACGAGCCCTGAGCGTACAGCAGGTGACGCTCCCTCCGCTTGGCGAAGTCCCGGGCCTGGGTCTCGAAGCCTTCCAGTAGACGGTCCAGCGGCCAGCCGGCCTCGATTCCCTTGCGCACCTGGTCCGTGCCACAGAGCAGGTCGAAGGCGGGCACGTCGTCCACGAACTCGTAGGCGTCCTCACGCCAGGCGAACTTGCCGCCCCGCCCCAGCTCGTAGAGGGCCTGGAAGATGGCGATGCCCGTGCGCAGGGGCAGGAAGGCCTGCCGGTCCGTGACGTGGATGAAGGCACCGCTGCAGGACTCGCCCTTGTACTTGTCGAAGGTGGGGGTGAAGCCCACGGCGCGGAAGGAGACGCCGGGGAGCTTCTCGCGCTCCAGCCGGGCGAGCAGCGCGTCCGTGTCCACCCAGGGGGCGCCGAACTGCTCGAAGGGGCGGCAGGTGCCGCGGCCCTCGGAGACGTTGGTGCCCTCGCCCTGGCACATGCCCGGGTAGACGAGCGCGGTGTCCGGGGTGGGCATGTTCGGCGAGGGCGGGATGAAGGGCAGCCCGGTGTCGGACCAGAAATGCTCGCGGCGCCAACCTTCCATGGGCACCACCGTCAGCTCGCACCCGAAGCCCTGCTCGTCGTTGAAGAGGCGGGCCAGCTCGCCGGCCGTCATGCCGTGCCGGTTGGGGAGGGAGTACAGCCCCACGAAGGAGCGGTAGCGCTCCCCCACGAGGTTGCCCTCGATGGTGACGCCGTTGAGCGGGTTGGGCCGGTCCAGCACGTAGAAGGGCACCTTCGCCTTGCCGGCGGCCTTCATGGCCAGGGCCATGGTGTAGACGTAGGTGTAGTAGCGGCTGCCCACGTCCTGGATGTCGAAGACGAGCGCGTCCAGCCCCTCCAGCCACTCGGGGCGGGGGGACAGGGACTCGAAGGTGGAGCCGTAGAGGCTGTACACGGGGACATTGGTACGCCTGTCTCGCACATCGTCCACGGCGACCATGTACTGGGCCTCGCCGCGGATGCCGTGCTCGGGGCCGAAGAGGGCCCCCAGCTTCACCCCCGGCGCGCTGGCCAGCAGGTCCGCCAGGTGGCGGAACCGCGAATCCACGCTGGTGGGGTTGACGATGGCCCCCACCCGCTTGCCCTTCAGCGGCGCGAAGCCCTGCTCCACCCAGACATCCAGTCCCGTCTTCACCCGTCTCACGTCTTCCCCCATGTCAGCGGCCGATCCGCTCCAGCGCCTTCTCCGCCTTCTTGCGCGAGTTGCACCCCAACCCCCACAGGGCATCCGGCTCATCGCCCGGGCCACCATTCCTGGCCAGGGCCTCCAGCGAGCCGCGCGCGGACTCCAGCCGGAGCTCGCCCAGCGTGGTCGCGACCTCGGAGCGCACACGGCACTCCTGGTGCTTCAACATGCGGGTGAGCCGCTCCCCGGCCTCGTCGTTCCCGGCCTTCACCGCGACGCGGTAGTGGTCCACCGCCTTGCCGGGCGCCTCCAGGGCCTCGTCGAGCTTGCCGAGGAGCAGGTTCTTCTCCCCCGGCAGCTTCTCCTCGGCGATGAGCTTGCGGGCCTTCTCCGCCAGCTCGAGCTTCTCCTGCGTGGCGGAGGCCTCGGCCACCTCCTCGATGGCGGCCTCGACGGGGCTGGCGCGCAGCACGACGAAGCCGATGCCGAGCAGCAGCAGCACCAGGGCGCCGCCGCCCACCGCCAGGGCCCTGGGAGGGAGCGACAGGCGCCGCCCGGACTTCACAGCCTGGATGACGGTGGCGGCGCGGCTGCCCAGGGCGGCGGCCGTGGCGGCGAGATCCGGGCCCGGCGCGAGCATGGACGAGGGGACGCGCGAGAGCGCCAGGTTGCCGAAGGGGGGCTGCTCGTTCTCCAGCGAGGGCTCGGACGGCAGGTGCACCACGGAGGGTGTCTCCACCCGGTAGGGAGCGCGGGGCACGCGGAAGACACGGATCTTCCCGGGGATGCCCTTGAGCTCGAAGGAGCCCACCTCCTGGGAGGGCACCTCGGCCTTGTTCATGGCCAGGTACACGGCCTCGGTGAAGAACACCTGGCCGGCCTCGGCGATGGACTCCACGCGCGAGGCGATGTTGACGGGCTCGCCGAAGACGTCGTTGGACTCCAGCCGCACCTCGCCCACGTTGATGGCCACGCGCACGTCGAGCCGCTCGGCGTCCGGGACGCCGCGGTTGTACTGCCAGAGCCGGTCCTGGATGGCCATGCCACTGAGGACGGCCTGGGTGGGCGACTCGAAGGTGACGAGGAAGGCATCCCCGATGGACTTGATGATGCGCCCGCCAAACGCCTTGAACACGGGGGCGAGGAGATCATTGTGCGTCCGCAGCAGACGCTGGTTCTCCTCGAGGGTCTGCCGGCTGGTGCGCTCGGTGAACCCTTGGATGTCGGTGAAAACGATGGCGAGGTTGGCGGTCTTCAAGGCGGGCGCAGTGTATGCAGTGGCGCTTTCCGCGCAATCGGACAAGGCGAGAAAGGTTCCCTACCGACGCGAGGGCCTCAGGGGCCGCATCTTCTTCGAGGGAGCGGGCGGTTCCAGGCTCGCTCGCAGCTTCGCGGCCAGCTGGGGCCGGCCGGTGCGCTCGTAGAGCTCGATCAGCCGGCGGATGACCAGGGTGTTGGTCGGCTGCTCGCTCTTGAGTTGTAACAATTCCTTCTCGGCGTCCGGGCCTCTCCCCTGCTCCTCCAGGGCCCGGACGAGCTGTAGGCGCACCTGCACCCACTCGGGGCGGGATCGGGCGAGGTAGCGGTAGTGGAGCTCGGCCTTGAGCCAGTCGCCCAGGGAGGCCCAGAGACCGGCGAGCCGGAAGCGGGCGTCCTCATAAGAGGTTCTGTAGAACACGGCCAGCTCGTAAGACCTGGCCGCGCGCAGGGGTTGGCCGCGCTCCTCCCACAACAAACCCCGCAGGTAGTGGACGCGGGGGTTCTCTGGGGCCATGGCGGAGGCCACGTCCAGGTGGGTCTCCACCAGGTCCAGGTCTCCCCCGAGCTTCAGCAGGAGCCGCGCCGCCTCGAGCCGGGGAAGGGCCTCGGCGGGCCAGGCGCGCACCACGGCCTCCACGGTGGCCAGGGCCGCCGCGCTATCCCCCGCGGCCTCCTGAGACAGGGCCGTTGTCAGGTCCCCGGTGGCGGGGACGTCCATGGCCGCCGCGAGCGTGCCCGCTACCAGAAGCCAGAGCATGTCAGGCAGATAGCAGAGCGCCGCCGACCATCACAATCGCAGTTCCTCTTGACGGCCGACCGGCCGCGCATGAAACCCATGACCGTGCAGATCGCCCAGAGAACGCTCGAGGACCTTGGCTTCGCGGATGTGCTCCGCGCCCTAGCCCATCGCTGTAGGACCGAACCCGGGAGGGAGCGCGCGCTCGCCCGGCCGTTCCTCGACACCGAGGATGAGGTGACGGAAGCCTTGGAGCTGGTCGCCGAGGCACGGCGGCTGGCCCAGGAGCAGTTCTCCCTGCCGCTGGGTGGGGTGACGGACCTGCGGGGCGCGTTGGAGCTCGCCTCGAAGGGAGGCCTGCTGGAGCCCCGGCAGCTCATCGCGTCGGCGCAGTTGCTGTTCGCCTTCGTGCGCACCCGCGAGGCGCTGGAGGAGCGCCAGCACGTGGTGCCCCGGCTGGCGGCCATCTCCCGGCGGCTGCCGATGCTGGAGCAGCTGGCGGTGCGCATCGACCGGAGCTTCGAGGCGGACGGGGAGATCTCCGACCGGGCGAGCCCGGCGCTGCGAGAGGCGAGGGATCGGGTGCGGGGCCTGCACCGGCGCATCAAGGGCTGGCTGGAGGAGAAGCTCCACGACGAGAGCTTCCTGCCGAAGCTGCGGGAGAACTACTACACCATCCGCAACGGCCGGTACGTGGTGCCGGTGGTCTCCAGCTTTCGAGGAGAGGTGCCGGGCATCGTCCACAACGCGAGCCAGACGGGGCAGACGCTGTTCGTGGAGCCCGAGGGGCTGGTGGGGATGGGCAACGACCTGGCCATCGCCCAGTCGGTGGTGACGGAGGAGGAGCGGCGGATCCTCCAGGAGCTGACGAACCAGCTCGGGCGGGAGTCGGACAAGGTGCTCGAGGGCATCGCGGCGGTGGCGGAGCTGGACGAGGTGGAGGCGGCGGCGGTGCTGGCGGGGGACCTGAGGGCCCACGCGCCCGAGTTCAGGGGGGTGGAGAGCCTGACGCTGCTGCGCCTGAGGCACCCGCGGCTGTTGTTGAGGGACACCGAGGTGGTGCCCAACGACGTGGAGATGAAGGGCGAGGCGCGGGCGATGGTGGTGTCGGGTCCGAACGCGGGCGGCAAGACGGTGACGCTGACGGCGGTGGGCCTGTGCGCGCTGATGCTGAGGGCGGGCCTGCCGATTCCGGCGGGCGAGGGCTCGAGGATGCCGCTGTACCGCACGGTGCACTCCACGGTGGGTGACGCGCAGGACCTGTCACAGGGCCTGTCCACGTTCAGCGCGCACGTGGTGATGCTGCGGGACATCACGCTGTCGGTGGGGAAGAACTCGCTGGTGCTCATCGACGAGATCGCCGCGGACACGGATCCGCGCGAGGGAGCGGCGATCGCCATCGCGGTGCTGGAGGAGCTGCTGGAGAAGGGAGCGGTGGTGCTGGTGACCACGCACCTGGAGGAGCTCAAGGCGCTGGCGCACCTGGATCCGCGCTTCCTGAACGCGCGGGTGGGCTTCGATGCGAAGAAGATGGCGCCCACGTACAAGCTGCAGCTGGGCGCGGCGGGAGCGTCGTCGGCGATCGAGGTGGCGTCGAGGATGGGGCTGCCGGAGCACATCTGCACGCGAGCGAGAGACCTGGCGATGAACGCGGGAGGCGCGCTGGCGAAGGCGCTGGCGGCGGCGGAGGAGGATCGGAGGAGGCTGCAGGACGACCTGGACCGGGCGAAGGTGGCGGCGGAGGAGGCCGAGCGGCTGCGTGCGCAGTTGGAGGAGCAGAAGCAGCAGTTCGAGCGGGAGCGCAAGGCGAGGCTGATGCGCTTCAACGAGGAGGTGGCGGCGGCGAGCGACCAGGCGGCGGCGGAGGTGCAGGAGCTGCTGAAGGTGCTGAGGGCGCAGTCGAACGAGAAGGCGGCGTCGGAGGCGCGAGCGCAGCTGCTGCAGCGGGCGGAGGAAGCGAACCAGCGGGCGAAGGCGGCGAGGGCGGAGCTGTTCCAGGTGGAGGCCCCTGTCCCGGCGGAGCTGCGGGTGGGAGCGCTGGTGAGACACTCCGGGCTGAACAAGGACGTGGAGATCCTGGAGCTGCACGGGGACCAGGCGCTGGTGGCGGCGGGCATCATGAAGATGCGCGTGCCGGTATCGGAGCTGTCGGGCTCGCGGACGGCGAAGCCGAAGGACACGAAGTTCCCGGAGCGCAACAAGCAGGCGCAGCAGATCCAGAGGGCGAAGCAGGCGGCACCGGAGGCGGTGGAGGCGACGAACTACCGCTGCGACGTGCGAGGCATGAGAGCCGAGGACGCGCTGGCGGAGGTGGAGTCGTTCCTGGATCGGGGGATGCGCAGTGGAGAGGACTCGGCGCTGATCATCCACGGACACGGAACGGGAGCGCTGCGGCAGGCGATCCGGGACTACCTGGCGGCATCCCCGTACATCCGGATGTTCCGTCCGGGAGAGAACCACGAGGGTGGCGACGGAGTGACGGTGGTGGCCCTGAGGGCCTGAGCCGGCCCGCGAGGAATCCAAGGAGCTCACGGTGGGTGCACTGCAACTGCTGCGCGGTCACCGTGAGTTCCGGGCCCTGTGGTTGGCGCGAGTCATCTCCTTCGCCGGTGATTCGCTCAGCCTGGTCGCGCTCATGCTGCATGTGGCGGACACGACGGGCCAGGCACTGGCGGTTTCCCTGCTGTTGCTCACCGGAGACTTCGCGCCCTCGCTGTTGAGCCCGATCACCGGGGCGATCAGCGACCGGTTCGATCTCAAGCGGGTGATGATCACCTGCGAGCTGGTCCAGGGCGCGCTGCTGCTGCTCATCGCGCTCGCGTTGCCCCCGTTGCCGCTGTTGCTGGCGCTGGTGGCGGCGCGAGCGGTGGCCGGACAGGTGTTCCAGCCCGCGTCCCGGGCGGCGGTGCCGGCGCTGGTGAGCGGTGATGGGTTGGAGACCGCGAACTCCACGCTGGGATTCGGGACGAACGGAGCCGAGGCCCTGGGTCCGCTGCTGGCGGCGGCGCTGTTGCCGCTCGTGGGTATCCGAGGCGTGCTCCTGGTCGATGCGGCCTCATTCCTCGTTTCGGCGGCGATACTCGCATCCATCCGGTCGATGCCGTCGACGCTCGCCGGGGAGTCGAATCCGCCGTCACTCCTCCATCAGGCGAGGAGCGGCCTGGGCTACATCCTGTCGGCGCCCGGGGTGCGGGTGATCGCGCTGGGCTTCTGTGCCGTGGTCGCGTTCAACGGGGTCGACGATGTCGCGCTGGTGCTGCTGGCCAAGGAGACGCTGAGGGCCGGCGACTCGGCGGTGGGGCTTCTGCTGGGCGCGGTGGGAATGGGGCTGCTGCTCGGTTACATCCTGCTGGCGCGTTACGGAGCACGCGCGTCGATGGCGGCGCTGCTGCTCCTCGGGTTCGCGGTGAGCAGCATTGGCAATCTCTTGACGGGGCTGAGTTGGGCCGTCTCCGCGGCGTTCGCGATGCAGGGTGTGCGAGGGGTTGGGCTGGCGGCGATGGACGTCGCGAGCAACACGCTGCTCCAGCGACTGGTGCCGCCGGAGATGCTGGGCCGGGTCTTTGGCAACTTCTACGGAGCGATCGGAGTAGCGGCCGCGTTGTCCTACGTGGGGGGAGGCCTATTACTCGACGCCACCTCGGCGCCGGTGACGTTGCTGATCGCGGGAGTTGGGGGAACAGTGGCAACCCTCGCCACGGCGTTAGCGCTCCCGGCAGCATTGAGAAAAAACAATATCCCCTCTCCCTCTGGGAGAGGGACGGGGTGAGGGTATAAGGATCCCAGGTTGCCCCGGAAACAGACCGCGACTCCGCGGTAGGCACCTGTCCTTCCAAAGCGACTGTGGCCCAACCCGAGCGACCTCACGTCCTTCCTGTTCGGCTTCACGAAATCACCGAGACCCACCCCGGACGAGCAGATCGAGCTCTGGCGAGCTGAGGAACCGACCCTCCTATCTGAGGTGGGTGCGCCTCGACGCACCCACCCCGGAACGTGGCCCTTACGGAGTGGCGCAGAGGGTGCCGTTGAGGATGAATTCGGACGGAACCGGCAGGTGGTGGGCCGCCGGAGCGTTCGCGTTGAACCCGAACGTGACGGAGCCGTTGGGCGGGATGGTACTGGTCCACGCCTCGTTCTCGGCGGTCACCGTGGTGCCCAGCTGGGAGACCTTCGCGCTCCAGCCGTTGGTGACCGTCTGACCGCCGGTGTAGTCCCACAGCAACTTCCAACCGGAGATGGCGCTGGTCCCGGTGTTGGTGATGGTGACGTTGCCGGTGAAGCCGCCGGACCACTTGTTGGGCTCGGAGTATGCGACCTTGCAGTCTCCGGCGGGCGGAGTGGCGGTCGTGGTGAACGAGACCGCCGCCGAGGCGCTGGAGCGGTTGCCCGCGGCGTCACGTGCGACCACGGAGTAGGTGTACGAGGTCGAGGGCGTGAGGCCGGTGAGGAGAACGGTGGTGCCACCGGGCGAGGCCACCCGCTCGCTGGTGGAGCCAACCAGCCGGTACACCTCGTAACCCGTCACTCCCACGTTGTCGCGCGCGGCGGACCAGGTCAGTTGGGCGGTCGTGCCTGTCACGCCACTGACGACGGGCGTGCCGGGCGTAGTGGGCGCCTCGATGTCCGGCTGCTGGCTGCCCCCGTCGAAGACCACGTCGGAGCAGTTGTAGAAGGCCTCCGCGCTGTCCGAGCGCTGCCAGATGGAATAGATGATGTGGCGGCCGCTCTTGCCGGCCGGCAGCTGCGCGGTCCACGTGTACTCGGGGCCCTCCGGGCCGGTGCCGTTGATGGGCGGGTTGGTGACGGTGTCGAAGGGGACCGGCTCCAGGTCGGACCACTTCAGGGGCTGGCTCGGATCCCACCCATCCCGGGTCACGTACTGGTACCAGGTGCCAGGGTGCGGCGCCCAGGCGTTGTACCGGATGGTGATGGTGGAACCGGCCTGCAGTGTGGTGGTGGGCCAGTCCGCGTGGGCCATGTTGTAGGCATCGAAGAGCGCGGTGGGTCCGCACAGCTTGCCATCCGGGATGATCTCCCGGTGCCGGCCGCCCGCGTTGCTGATCAGGTTGCCGAACCAATTCCAGAGCGGGTTCTTGCCACCCTCGGCCACGGCGGCGATGCAGGCGGGGTTGGTGGGTTGCAGATCTCCCCCCTGCCCTCCGGCCTTGCCATCCAGGTAGCAGGCATAGGTCCGGGTCGCGGGGTAGGTCATCCCGCCGTGGGCGAGCGCCGCGTCGAGCGGCGCGAGCATCGCGCCCAGGGTGGTGACACCGATGACAGCGGCACGGGACATTCCAGTGTTAGGCGTTCTCATGGCTCTCTCCTCGATGTTCAAGGCTCGTTGCCCCAGACCAGGACGCCACCGCGGAACACGGTCATCTTGCTCGAGGCGGCGAACGAGGTCTTGGTGGGGTCGAACGAGTAGTCATTGGTTTCGTCGAAGTTGGACCAGTTGCTCTTGTTGAAACGGATCTGGATTTCGCCGGTGTCGCGGCCGGCGGCGATCGAACCGGCACCGGAGGTGAAGCCGAGCTCGACGTAATGCGTGGCACCCGTCTTGGGCGTGGACAGCGCCACCACGGTGGAGGTGATGTTGGCGCAGCCCAGGACGGCGTAGTCACACGCGACCTGGACCGATTCCCCGGAGTCCGGCGTGAAGTAGTAGCGGACCTTCAGCTCGCTGGCGGGAACGCTGGCCGTGCCACCATTGGCGATCTTGAGGTGCGGTCGGATCTGATTGTTGGCCGGCGAGTTGGAGTCGGCATCGCGGTACAGGACCGAGAGGCTGGACGCGGGGGCCTGCTGCGTGGTCGCGGAGGCCTCCACGGACGCGGAAGACTCGTTGCCAGACGTATCGACCGCCGTGAGCTTGAAATAGTAGGGGGTCGAGGCATTCAGGCCGGTGCTGGCGTAGGAGGCCGTCGTGACACCGCTGGCGATCCGGTTGGAGGCGGAGGGAGTGAAGCCGCTCGTCGTGGAGCGGTAGACGTTGTAGCCCTTCAGATCGGCCTCGGTGCCGGCGGTCCAGGTCAGGTTGATCTGGCTGGAGCTGGCAGCGGTGGCCAGCAGGCCCGCTGGAGCGGCCGGCGGCGTGCTGTCCGGGGCGGACGTGGTCGCGGAGGACTGGGAGGAAGCGGAGGACTCGTTGCCGGACGTGTCGACGGCCGCGAGCTTGTAATAGTAGGTGGTCGAGGCGCTCAGACCCGTGTCTGCATAGGTGTTCGCGGTGACGCCGGTGGCGATCCGATTGGAGGCGGAGGGTGTGAAGCCGCTGGTCGTGGAGCGATAGACATTGTAGCTCGCCAGGTCGGACTCCGTGTTCGCGGTCCAGCGGAGGTTGATCTGCGTCGGATTGGCGGCGGAGGCCAACAGACCGACCGGGGGCGCGGGAGGAATCGTGTCGCTCGTGACGGGACCCGGCTCGGAGCCGAAGATCCGGACGCCATTGTCATACACCGGGATGTAGGAAGTCCTGGCCGCGGTGGAGGTCAGGTTCTTGTAGGACGGGTCGTTGGTCGGGTTCCAGGGGATGCCCGCCGGGGTGGCGATGCGGAACTGGGCCTCCTTGCGGTACGCGGACTGTCCACCGGGGTAGATCAGCGTGCCGGTGAAGTCGACCGTGACGTAATAGATGTTTCCGGACCACTGCTTGAGCGGCAGGACCTTCGCACCCTGGCTGTAGTTCATGGTGACGGCCAGGTCCGAGGGCGAACCACCAGCCGAGATGACCTCGGAGAGGTCGACGAAGTACCGCAAGGTGAGCTTGTCGCCCACGCGGGCCGGCCAGGCGGAGATGTTGTGGAGAAACGCCCGGATCTCCGTGAAGTTGGAACCGGACACGTTGATGCCGGCCTCCACGTAGAACTCGTCGGTGTTGGGCGTCTCCCTCTGGGGGAAGGAGGGATCGGGCGTGCCGCCATAGAGGAGGTACATCTTCGCCAGCGCACCGGTGAAGGCGGCGTTGTAGTCCGTGGCGACCTCGTTCGAGACGTAGTTGGAGCGGTCGTCCACGTAGGCATCCGACGCGTCCGGACCGCCGACCAGGGCGCCGTACAGGATGTGCCGGCTCTCGGCGGGGCTGGAGAGGGAGTCGGCCCAGGCGCCGTGCGCGGTGCGGTGGTGCGGGTTGCGGGGAGGATTCACACCGAAGCCCACCACGTAGCTCGAGTTCCGGGGGTTCTCCCCGAGCATGTAGCGGAGCTGCCGGGAGGCGAAGTCACGGTAGCGCGTGGACCGGGAGGGATCGCTGTCGGCGATGTCGTCGGAGTACACGAAGGCCAGGAACGAGGCGTTCGCCGCGTAGCGCAGGCTGCCCCACTGATCCAACCAGGCCAGTCCGCCAGGGGTATAGCGGACCCGCTCGTTGTTGTAGCCGGTGGACCAGTAATCCAGGTTCCGCTCCATGGAAGACTTGTAGACAGCCTTCCCCGTCAGACGGGCGAGCAGCAGCTGGGCACCGAAGTGCTTGTCATCCCAGTTCTGCGTCCACTTGTAGCTCCAGTTGGAAGACTGTCCCTCGGAGCCCCAGTAGGAGGTATAGCCCTCGGCCTTCGTCAGGTAGCTGCTCTCGTTGGTGGCCAGGTACAGCCAGGCGGCGGCCCAGCTCAGCTCGTCCCAATAGCCGCTCCAGGAGTTGTAGTAGGACTGCGCGTCCGTGATGCAGTCCGAGTACTTGCCCCGGTAGGTGTCCGCGAAGGAGAAGAGCTGCCGGGCATGCGTCAGCAGGGTGGCCGAGTAGGCCGGGTCGGACGCCCTGAACACGATGGAGGAGACGGCCATGGCGGCGGCCGTCTCACCGGCCAGATCCGAGCCCGGACAGGAGGCGTCGATCTTGTAGGCGGGCCGGGCCATCTGCATCACCTCGGCCGCTCCCCACCAGGCGTGATCCGTGCCGCCGTGGCCCACCTGGCCATAGAGCTCATTCGGAGCGGTATGAGCCTTGATGAAGTAGTCGTTGACCCAGCGCAGGTTGTCCAGGATGGCGTTCAGCTGTCCGCTCTGCTGATACCCATCCCCATATTCATAGACGGACCAGGCCAGCAGGGTCGCGCTGGCGGCCATGGGAAGGCCGAACTTGACGTGATCTCCGGCGTCGTACCAACCGCCCGTCAGGTCCTTGCCCACGTCGGCGCCGTCCCGCATGCCGGAGTTTCCGCGCCAGCTCACCCGGTTGGTGGCGGGCAATGGACCCGAGCGCTGGGCCTCGTAGAACCAGATGGATTTCTGCAAGGCCTCGCCGTAGTTGAACGTCTCCGCGTGCACGGCCAGCGGACTCACGACGGACGTAAAGCCCATCAGGAGTGCGGCGGGTGTAGCCAGTAAATGCTTGCGCATCATGAATGGCTCCTTCTCAAGGCTGTAGGGTGAAGAAGACAATGGCGCGGCGGCGAGCCGCCCTCCCCCGCCGCCGCGCTGAAAGGAGGAATGCCGCTCGAGGGACAGGAACCCCCGAGCGGCATTCAACTCACTTCACGGTGATGGTGCAGTTCTGGCCTTCCACGCTCACACCGCTGGGCACCGGCTTCGCCCCGCTGTAGTTCGCCACGAAGCCAGCCTCGATGCTGCTGTTGGCGGGAACCGTCGAGTTCCCCTGCGGCGTCACCACGACCGAGCGGCCCGACTTCGTGAAGAGCCCGTTCCAGTAGTTGGCCAGCGTGAAGTCATTGGTGGCCGTCCAGCTGACCTTCCAGTTGGAGATCGGCTGCGTGCCCGAGTTCTGCAGGATGATCCGACCGACGTGACCGGAGCCCCAGTCATTGCTGGTATCCACGGTCAGCGCGCAGGTGGCGGGAGGCGGGATGTCATTGTCGATCTCCGTCGCGTTGACCGACACGCCCGTGTAGCCGCTCGCGGCCAGCCGGAACAGAGAGGTGCCGTGGGTCATGTCCGCGTCCTCGCCCGCCCCGATGGTGACGGTCTGACCCACGTTCCAGTTGGAAGGCGTGAAGGTCAGCGTGGCCGAGGAGGACAGGAACAGATCCGCGTCACCGGAGGCCTTGGTGATGGAGACCGTGACATTGCTCGTCGGCGCCGCGGACAGGCTCACCAGGAAGCTCGTGGAGCCACCCTCGGCCACGTTCAGGTCGCTCGACGAGGCCACGATGGCCGCCGACGTGGAGCCGCCCTCCAGCAGCCGTCCGTAGTCCGCCATGGCCATCGCGATGTCCGCCTGGGCCCAGAAGCGGTGGTAGGTGAACTCGGGCACCGGGCCACCCGCCAGGTAGCTCTGCACCTTCGGCCAGTCCGGATCCTGCTGGTACTTCGGACGCAGGCTGATGAACGTCGAGTTGGAGTTGATCGCCGCGCCCTGGGCGTTCGTCCCGGACCAGCCCGACGGGACGTAGACGCCGTCACCCGTGGTCGGGTTGTAGGCATCGTCGAAGCGCTTGTAGTCCTCGCGCTTCTCGGGGACGGCCACGCCCTTGGGCGTCTGGTAGTTCGCCCACATGCGGTCGAGCAGCTCCTTGGCCAGGGTCTTGGCGGCCGCGTTGCCGCTCTTGGCGGCGTAGAACACCAGCGTGCGCGCGTAGCCGGCGGCGACACCCACGTCGGTGGTGTAGTCCACCACCGTCACGTGCAGGTTGCTGTTGGTGCCCGGGTTGGTGGGATTCCAGGTGTCCGGCTCGCCCGACCACTGCAGGGTGCTCGGAATCTGGTACTTGCCATCCGCGGTGAGCTTCGTGTGCTGGCTGGCCCAGGCCACCCACTTGTCGAGCACCTTCTTGGCCTTGGCATCACCCGTGACGTAGTAGTACTCCGCCACGCGCTGCACCGACCAGGCCTGGAAGCCGAACCACTGGTTGCTCGGCGGGTCGTGGTACACGGGCTGCCAGTCGTAATACATACCGTAGAAGGTCGACGTGCTGGTCGGCTGCCCGTAGCGCCCGTTCCAGCTGTTGGTGGCACCACCCGCGATGCCTCCCTCGGCCGACTGCAGCCACGTGTAGAACTCGATCTGGCGCTGCAAGCTCGTCGCCCAGTCGGCGGCTCCGGTCGCGGACTGGGGCCGCAGGAACGACGTGTTGCTCAGGACGTAGGCCGCCATCGGGTTCTGATACCCGAAGTGGTTGTGGCTCGAGCCGATGCGCCAGGCCCAGCCAGCGCTCGAGTCCAGCGCACCACCCCACGAGTAGTACCAGGACATCAGGTAGTGCATGCTGTTCTTGCCGGAGCCCGCGGGACACGCGGTCTCACCGATGCACTGGCCGATGCGCTTGAAATACTTGTCGAACATCGCGTAGCGCAGGTAGTCACCCATCTTGGCCGCCTTCTTGACGGCCTCGGCGACCTCCGCCTCCTTGCCCTGCTCCCTCGCCCAGACATAGGCCCAGTAGGCAGCCTGCACGGCGCGGGCGTCCGCGTCCGGCGCGTTGGTGTAGCGCCACTGCCGGGAGTAGTTGGCATCTCCCGTGAAGAGGCTCAGGAAGCCCTGCCCCGACTTGCCCCAGGCGAAGTTGTCGCAAGAGGGATGCGGAACCGTCTCCCACACCGACTCCTGCGAGCCGCGCTGGAAGGTGTTGATGTACGACGGCGAGGTCGTCCCATCGCCACAGCGGCCGTACCCATACCAGTTGTCGACGTCCAGCAACCAGTGCATGCCGTAGATGTTGCTGTTGCCATACGTCGACTGCAGCTCACCCGCGATCGGATCATTTCCGACCGCCACATCCGAGCGCAGGGGGGAAGGATACTGGCTGGGCAGATCCCACTCCCCGGCGTACGTGGCAGGCTTGTTCGCCTGGTAGAACGAGTTGGTCGGCTGATCCGCCTGCGCCGGGATGATGTACTTCTCCATGTTGGCCCAGGCGGCGTTGAAGGGCGCCCAGTCACCCGTCACATGGCCATACTCCGCCTCCAGCCACAGCCAGTAGCTGTAGGCCTCCGAGGTGGTCTCGTGCCCATGGTCCGGAGCCTCGACCATCAGCGTCTCCACGGAGTGGTAGGGCACGCCCTTGGAGCTGAAGTACCCATTCGCCGGGTCCTTGATCTTGTTGTACTGCTCGAGGAAGCGCTGCGTATAGGTAGATTCCCCGGCGAGCGCCCTGGCCAGCGTGGTGGGCACGGGCTTGGAGGTGGCGGCAACGGCTTGTGCGGGCGCGGCAACGGCTACCATCAGGCAGAGAGCGTGTTTCACTGCCGATTTGACGGAACGCGAGTCGAAATACATCACTTCCTCCTTGGGTAAGGACTGAACGACACACCACGAGCGGAACGGCTCTCCTGCCCTGCACGAACCGCGGCGATTCTCACTTTGCATGAGAAAACTTCAGGACTTCCCGATGTCACGACAAGACGAGACTGGGGAGATGCCAGCCCGTGAAAAGATGCCGGAAAACATAGAGCCTGATGGAAATGCTCACGGCGCGCCGTGTCGCGGAGGTGAACACGGGCTGGCTGGCGCGCCTCGTGTTTATCTGATTCCACTGATACATCGAAGATTCCGGGAACGCAAACGAAAACGGCTTTTACCGTTTGATGCATATGTATGGGAAAAATGAAGGTTTCGCAGCCGTGAGACAAACTCAAACTCCCATGAACCGAGACAGTTCATGACAATGGACCGAGACGGCCCATGGGCGGTAACCGAGGGCTGTGCCCATGGCAGGTTTTGGAGTCGTCCCACTGACTTCGAGCCGCTCGGCGAAGGAGGCGGATGTGCCATCACCTCGCGTGCGGCCGTCACCGGAGCGCCGGGCCGTGCTGCCCCTGGTCGCTCCTCTACTGCTTCAATGGGGAAAGCCGGCTTCCGGGCGCGAGCTCGAGCAACTGGTCCGATGGTCGGACCAGTTCGAGCCGAGTGCTGCCGGAAGGTAGGCCACTAGGCCAAACGCGCGCCGTCATCCGGCGAGAACAGCGAGACCCGCCGACCGTCGATGCGGATGGGCAGCGGTGCATTGCGCTCCACCTTCTCTCCGCTGGACATGCGGGCCGTGATCTCACTGCCGCCGAGCGCCATCCGCACGAACATGTCGGGCCCGGTCGGCTCGGACATCAACGGCACGGCCTGGATGGTGCCGGCCCCGCCGGCCTCCGCGGTCAGGACGTGCTCGGGCCGGAGGCCGAGCACGATGGGGCGGCCCTCCGCCAGCCCCGAAGGGCCCTCCAGGCCGGGCAGCGGAATGACCGCGTCACGGCACGCGAGCGCCAGGCCGTCCCCGTTCCGGGTCAGACGCCCGTCGAGGAAGTTCATGGTGGGCGCGCCAACGAAGGACGCGACGAAGCGGTTGGCGGGCCTGTCGTAGATGACCTCGGGCTTGTCGCACTGCTGCACCCTGCCCTGCTCGAGCACGACGATGCGCGTGGCCATCGTCATCGCCTCGATCTGGTCATGCGTGACGTAGACCATGGTGCGGCCCAGCCGCTCGTGCAGCTTCTTGAGCTCGACACGCATGTCGGCGCGCAGCTTGGCGTCGAGGTTGCTGAGCGGCTCATCGAACAGGAAGACCGAGGGCTCGCGCACCAACGCGCGGCCGATGGCGACGCGCTGCTGCTGGCCTCCGGACAGGTTGGCCGGACGGCGATCCAACAGGTGCTCGATGCGCAGCAGACGCGCCGCGGTATCGACCTTTCGGTCGATCTCCGCATCGGGAACCTTGCGCATCTTGAGGCCGAACCCGATGTTCTTGCGCACCGTCATGTTCGGATAGAGCGCATAGGACTGGAACACCATCGCGATGTCGCGCTCGTCCGGCTCGAGCCCGGTCACATCACGGCCCCCCATCCAGATGCGGCCCTCCGTCACCGGCTCGAGGCCCGCGATCATGTTGAGCAGGGTGGACTTGCCGCAGCCCGACGGCCCGAGCAACACCAGGAACTCGCCGTCTTCGATCTGCAGATCGAGCTTGTCGATGATGACGAGCGAGCCATAGGTCTTGCGAACGGATTCGAGTCTGACGCCATGCATTGGTGGATCCTCAGCCCTTGACGGCGCCGGCCGCGATGCCGCGCACGAAGAGACGGCCAGAGAAGAGATAGACGAGCACGGTCGGCAGCGCCGTCAGGATGGTCGCGGCCATGTTGAGGTTGTATTCCTGTTCGCCGAACTGCGAGCCGACCAGGTTGTTCAGCGCCACGGTCACCGGTTGGCTCTCCGGGCTGCTGAAGGTCAGCCCCAACAGGAAGTCATTCCAGATGTAGGTGAACTGCAGGATCATCGCGACGGCGAAGACCGGCAGGGACAGCGGCAGCATCACGTACCAGAAGGTGGCAAGGAAGCCGGCGCCGTCGATCCGCGCGGCCTTGAGCAGATCCCCGGGCACGGTCTGGAAGAAATTGCGGAACAACAGCGTGACGAAGGGCAGACCCCAGACGACGTGAACCAGCACCAGCCCGGGCACCGAGCCGTACAGCCCGAGCTCGCGCATCAGCACGATCATCGGATAGAGCGTCACCTGTGGGGGAATGAAGAGGCCGATGAGGAGCGCGCCGAACAGGAGGTTGGCATGGGGAACGCGCCACGAGCTGAGCGCGTAGCCCGTCAGCGAGCCCAGCCCCACGGACAGGAAGAGCGACGGCAGGACGATCCAGAAGGAATTGGCGAACTGTCCCGACAACCCCTCGCAGGAAGCACCGATACAGGCGCCGCTCCAGGCCTTGCCCCAGGCGGCCAGCGTCGGCGCATGGGGCAGAGCGAACAGGCTCCCGTCGCGAATCTCGTCCATCGGCTTGAGCGAGGTCGAGAGCATGAAGAAGAGCGGCGCCAGCATCGCCAGCGCGGCGGAGGACAGCAGGAGGTAGAGGATGAATCGCTGGTAGCGCATCACGCCTCCTTCCGCGGGGACCGCAGCTCGACATAGAGGTAGGGGGAGATGACCGCCGCGATGGTGCAGAGCATCATGAAGGCACCGGCGGCGCCCAATCCCAGCTCCTGGCGATTGAGGATGTGGTCGACGACGAAGCGCGCCGGCAGGTCGGAGGAGAAGCCGGGGCCGCCGCCGGTCAGCGCCACGACGAGGTCGAAGGACTTGAGGACCATCGCCGACAGCAGGACGAACACGGAGAAGAACACCGGCCTGAGCATCGGGGTGATGATGTCGGTGTAGACGCGCCAGGTGGGGATGCCATCGACCCGGGTCGCCTTCCAGATGTTGGGATCGATACCGCGCAGGCCGGCGAGGAAGAGCGCCATGCACAACCCGACCTGCTGCCAGACCCCCGCGATGGCCAGCGTGTAGATCGCCCGGTCCGGCCGGACGATCCAGTTGAAGACGAACTCCGTCCAGCCCAGATCACGCACCGCGTCCTGGATGCCCAGCGTCGGGTTGAGCAGCCATTGCCAGATGGTGCCGGTGACGATGAAGGACATCGACAGCGGCAGCATGAACACGGTGCGGAAGAAGCTCTCTCCGCGGGTCGCGCGGTCGAGCAGGAGCGCGAGCACATAGCCCAGCAAGGTACAGCCCACGATGAACAGCGTGCCGTGGATCGCCAGGTTCTCCATCGCCGTCCACCAACGCTCATTGGCGAACAGGCGTCGGTATTGGTCGAGCCCGACGAAATTATAGACTGGCAGCAGCCGCGAACGCGTCATGGAGATGACGACCGTCCAGCCGACGAAGGCGTAGAAGCAGACAGCCGTGATGACCGCGGCTGGAACGAGCGCGATCTTCGCCGCGGTGCTGGCGGACCACCAACGGCGCCGTCCGGCGGGCGGCGCCTCCGCGCGCGGCAGGGTCACCGCGGACGGCGGCTGTTGTGCGTTCATCATGAAAGGGTCCATGTGCCTTGAATGCCAGGGTGAAGGGGGGGACAGGCCCTCACTTCGCGCCGGCAATCGTCTTGATGAAGAGCGCTCGCCCCTGCTCGGGCGTCATCGACCGGTTGTTCCAGTAGTTCGAGATCGCATCATCGATGGCGCCGGACACCGCGCTGGGCAGGCCGAACAGGCCGGAGCTCGCCAGCTGGGTCTTCGGATCCTTGAGCGTCTCCTGCGCCAGTTTGGCACAGACGTCGAAGGACGGGTCGGTCACGTCGGTGCGCACGGGGATGGAGCCCTTGCGCTTGTTGAAGGCGATCTGCACCGCCGGGTCCATGATGACGTTGGCCATCAGCTTCTGGGCATCGAGGCTCGCCTTGTCCTTCACCTTGGCGAAGGCGAACGCGTCGACGGTCATGATGTAGCCCTTGTCCTTGGCGGGGGCGAGCGCGCAACCGACGGTCGTTCCAGGCTCGATCCCCGCCGCCACCAGCTCGCCCTTGGCCCAGTCCCCCATGAAGTAGAAGGCCGCCGAGCCCTTCATCACCATGTTGGCCGCGATGTTCCACTTGCGGCCCGGGCTGCCCTCGTCGACGAACTCACGCAGCGCCGCGACGGTCTTGAAGACCTCGAGCATGGTGTCGGACTTCATCGCGGCCTCGTCGAGCTGGCCGTAGACCTTGGAGTAGTGGTCGCGGCCACCGACGCCCAGCAGGACGGAATTGAAGAGGATCCGCTCCTGCCACGGCTCACCGCCGAGCGCGATCGGCGTGATTCCGGCCGCCTTGAGCGTCTTGGCGGCCGTGATGAGCTCCGGCCACGTCTTGGGAACCTCGACCTTGGCCTTCTTGAGCGCGGCGGCGTTGTAGAACATCCAATTCTCACCGTGGATGTTCACCGGCGCGGCGATGTACTTGCCGTCGTACTTGGAGGCCTTGGCGATCAGCGGGGGCAGCACGGCGTCCCACTTGCCCGCGGTGGCCGCGTCGTTGACGTCTCCGACCAGCCCCTGCTCGGCCAGCTCGTCCAGCTGCTTGCCAATGGAGAACATGAAGGCCGTCGGCGGCTTGCCGCCGATCATGCGGTTGACGACGGCGGCTCGCGCATTGGAGCCACCAGCAACTGGCGTGTCCTTCCAGGTGCCACCCTTCGCGGCATAGGCGGCGCGCACCTTGTCGAGCGCGGCCGACTCCCCTCCAGACGTCCACCAGTGCAACACTTCAGCCGTCTGCGCCTGGGCGACAGACGACACGCCGAGCAGCAGGGTCACCACCAGGTTCGCGGAAGTCTTGAGCGCTCGCATTACGATCCTCCCCTTGGTCATTGACTCAAAAAATCGTAACGTTTCGATTCCTCGATTGGTCCCACAGACCCGGGCGACAAGTCAATGCCGTTCGTGCGTCGGAAGCGACGAAATAAGCAGTCGAAAAAGGAAAATGACAACGTTACGATCCATTGAGAAGGCAAGCGACGCGCTGCGACAAGGAAACGCCGCCGCGACGCAGTGCGACAAGGAAATCCACTGACGCGGTGCGACAAGGAATGTTGGGCAGGAGCTCCGGAAATGACGATGCGTTTTCCCGAAGGCTTTTTGTGGGGGGTCTCGACTTCCAGCTACCAGATCGAGGGAGGTGCCCCGGACGACGGGCGGGGGCGAAGCATCTGGGACACCTATTGCGCGACCCCCGGCAAGGTCGCCAATGGTGACAACGGAGAGGTGGCCTGCGACCACTATCACCGTTACGCCGAGGACCTCGACCTGATGCGACACCTGGGTGCGAAGGTCTACCGCTTCTCCATCATGTGGCCGCGGGTGATTCCAGACGGCCAGGGCGCGGTGAATCCCAAGGGACTCGATTTTTACGACCGCATCGTCGACAGCCTGCTCGAACGCGGCATGCGCGCCTGGCCGTGCCTCTACCACTGGGATCTGCCGCAGGCGCTGCAGGATCGTGGCGGCTGGACGAATCGTGACATCGCCAGCTGGTTCGCGGAGTACACGGCCATCGTGGCCCGGCGGCTGGGCGACCGCGTCGAGAACTGGGTGACCTTCAACGAGCCGAGCGTCTCGGCCTGGGTCGGCCATGAGGAGGGCCGCCATGCACCGGGGCTGACAGACCCACGCGCCGCCGTGCGTGCCGCGCACCATCTCAACCTGGCGCATGGGCGGGCCGTCGCGGTGCTACGAGACCTGACACCCCGCACCGGCGTCGGCCTGGTGCTCCCGATCCACAAGGCCCGGACCCTGCCACAGTTCAAGGAGCGCGATGGCCACCTGCCGGCGCTCTTCGAGGACAAGTGGAACGGCGCCTTCCTGGAGCCGATCTACCGCGGCCGCTACCCCGCTTCGGTCGCGGAGCGGTTCGCCGAACACGTGCGCGACGGCGACCTCGCGGAGATCCACCGGCCGATCGACTTCCTGGGCGTCAACCACTACTTCCCGAGCTACATCCAGACCTCGACGAAGGGCGCCTGGCCTTTCGAGCACACGGACCCGCCGCTCTTCTTCCGCCGGACCGAGATGAACTGGGCCATCGACGGCCACGCCTTCTATGAAGCGCTCATGATCATCAAGGAGCGCCATGGCAATCCGCCCGTGTACGTGACGGAGAACGGCGGCGCCTTCATCGACGTGGTCGGACCCGATGGCCGGGTTGACGATCAGGACCGCATCGCTTATTACCGCGACTACCTGGCCGGACTGCATCGCGCGATTTCGGAAGGGGCGGATGTCCGAGGATTCATGCCCTGGTCACTGCTCGACAACTTCGAATGGGCGCGCGGCTACGGCAAGCGCTTCGGCATCGTGCATGTGGACTATGGGACACAGAAGCGGACGCCGAAGGCTTCCTTCGACTTCATGCGAAAAGTGATCGCGACAAACGCACTGACAGGCGTTTGAACCCGGGCCGGAATGACGTGAGCACCAAACGACGTAAGCGCCAGGTGAGCGAAGCAACTGGAGGGAAACCCGCGGCTCCCGCGAACCTCAGGACGTTGGCGGCGCATCTGGGACTGTCCATCAGCACCGTGTCGCGCGCGCTGAAGGACGGTCCCGAGGTCAGGCCGGAGACGATCGAGCGGGTGAAGGAGGCCGCCGCCAGGTTCGGCTACATGCCGAACATCAGTGGCCTCCACCTTCGGACCGGCCGGACGTTCAAGGTGTGCTCCATCCTCTACGCGCCCGAGGTCGGTGACTACGGAGAGCCGGGCTTCCTGGCGCAGGTGGAGAGCCTGTCCAATGGCATCGAGACCTCGGGCTACAACCTGATCGTCCTGGCGCAGACCGGTCAGCAGGCGCCGTTGGATCCGATCCGCCGGGTGTACGCGCAACGGCTCGCCGATGCCGTCGTCTTCTCCCGCACCACCCCCATGGACGAGCGGGCCAGGTTCTGCCTGGAGAAGGACTTCCCGTTCGTGAGTTTCGGGCGGACCGAGCTGCAGACGCCGCACGCCTTCGTCGACCATGACGACGAGAGCGCGGTCTTCGACGCGGTCATGCACCTGGTCCGCGACGGGCACCGGAGGATCCTGCTGCTCAACCCGTCCGGGGGGTTCAACTACGCCGGACTGAGGTTGCGCGGCTACCAGCGGGCGTTGGTGGAAGCCGGACTGCCCAGGGACGAGTCCCTGTTGTACCACGGTGACCTCTCGGTGCGGGCCACCCGCGAGACCACGAAGCAGATACTGCAGCGGGATCGCTCCATCACCGCGATCGTCTGTGGAAACCAGATGTCCATCGTGGGCGTGCTGGAGGCGTTGCTCGAGAGCGGGATCGACACCTCCAGGGACGGGGTGAGCGTCGTCGGTTTCGGCGGCATGCCGTTCCTCACGCTCTCCGAACAGCGCCTCACCTACTACTACCAGCCGCAGCGGCGCGTCGGTGCCGTCCTGGCCAAACATCTGATCGCGCTCTTGAACGGCGAGCCCGCGGCGAACCTGCAGACGGTTCTGCCCTATGTGCGGATCGAGGATGTGCGGATGTTCCGCACGCAGGCGGAATTCGATCCGGCCCGAATACTACCGCCTCCTTGAGGGTGGCGGGCTCCGGCTCATTTCCGGTGACCCGAATTCTTTCCTCATACGCTCAGTACGAGCCGGAGGAAGAAAGAATGACCCCTGCCACCCGGAAGACCCTCGCGACGTGTCTCGCAGTGCCGTCCCTGTTGTCCGCCAACGTGGCCCTGGCGCACGGCTCCATGGAGGTGCCCCTCAGCCGAGTCTACAACTGCTACAAGGAAGGGCCGGAGAACCCCCAGTCCGCCGCGTGCAAGGCGGCCATCCAGGCCTATGGCACGCAGGCCTTCTATGATTGGAACGGGGTGAGGCAGGGGAACGCCAATGGACAGCACCGTACGCTCATCCCGGACGGGAAGCTGTGCAGCGCGGCCAACGAGAGCCACAAGGGCCTCGACCTGGCTCGGACGGACTGGAAGGCGACGCAGATCGCCCCGAATGCCAGCGGCAACTTCGAGTTCGTCTTCTATGCAACCGCGGTCCACGCCACCAACTACTTCCAGTTCTATGTGACCCGGCCGGGCTACAACCCCGCGCTGCCGCTGAAGTGGTCGGACCTGGAGGCGGCCCCCTTCTGCACGGTGAAGAGCGCCACGGCCGTGAACAACCGCTACCGGCTGAGCTGCCCGTTCCCTCAAGGGCGGACGGGCTCCCATGTCATCTATGCCATCTGGCAGCGCTCGGACAGCCCCGAGGCGTTCTACGCCTGCGTGGACGTCAAGCTCGGCACCACGGCCCTCGCCCCGACCTCCTCCTGGAAGGAGCTCGGCCAGGTGCAGGCCCGCACGGACCTGCCCGCCGGAAGCACGGTCACCTTCCGCCTGTTCGACAGTGATGGAAGGGACGCGGAGACCCATCCCCTCCTGCTGGATCGCGCGGCCCCGGCGGCGGACTGGCTCGCCCGTCTCGCCGAGCGGGTGAACGCGAGCTCCACCCACGTCAGGCTCGGGGCGCTTCAGTCCTCCGGGGAGATCGCTCCCATCAAGGACCGCCAGGGCAACAGCGTCTACGGCCTGGATTCTGGATACACCTTCCAGATTGACATCCAGAAGCCAGCGGCCGACGAGGCTTCCTCCAAGTAGGCGTGGTACCTGAGACTACTGCACGTTCAGGAAGATGGCGGTGGGGACGCCCCAGTTGCCGCTGGCGTCCTGGCCCTCCACGAAGATCGTGTGCCGGCCCGGTGCCAGGCCAGAGGTGAAGACCGTGGCCTGCACCGACTCGGCCGTGCTGTTGAAGCTTCCGTCCACCGCGCTCAGTGCGAACGTGGGCGTCCCCGACACCCAGGACGGCGCATCGATGGAGTAGCGCGCGGCGGCGATGGCCTGTGAGCCTTCCGCGCCCCCGTTCGTGCCGTAGCGGGTGTCATCCGCCCGAGCCGTGAGCGTCACCGGGGTTCCCTGCGCCACGGTGCTCGCCGACAGCGCGAGGTTGATGGAGTCCGGGCCCGCCGCCACCTGATACGGCCGCCGCGCCGCCTTCAAGGCGTAGTAGAGGGCCGGCATGTTCTTGGGGACGATGGTGTTCTCGAAGGTGGTGCAGCTCTCGAAGAAGGCACCTCCCATCTCGAAGGTGAACGCCGCGACGCCGAGCCGCCCGTAGGCGAAGGCGTCCGTGGAGCCCGAGGCCGAATACAGGCACGAGCTCACCTGGCATGCCTGGTAGCCATTGAAGTAGTTGAACTTGCGCCCCAGGGTGCGCAGCTGGGTCGCGTTCGGCGGCGCCGCCGTGGTGGCCGACCAGGGATAGAGCACATAACCGCCGTAGCTGTGGAGACTGAGCATCAGGCCCGTGGCGTCCGCGGGGGCGGGATCCGTAGAGGCGGGCCCGCGCTGATCCGGGAAGAGGGAGAGGATGTAGTTCTCCAGCGTCTTCGTCTCCGGTTCGGAGGCCGCCGAGCGCCCCCGGTAGGTGTCATTGCACGCGCTGCTGCTCGCACCCGCGCCACCCCAGTCGAAGCTGCTGTTGCGGTTGAGATCCACTCCGTACGTCGCCGTGGAGCAGGAGCCCTCGCTGGTGTTGGTGTTCTTGCGCTTGGACACTCCCGTCTCCGCGACGCGGCGACCGTCCGGATTGGACTGCACCACCACGTGCAGCTCGGAGTAGTCGAGCAGCCAGGTGACATCCGGGTCCGTGCCGTAGCGGCTCACGAGTTGCTCGGCGAAGCGCGTGGCCAGCTCCGCCGTCGTGTACTCGCGGGCGTGGATGCCGCCCATCAGGAAGAACCGCGCCTTGGAGCCCGAGCGCGCCT
Organism: Archangium violaceum; assembly: GCF_016887565.1. Lineage (NCBI taxonomy): Bacteria > Pseudomonadati > Myxococcota > Myxococcia > Myxococcales > Archangiaceae > Archangium > Archangium violaceum. The sequence continues at coordinate 7,624,970 of NZ_CP069396.1, forward strand.
TGTTCGTCAGCACCAGCACCCGCAGGTCATCTCCCGGCTTGCCTCCCGCCGTCGCCTTGTCCCAGGTGTCGCCGATGTCATTCCACGAGGCGAGGTTCGGGTAGGTGATGGGCAGCTGCGCCATGGCGGCGTAGGTCTCGTCCACCGTGCGGTAGCACGAGTAGCCGGGAATCCCGCCGGCCAGGGACACCCACCCCTCTCGCGGCTCGTTCAGGATCCGCGTCTGTTCCTCGAGGAGCTCCACGCGGCGGCCCTCTTTCACCAGCGCGTCGTACTCCTCGGGCGAGAGGACCGCCTCCACGGTCTTCTTTTCATGATCCACCGCCGCGCTGAGGTCCAGCGTCTCGGCGAGTCGATCCAGGTCCACCCGGGACTTGAACGACACCCGGGCCAGGAGGACGGACGGACGGGACGGCCCCTCCTCGGGGGCTCCTGCCCGGGCAACGAGAGGTGAGAGGGCGAGCGCTGCGGCGGCTGCGAGAACTCCAGTGACGGGCGACGGCATGGGGGTTCCTCCACGGCAGGGAAGGAACGCACCTTATTCCTGGAATACTGGATATACAACTTTCACAGCCACACCTTCTCCGCGCAAACCTCAGGGATAGTGTTGGCTTGACACTTATGAGCTGGATGTCGGAGAACCGGGCGTATGAAGACGCCCGGAAAGCCCGCCGACCCCGCGCGCAGGGAGCGCGCCCGCCTCTCGCTCGAAGGACTGTCGGTAGGAGACGCGTTCGGGGAGCGCTTCTTCGTGTCCCCGTCCGTCGCCCAGTCCCTGGTGGAGCAGCGGGCCCTGCCGCGCGAGCCGTGGAACTACACGGACGACACGGAGATGGCGCTCGCCATCGTGCGGGTGCTCGAGGAGCACGGGCGCATCGACCAGGACGCGCTGGCACGGCTGTTCGGCCAGCGCTACCGGAGGAATCCACGCCGGGGCTACGGCGCCACCGCGCACGACATCCTGCAGAAGATCCACCTGGGGTTGCCCTGGCAGACGGTCTCCTCCGAGGTCTTCGAGGGCAAGGGCTCCATGGGCAACGGTGGAGCCATGCGCGTGGCGCCGCTGGGAGCCTGGTTCGCGGATGACCTGGCGCGGGTGGTGTCCGAGGCCCGGGCTTCGGCGGAGGTGACGCACTTCCACCCGGAGGGACAGGCAGGAGCCATCGCCATCGCCGTGGCGGCCGCGTGGGCACACCGCTGGAGGGAGACACGCCCGCCCGCGCGCCAGCTCTTCGACACCGTCCTCGACCACACGCCCCCGGGTGAGACCCGGGAGGGACTGGAGAAGGCGCGCGAGTGGCCGCTCGGGGCGACGCCCACGTCCGCGGCCCGGGCACTGGGCAGCGGGCAGCGCGTCCTCTCCCAGGACACCGTGCCCTTCTCGGTGTGGTGCGCGGCCCGGCACCTGGACAGCTACGAGGAGGCACTCTGGAGCACGGTGGCGGGGATGGGGGACCGCGATACCACCTGTGCCATCGTGGGCGGCATCGTCGCGCTGAGCGCGGGGCGTGAGTCCATTCCCCGGGCCTGGCTCTCGGCGCGCGAGCCGCTCGACGCGACCTAGCGCGCCGCCTCCCCTGCATCCAGCCGAGCTTGAAATGATGTGCGGCGTTGAGCTGTCCACATCACCCTCCAACAGAGGGGGCTCCGGGGACCTGGACCAAACAGAGCCTTTCACGGGTTGCCACGTCATGGAGACCCCCTTTGGTGGATGGGGCGTACGCCCGGTTCGCTGTACCCCTGTCGGGCTGCCGGCGCCCCATCAACGGACGCTCGCCTCCATCCGTGCATGGCGTGAAAGGACCCGTGATTCATGGCTTCCATCGCCCAGGGACCCTCTTGCGTTCCAGTTGCGTCCCTCCTCCGCGAACTGAAGGACCGGGTCATCCAGAACTGGCAGCAGCGGGTGCTTCGGGAAGTCTACGCGGCACAAGAGCAAGACCGCCCGGCACTCATTGACTCCCTCCCTGACTTCCTCGAGCAGCTGGCCCGCACGCTGACGGTTCCAACCTCCCTGGCCCAGGCGGAGCACAACGCCCAGGTGGCGGGAGCGCACGGCGAGGAGCGCTCACGGCTCCCGGAATACACCCTTGGCCAGGTCATCTACGAGTACCAGGTGCTGCGTGAGGTGCTCGTGGAAACCCTCGAGCAGCAGGAGGAGCTCCCCCCGGACGCCCGCCGGGTCCTGAATGCCTGCATCGACCAGGGCATCCGTGTTTCCGCGAGCCGCTTCACGGAGCGAGCCCAGGAGAAGCTCCGACGCGCCGAGCAGTCCGCCAAGGCGGCGGAGCATGTGCTCGCTCAGCTCTTCGCCAATTCCGCCGGGCCGATGGTCTTCTTCGCCGGCGCCGATCTCGTCTATGAGCGCGTGAACGCGCGCTACCTGGAGCTATTGCGGGACCGTCACATCGTGGGAAGGCCCATCATGGAGGCGGTTCCTGAGTTGGCCGACTCCGACTTCCCCACCATCCTCAAGGGTGTCTTCGAGACAGGCAAGCCCGTCTTCGTCTCCGAGGGGCGGGTCGATCTCGAGGACCAGCAGACAGGGGTTGTCAGCTCCCGCTATTTCGATGCTGCGTATTCACGCATCGTGGACCTGGAGGGAAGACCCTCGGGCATCTTCCACTCCGCCACGGAGGTGACGGAGCGGGTCCTCACCCGCCAGGAGGCCCTGCGCACCGCGCAAGCCCTGCGCATCCGTGAGCAGCGCCTGGCGGAGGCGCTCACCATCACGGGCGCGGGCACGTGGGAGGTGGATCTCCGCACCCAGGAAGGTCTGGCGGACCGCCGCTTCCGCGAGATGTCAGGGCTGACGCGGGACGAGCCGTTCAGCGTCGCGAAGGGGCTTGCCCGCATCCACCCCGAGGACAGTCCCGCCGTGGCGGCCGCCGTGGCAGCAGCCATCGCCGGCGAGAACGGGGGCCACTACGAAGCGGACTACCGGACGGTGCCTCGAGCGGACGGTAGCTACCAGTGGGTGGCCGCACGAGGCCAGGCGTACTTCGACGCCAACGGAAAGGCGCTGCGCCTCATCGGCACGGGCGTGGACATCACCGCACGCAAGGCCGCCGAGGCCGAGCGTGAGAGGATCCTCGCTCGCGAGCGGGCAGCCCGGGCGGAGGCCGAAGCCGAGCGACGGAAGCTCTACAGCCTCTTCATGCAGGCGCCTCTGGCCATCTGCACCCAGGAGGGCCCGGAGCACACGTACACGCTCGCCAACCCCCTCTACCGGGAGCTCGTCGGAGGCCGCGACGTGGTGGGCAAGACGCTGAAGGAGGGCCTGCCCGACATCGAGGGACAGGGCTTCGACAAGCTCCTGGACGGAGTCCTCACGCAGGGCGTGCCCTTCTTTGGAAAGGAGGTGCCGGTGAAGTTCGCCCGTCACGCCGAAGGCAGGTCCGCCATCCTCAACTTCGTCTATGCCCCCATGCGCAACGCAGCGGGGCAGGTGTATGGGGTCATGACGGCGGCCACCGACATCACCGAGCAGGTACAGGCGCGCGAGGCCGCGCTGAAGACCGCGGAGGCGCTTCGCGTGAGTGAGCAGCGGCTCGCCCTCGCGCTGGAGGTCTCTGGCTCGGGCACCTGGGAGCTCGACCTCACGACGCACCAGCTCACCGCGGATGAGCGGATGCGAGCCCTCTTCGGCCTTGGCCCCGAGGAATCCTTCGACTTCGAGCGCGTGCTCTCCATCCTGCCTCCGGAGGACGGCGCGCTCGTGGAGCGCATCAACGCGGACGCACTCGCGGGGAAGAATGGTGGCGCGTCGGAAGCGGAGTACCGCACCATCACCCTGCCCAATGGCAGACGGAGGTGGGTAGGCACACGGGGCCAGGTGTACTTCGATGCCGCGGGCAAGCCCATGCGCTTCCTCGGGACGGGGATGGACATCACCGCCCGGAAGGATCTGGAAGCGGCACGCACGAGCCTGCTCGCCTCCATCGCCAACCAATCCGTCTTCGGCGTGGCCGTGTTGCGCGGCCCGGAGTTGCGTTTCGAGCTCGCCAACGAGGGCTACCGCAAAATCATCGGCAACCGCGAGGTGTTGGGTAAAGGCCTGCTGGCAGCGATACCCGAGCTCGTTGGACAAGGCGCCGACATCCAGCTTCTGGAGCTCATGCATACCGGCAAGCCGGTCATGGGACGCGAGATGCGATTCTGGGTTGACGCCCAGGGTACGGGAAGGCCCGAGCCGCGCTTCTATAATCTCGCGTGGCAACCCATCCGCACACTGGAAGGTACGGTCGATTCCGTTCTCATGCTCGTGCACGATGTCACGGAGGGCGTCCACGCTCGCGAACGCGAGGCGGAGCTCGCACGGACCGCCCAGGCCCGCACGGAGTTCGAGCAGCACCTCATTGGCATCGTCAGCCACGATTTGCGCAACCCCTTGAACGCCATCCTGCTGGGCGCCACCCTGCTGAGTCGACGGGACGATCTGGACGAGCGCGCACTCAAGTCCGTGTTGCGCATCCAGACGTCCGCCGAGCGAGCCATGCGCATGGTGAAGGACCTGCTCGACTTCACCCAGGCGCGGTTGGGAGGCGGCCTCCCTCTCGTGCTTCGACCCGCGGACCTGCACGAGCTGACCCGGGGCGCGGTGGAAGAGGTGGAAATCGCCCACCTGTCCCGCCAGGTGCAGGTGCGGAGCAGCGGAGACGGACGGGGCACCTGGGATGCGGACCGTCTGGGCCAGTTGGTGCAAAACCTGGTCACCAATGCCCTCAAATACAGCCCGGAAGACACCCCCGTCCGGGTCGAGACGCGCGGGGAGGAGGGCGAGGTGACGCTGTCCGTGCACAACCAGGGAACGCCTATTCCACCCGAGAGGCTCGCGCGGATTTTTCAACCCCTGCAACGCGGAACGGAGCCGGTGGACAAGGCGAGCCGCAGCGTGGGGCTCGGGCTCTACATCGTGAAGGCCATCGTGGAAGCGCACCGTGGCGGCGTCACCGTCACCTCCACGTCGGAGGCGGGCACGACCTTCACGGTGCGGCTGCCACGCGTCGTTCCAGGAGACAGGGCCTTTCGTAGCAGATGAACACCCGGGGCCGCGCGTCTCCTTCCGCCCTATCTGTCGAGGCCGATCAGGAAGAGATCATTGGGGCTCTTCTGGGGCCACTCCTCATCGTCGAGGATCAGCGAGCCCGACCTGAAGCTGCCGAGGACGGCGGGGCGGCCATCCTTCGTCGTCACCAGGGACGAGGGCTCGGCGAGGCCAGCGGGGAAGCCGCGCGTCCAGAGGGGCTCGCCATCGATGCGGTCGTACTTCGCGACGAACAGGTTGCTCCTGCCCTCCCCCTTGCCCGGGAGCGGGCCCAGGCCGAGATCATCACCGTCATGGTAGGAGCCCGTGACGACCACGCCGTCCTTCTGGTCCATGGCGATGCGCTCCCCGAGGAAGCCAAAATTCCTCGCCCAGCGCTCCTTGCCCTCGCGGGTGTAGGCCACCAGGAAGGCATCACCCTGGACGGGCCGGCTGGTATCCGAGGTGACGGTGCGTCCCCCGAAGGTGAAGGTGCCCGAGAACGTGCCGGTCAGGACGATCCGGTCTCCATGAGCCGCGACGTCGCTGGCCCGGCCGCTGCCGCCAGAGAAACGGACGTAGCGCTCCCAGCGCAGGTGTCCGTCCGGCGAAATCCGGAGGACGAAGGCACTGGAGCCCTGGGAGCTGACGCTCCCGCACAGCAGGATGTGGTCCTGACTGTCCACGGTGGCGCCCAATCCCTCTCCAAATTGAGAAGAGACGTGGGCATAGGCCCACAGGTTCTCGCCCCCTGGGGTGTATTTGGTGACGAAGGGACTCGGACCGAAGAAGCCCTCGGCCGGGTCCGGCCTCGAGGAGATGGGTCCGCTCCCGAAGTCCACCGTTCCCACCAGGGTACCCGTGAGGAGGATGTTGTCCTGGTTGTCCGTCAGGAGATCGAACACGGAGACGAACCCGGGGTTGGCCTCCCAGGAGCGCTTCCACAGCAGCTGTCCGTGACGGTCGAACTTCAACAGGTACTCCCCCTCCCAGACGGGGCCATCTCCGAAGTCCACGCCCAGCGCACCGACCGCGATGAGGATGTTGTGCTTCGAGTCCACGGCGAGGTTGCGGCCGAAGACACCGCCATCCACGCCGGGGCCAGGACCGAAGACCTTCACCCACTCCAGACGTCCCTTCTTCTGGTCATAGCGCGCGAGCGCGAGCGCGCTGCTGGTGGGACCTCCCGGTGCCCTCACGACCCTGTCGCCCAGGTCGATGTTCCCGGTGAAGCTATACAGGGCGAGCAGGTGCTCCTCCCCATCCTTGACGAGCCTTCCATACTTCTCCGCGGGGAACTCGCCGATGATGACCGGCTCTCCGGAGATCTGCCGGGCCCACCGGATGGCGCCGGTGAGCGGCCCCTGATCGTGAGCCTGCTCCATCCTCGCGAGCGTCCCGGACTCGTCGAGCGTCGGCCCACCGCACGCGGCGAGTCCCACGACCCACAGCAGAGACAGCACACCCCTTCTCCAGCTCGAACGTCCCATGGTGAATCCCCCTCCGTCGTGCCGGGACATTGCATCCCGGCGAGGAGGAACCGTGCTCACCACGGGGGACGTTGCCTCTGTCCAACAGGAGGAGCTCAGCGTCCACCAGAAGACGCTGAAGCCCGGCTGCCCGGAGGGCTCCCGACCCATGAGCCGCCCTCCGCGCCGCACGCCCCACGCGCATCGTGTCGCGCCAGCTCACCGAGGGCGGGCCCGGAGCCATCTCCCTGAACGCCATTGGCAAGGAGCGCCTGGCGGTACATTTATGCGCCACGGCCGCTCGAGGGTCTGTCAGCTCATCCAACGTTCAGGAGCGGATCCTGACCCGTTGCCGGCGTGAGCAGCTTCGTCGCATCCACACGCCACGGCGCATCCCCCTGCGGCATGACTGCGATGCTCGCGCTGTTCGGGTACGCCGGTGTGGTGGCGAAGTTCAGCGAGCTCAGATCGATCATCGTGAGGAGCCCGCTGAACGCAGACATGAAGTAGTACTTGCGATGGGTGTGATCGCGCACGCTCGTCCACATCGTGTAGTCGCCGTACGTGGTCGTGTACGAGGGCGGCGTCGTTGCTGGGGTGCCCGTCGTGGACGGCGAGTTCTCCACCGTCTGCAGCAGCATCCCGTACGGCGTCCCCATGCAGATCTGCGTGAGCTGCAGCGCGACCATGACCGCGGTCTGCTCTGAACCGGCGAAGCCGGGCGGGGTCTTCGACGGCGGCGTCGTCGGAAAGACGCCTGGTGCCGGCAGCCAACCCGTACCGTCCGCCGGGAGCTGGCTGATGCCCTGGGAGAGGATCGTTGCCCTGACGAATCGCGAGGCGGACAGCGAGTCCCCGGGCAGTCCGACCAGACCGCCTCCGACGGGATTGCCGGCACCCGAGGTGGAGGTGCCGTTGCCGACGAGCGTCAGATTGAAGTAGTTCTTGACGTTCGTCAGCTGCCAGTCGTAGGTCGGCCAGTTGGTCAAAACGGCGTTGGTGCTCGTGTAGACGTTGGTCTTGCCCCCGATGAACTCGATGACGACGCTCTGACCGGTGCTGTCCGTCACGATGTAGTGCAGCGGGACATAGAAATGACTTCCCTGCGGAGGCCCCACGACGGTGATCGTCTTCAGGGCTGCCTGGAAGTCATTGACCGACGCGAAGTTGCCGAGGATCCACGCGGGAAAATCCAGGAAAGACACCTGGTTCCCCTGCGTCCCAATGGGTGGGTACTCGGTACCGGGGGCGAGCCACAGCGCTCCGACGGACAGCCCCTCGCTGTTGATGCCGTCGTTGAAGGTCGGCAGAGATTTCCAACTGCTCCCGGAGGGGGCGATTCCCACGAAGCCATAACGATTGGTCCACTGGAGCGTCGTCCACCCCTTGACTGCCCCGACGGGATTGACCGCTTGCAGCGGCCAGGACTGGTTGCTCGGCATGACGTAGACGCTCTGCTCGATCACTCCCGGCATCTCCAGCGCTCTCGCGCTCACGAACGTCTTCGTCAGGTCTGGGGGGCTCTGACTGGGATTGGAGGGAACGCTGATCAGCAGGTTCGTGCACATTTTGGGGCCTCTTTGGGTGATCGTTCGCCGCTATGCGCGGCTCCCAATCGTATGTTTGTGTGGGCCGCCCTGCACGAGAATAGCCGCGGCTCCTCCCCGATCCGGCTTGATAAAAACATTATGATATAGGTATTCCCCGCACCGAGCACCTCGACGCCGAGTTGCTCGTCATCCCGGCTCGGCGTCCGCGATGCGATCGAGCAGTTCGCTCAACAGCGCACTCTCGCCTTTCGTGAGAACGGTGATCCGGTCCATCGAGGCACGCAGCGCCGCGGCCACCGCGCGGACATCCGCGTTCGCCGGTGTAGCCGCCTCGCTCGTGATCGCGGCCACGACCGCCTCGCGCGCCGCATCGGCGAGTCCGAGGTCGCGTTGCCCTTCGGGCTGGCGCAGCAGCGTGAGCACGGCCCCGGTGCCCATCGCCGATACGATGCCGAGCGCCCGCTCTTCACTGACCCGCAGCCGACCCGCACGCGCGATGTTCCGGATGCGCCGCCGCAGCACATCGTTCCCGTCGCTGACGGCAGGAGACTGCCACGCCAGGTGCGGATCGCTGCTCATGATCGCGAACAGCCCTGGATGGCTGAGACCGAACGCGACGTGCATGTCCCAGCCATCGCGAAAGTCCTGAAGCGGATCGGGGTGTGGCGTGCGCGCGGACTTCTTCGACACGTAGCTCTTCAGCACGTGCTCGATGACGGCCGCGAGCAGGCCCCGCTTGTCGCCGAAGAGCCGGTAGATGGTCGGCGCCTGCACACCGGAGGCGGCGGCCACGGCCCGCGTGGTCGCGGCATCGGGACCTCCGGAGGAGATGAGCTCAGCGGCGGCCGCGATGATGCGCGCGCGCACATCGGAGCCCTCGGCGTCTTCGGCGGCGGACTTCTCGCGATCCTCCATGGGGCCGACATAGCACGTGGCGACTGGAACGCCGATAACAGCGACTTGATAACGCCGTTATCCATCGCTATGTTATCGCCGATAACGGAATATCGTTTCCGCTGCTACATCAAGGGGCGTTTCATGATCGTCGTGACTGGAGCGACAGGGCAACTCGGCCGTCTCATCGTGGAGAAACTCGTCAGCCGCATCCCGGTGGACCAGGTCGCCGTCAGTGTCCGAGACGTGCGGAAGGCCCAGGAACTGGCGGCACGCGGCGTCCGGGTGAGAGGAGGCGACTTCACGGATCCGAAGAGCCTCGCGCACACCTTCGAGGGCGCGTCCCAGGTCCTGCTCGTCTCGTCGAATGCGGCTGCGCATGGTGGCGATCCCCTCGCCCAACATCGCTCCGCCATCGACGCCGCACGGTCCGCCGGCGCGCGGCGCATCGTCTACACGAGCCACATGGCCGCGAGCCGTTCGTCGGCGTTTCCCCCGATGCTCGACCATGCGGCGACGGAGCAGATGCTTGGCGAGTCCGGTCTGGCGTGGACCGCGCTTCGCAACGGTTTCTACGCCGCGAGTGCGATGTTCCTGCTGGAGCGGGGCCTGCGGACGGGAGTCTTCGAGGCGCCCGCGGACGGAAAGGTCTCCTGGACCACGCACGCCGACCTCGCGGAGGCGGCAGCGGTGGTTCTGACGAACGAGGGCCGGTACGACGGGCCCATGCCGCCGCTCACGGCAGCGCGGGCGCTCGACTTCGGAGAGCTGTGCGACATCGCGTCGAGCGTCCTCGGACGTCCGATCCGTCGAAGCACCGTGTCGGAGGACGAGATGCGCGCGAAGCTCGTGGCGTCCGGCATGCCCGCGCCCGCGGTCGCCATATCGCTCGGCCTCTACCGCGCGAGCCACAACGGCGAGTTCGCGGCCGTCGATCCCACGCTGCAGAAGTTGCTCGGGCGTGCGCCGACGAGCATGCGCGAGGTGATTGCCGAGAAGATGGGCCGAACGGCTTAGCCTGGGCTCGCCTCGGAGCACACCGCGCTCATTCCGCAGGCGGAAGATCGAACTCCTTCTTCGTTCCCGTCGTCTGAAGACCTTTCGGCGTGAGTTTGAAGACTTCCGCCTTGAAGTGGTAGTTCTCCGGACCGGAATCGCGCCTCAGCGCCAGGAATCCCACGTCTTCACGCTCGCCCAGGGCGCCGAAGAGCGAATGGGTGAAATCCGTTGCCCACGTCTTGATCGGACCGCGAGTGATCCGGCCCTTCGCATCGACCGGGAAGATATAGAAGAAGCGAAGTCTCGAGGCGGAGCCGGAGACCGAGCCCAACCCATTGGCGAGGACGAGATAGCGCTCCTGGCCCCGTTTGAGCTCGAACGCCTCGTGTCCTTCCTCGAGCCACCCCCCGAATGGGTCCTCGTGTGTCACCACGCGAAAGACTTTCGCTCCGATGGTGAAGGACTCTCGCTGTTTGTCCGAGCCTTGATGGCGGACCTCATACCGATAGGAATGAGGTCCCGCCTTGACGACCAGGGCCCGGCGATCATCGGGAGAGTCGTACCGGAGGGATTCACCCGCCGTGGGCAGACAGGTCACGGTCAAGCCCTCCCGGCTCATCAGCGCTTCCGTGGCCTTGCGTACCGCGGATTCCCACGCCGAGCTCTGAGAGCAATCGGCCGGGTGGTCGAAGCGACTGCCCGACACGGGGTTGTCGGAAGCCGATTGAGCGGTGGCGGCGGTGTACAGGAGGCCCGTGCACACCGACACCAGGGCAACAAGGGAGCCGGTCACTTTCATGGCGTATACCTCTCGGTGTTCCAGAGGAGGCCCGCGTGACCCTCACCGCCCGTCACCAGCACCTCCCCCGTCTCCAGCAGTGTGGCGGTGTGGAGGAACCTGGGAAGAAGCATGTCGTCCACCAGCGTCCAGGTGTTCGTCGCCGGATCATACAACTCGGAGGAGGGCTCGTAGTCATGGGGTGAATCGGCCCTGCCCCCCGTCACCAGCACCTGTCCCGAGTACAGCAGCGTCGCGGTGTGCTCCCGGCGCGGCCGATTCATCGGTGGAGCGGAGAACCATCGATCGTTGTACGGGTCGTACACGTCCACCGAGCGCAAGGCCTTCCAGTTCGCGTCCGAGCCGCCCGCCACCAGTACATATCCGGAGTAGAGCCGCGTGGCGGTGTGGTTGGCACGGATCACCGGCAGGGGTTGCACCTGCCGCCACGTGTTCGTGGACGGGTTGTACAGGTCTACCTTCCGGGTGTACGGCTGCCCGCCCGTCACCAGCACCTCGCCCGAATAGAGCCGTGTCGCGGAGTGCGCGCTGCGGTAGGAGGACATGGGGCCCGTGAGGCTCCACCTGCCCGTGGCCGGGTCGTACAGCTCCGCGCCAACGGGCTGACTTCCGAAGGGCGTTTCACCCCCCGCCACCAGCACCTGGCCCGAATCGAGCAGCGTGGACGAGTGGGAGACGCGAGGCACCACCATGGGGCCCGTGAGGCTCCACGTGCCCGTGGCAGGGTCATACAGCTCGGAGATGCTGGAGGGGACCGGCTCGACCGAACCGTAACCACCCGACACCAGCACCTGGCCAGAGCCAAGCCGGATCGCGGTGAATAGCTCGCGCGGTGCGTTCATCGAGCCCGTGCGAGTCCACGTATCCGTGTAGGGGTTGTACAGCTCCGCGCTCTGGTGGAATTTGTAATAGTCCGAGCCGCCCGCCACCAGCACATCCCCCGATTCGAGCAGCACCGCCGAGTGTCGCATGCGCATGGTCAGCGAGGAGTCACCCTGGGTCCAATGCGTCGCGTCCGTGGCGAGCGCCTTCGCCTCGGAGGACCGGATCCCCCCGGCAGCCGGAGGGAACGGCGCCTCCGCGCCACCGCAGCCACCCGCGACAGTGGCGACTCCCGCCACCAACAATGACAGACGAATCCTCTTGAGCATGGAATCCCTTGACCTGGTTGTGTGCCGTCCGAGCCCGACCTCCGGGGACATGCGGCACAGTACAAAGGGGGGCTGACAACGGCTCATCGCGGTGTGCCTGACGAGAAGCATCGGAGCGCCTCGCGGTTGGGCTACTCTTCTGGAGCCTCGCCGACCCTGGAAAGGTCTCACATGACACAAGACCCGCTCGTCACCACTGCCTGGCTGCAAGAGCATCTCGGGGATGCTGACGTGAAGGTCGTCGACGGCACCTGGTTCATGCCCGCCGACCAGCGCGACCCCAGACGCGAATACGCCCTGGCCCATATTCCCGGCGCGGTGTTCTTCGACATCGACGAGATCGCGGATACGGACAGCCCTCTGCCGCACATGCTGCCCTCCCCCGCCAGGTTCGCCGCCTGCGTCCAGGCGCTGGGGCTCGGCGATGGCTCGCGGATCGTCGTCTACGACGCCAAGGGGGTGCATTCGGCCGCGCGGGTGTGGTGGACCTTCCGGGTCATGGGGCACGAGAACGTCGTGGTGTTGGACGGCGGCCTGCCCAGGTGGATCGCCGAGGGGCGTCCCATCGAGAAGGGCGTGCCTGTTCCGAGGGAGCGTACCTTCACGCCGCGTTTCACCGCCGAGCTGGTGCGCGACAAGGAGCAGGTCCTGGGCGCGCTCACGAGCGGCCGCGAACAACTGGTCGACGCCCGCCCCGCCAACCGGTTCACCGGCGAGGCCCCCGAGCCGCGCGCCGGCCTGAGGGGTGGCCACATGCCGGGCGCGCGCAGCGTCCCCTCCTCCCGTGTCATCGCGCCCGACGGCACGATGTTGCCGGCCGACAAGCTCGCGCAGGTGTTCGAGGCGGCGGGCGTGGACCTCGATCGGCCCATCGTGACGACCTGCGGCTCGGGGATCACCGCGTCGATCCTGGCCCTGGCCCTCGCTCGCCTCGGCCGAACGCGCACGGCGGTCTACGACGGCTCCTGGACGGAATGGGGCGGGTTGGCCGACACACCCGTCGTCACCGGTCCAGCCTGAAGTCCGAAGCGGGAGAGGCCTCCTTGCGAGATGTCGTGACGTATTTCGATCCCCAACCCGCTCCAGCCGAGCTGCCGGTGCGGCTCTCGAGCCCGTTCGCGCACGGCCCTCCTCATCCCCTGGCGTGCCGAGCCGCCGAGGAGTTGCGGTTGAACCTGCGCCACGGTGACCTCGCATGCGAGCTCGGGCTCGGCGCTCTCGAGGAGCCGGGGGGCGGCAAGATGTTCGGTGTGCTGGTCGTCGCGGCGCCGGATGGCCGCGTCGGCTACCTCCGCGCGTTCTCGGGCATGCTCGCTGGCCATTGGCAGGTCGATGGTTTCGCGCCTCCACTCTTCGATCAGGTCGCGCGTGACACATTCTGGCTCGCTGGCCAGGCCGAGCTGTCCGCGCTCGACGAGCGCCATGCCGCGCTACGCGAGGGTGCCGAACCCGTCGCACCGCGTGCGAGCCTCGCCGAAATCGAGCACCTGCGTGCCGAGCGTTCGAGGCAGCTCTGGCAGCAGCTCTCCTATACCTACGTCATCCCCAATGCGCGGGGCGAGGAGCGGCCCCTGGGCGCACTGTTCGCGCCCGCGCCTCCACCGGGCGGAGCGGGTGACTGCGCCGCGCCGAAGCTCCTCGCTCACGCCTACCGCCACCACCTGAGACCTCTGGCTCTCGCCGAGTTCTGGTGGGGCGCGCCCCCCGTCACGGGAGAGCGACACGCGGGCGAGTATTACCCGGCATGTCGCAGCAAGTGTGGCCGGGTCCTGCCGTACATGCTCGAGGGGCTGCCCGTCGATGCGTCGCCGCTCCTCGTCGAGGCAGCGGGTGCGGTGGAGGACCCGCGGGTCGTGTACGAGGACGAGTGGGTGCTCGTCATCGACAAGCCTCATGGCCTCCTGTCGGCGCCCGGCCGCCACTCCCCGGGACGTGACTCGGTGCTCGTCCGCCTCCGGAAACGAGCCCCGGAAGCATCCGGACCGCTCCTCGTGCACCCTCTCGAGTCAGAGACCTCCGGGCTCCAGCTCGCGGCCAGGGATCCGGAGACCCATGCGGCGCTCCAGCGGCAGTTCGCGCGGCGCGAGGCCCACGAGCGCTACGTCGCCCGGCTCGACGGCCACGTCCCTGGAACCCAGGGGGTCATCGAGCTGCCGCTTCGGATCGACCCCGAGGATCGGCCTCGCCACATCGTGGATCCCATCCACGGCAAGCGCGCCATCACCGAGTGGCGCGTCACCCAGCGGACCGACGCCTGGACGCGGGTGTCGCTCGTCCCACGCACCCATCGCACGCACCAGCTCCGGGTCCACGCCGCACACCCGCTCGGCCTCGGTGTCCCGATTGTCGGCGACCACCTTTACGGTGGTGACGGCACGCGCCTGATGCTTCACGCCGAGGCCGTGACGTTCATCCATCCGCGCACGGGCGAGCGCCTCGACTTCGAGTGCCGTGCTCCGTTCTGAGACTCGCGCCACCGTGAGCCATCGCGGGGAACGGACTGTCCTTCACTCTCCTGTCTTGCCAGTATTCCCATGAAGGGGTGTTTTCCGTGAGGTGCGTGTCATGCTACGGGTATGAGGGCAACTGCCCCTCCCCCGTCTGGTTGGACATGGACCTCAAACGCCTTCTCCCTTCCCTCGTTCTCTCGCTCCTCGTGGCAGCCGAAGCCTCCGCCCAGTCGGCCACGAAATTCGCCGTTCCAGGCTCGGCGGTGACCGCCAGCACCTATGACGTGGCGAACAACGCCGTCCCCGCGAATGCGGTCGACGGCAGCCTGACCACCCGCTGGGCGGGCCAGGGCGATGGGGCCTACATCACCTTCGATCTCGGCACCACACAGAGCGTGCAGCTCATCAAGATCGCCTGGCATCAGGGTGATACCCGCACCACGACCTTCGACGTGCTCGCCGGTGCCTCCACGAGCGGCCCATGGACGACGCTGATCAACCGCGGCGTGAGCAGCGGAGCAACCACCAACCCCGAGACCTACGATGTCGCCGATACCAACGCCCGCTACGTCCGGATCGTGGGACACGGCAACAGCTCCGGCAACGGCTGGAACAGCATCACCGAAGTCGAGCTCTGGGGAGCATCGGCAGGCACGGGCGGACAGCTGCCCGTTCCGGGCTCGGCGGTGACGGCCAGCACCTATGACGTGGCGAACAATGCCATCCCCGCGAATGCGGTCGACGACGATCAGACCACCCGCTGGGCGGGTCAGGGCGATGGGGCGTACATCACCTTCGATCTCGGCACCACGCAGGGTGTGCAGCTCGTCAAGATCGCCTGGTACCAGGGCAATACCCGCACGACGACCTTCGACGTGCTCGCCGGTACCTCCACCAGTGGCCCGTGGACGACGCTGATCAACCGCGGCGTGAGCAGCGGAACGACCACCGACTTCGAGACCTACGATGTCGCCGATACCAACGCCCGCTATGTCCGGATCGTGGGGCACGGCAACAGCTCCGGCAACGGCTGGAACAGCATCGCCGAAGTCGAGCTCTGGGGAGCATCGGCAGGCACGGTCGACCAGGTGGCGACGCCCACGTTCAACCCCGCTCCCGGCACCTATACCAGCGCGCAGACCGTCTCCATCAGCTCCGCCACCGCTGGAGCCTCGATCCGGTACACCACCGATGGCAGCACCCCTACCTCCACCACCGGCACGCTCTACAGCGGCCCGCTCTCTCTCGGCACGACGACCACGTTGAAGGCGATCGCGTACCAGAGCGGGCTCACCCCCAGCCCGGTCCGGAGTGGCACGTATACGATTGGGGCGGGTGGCCTCGATCCTTCAGCGCCACCGAGCGGCAACTTCGATCTCTCGCACTGGAAGATCACGCTCCCGGACGCCAGCGAGGTCAGCGCTTCCACGCTGAGCAACGGTTACGAGCTCGAGGACACGTTCTACACGGACCCGGTGACGGGCGGCATGGTCTTCCGCTGTCCGAACCTCGCCGAGACGACCACCAACTCCAGCTACTCCCGGACGGAGCTGCGCGAGATGCTCGCTCCGAGTGGAAGCGCGAGCGCTCCCGCCAACAATTGGGTGATGTCGACGTCCTCCTCGTCCGCCAAGGCCGCCGCGGGCGGCGTGGATGGAACGCTCAGGGCCACCCTTACGGTGGATCGTGTCTCCACCACTGGGGACAGCGGGAAGGTCGGCCGGGTGATCGTGGGCCAGATCCATGGCCCGGACAGCGAGCCCATCCGGCTGTACTTCCACAAGCGCCCCTCCGACTCGCGAGGCGCCATCTACTTCGCCCACGACACACCCTCCAACAGCACCACCTACTACCCAATCATTGGAGACCCGAGCAACTTGAACCCCGCGAACGGAGTTCTGCTCGGTGAGACCTGGAGCTACGAGATCAAGGTCGTTGGGCAATCCATGACAGTCAAGGTCACGCCAGCGGGCCGTGCGACCGTCACGGCGACCTTCACCCTGGAGTCCGGGTACAACAACCTGGGTATGTATTTCAAGGCCGGGGTCTACAATCAAAACAACACCGGCACGGCGGCGGATTACGTGCAGGCCACGTTCTACAGCGTGACCCACACCCATCCTTGAGCACTCCCGGGACGGTCCGCGGCAACCTGTCAGCGGACCGTCCTCACCAACACGGTCCTACCTACCCGACCGCTTCTTCGCCTTGCGCGCGGAAGCGGTCTTCTTCGCGCTCCCCTTCGCCTTGGCCCCACCCGGTGAGCGAGCCTTCGACGCGGACTTCTTCGCGACGGCCTTCTTCACGGCCGCCTTCTTCGTGGTGGCCTTCTTCGCGACCGGAGCCTTCTTCGCGGCAGCCGGAGCCTTCTTCGCGGCCGGAGCCTTCTTCGCGGCCGCCTTCTTCACGGCCGCCTTCCGGACCGGAGCCGCCTTGCGAGCCCCGGCGGCACGCTTCGCACGCGTCGGCTTCTGCTCGGCCGCTGCGGCCTTCTTGCGCCGCTTGGGAGGCACGGCCCGAGGCGCCTCGCTCTCCTCGCCCCCTTCACGCGCGTCCAGCGCCGCCAGGGCGCGGATGCGATCGAAGCCCGCGGGAGCCGTCGGGGTGAGCCGCTCCACGATCTCCACGGACTCGGTCTGCCGCTCCACGGTGGGAGGAGCCACTTCCGCGGTCTCCGCCCGCTCCGCCGGAGCCTCTTCCACGGCAGCCGTCTCGGCGGCCCGATTCCGCACTGCCTCCGCTTCGGCCATCGAGAGCTCGCCGGCGTCGACCCCGCGCTGGGGCCGACCCCACCGCTCCTCGCGGGCCCGCTCGCGCGAGGCACGGGAGGCCTTCTTCCGCTCCTCACGGGCCTGCTGCTTCTGGGCCTCCTGCTCCACCCTCTCCACGTCCTGGATGGACCGCACGGTCCTGCCAGCGATCTCCAGGGCCTCGAACTCGATCCGCCGCAGGGACAGGTTCACGTTGACCAGGCGCACCCGGGTCTTCTGTCCCACCCGCACGCGGAAGCCACCCGGCAGCGTGAAGGTGTGCAGCGTCTTGTCGAAGCGCGTCCCGAACCCGAGCGAGTCGGCGCGGACGAGCCCCTCGACGTGCACCTCGTCGAGCTCCACGAAGAAGCCGAACTCGACGAGGCCCGCGACGGTGGCGGCGAACTCCTCGCCCAGGCGGTCCTTCATCATCAGGGCCGCGTAGAAGGAGACCACCTCGCGCTCCACCTGCATGGCGGCGCGCTCGCGCTCGGAGCTCTGGGAGGCCATGTCCTCCAGCCGCTGCTCCTCGCGCTCCAGCTGGGCGGGAGACCGCTCCTGCCCCTCGCGCTCCCAGTGCGCCTTGAGCAGCCGGTGGACGAGCAGGTCCGGGTAGCGGCGGATGGGCGAGGTGAAGTGGAGGTAGAACTCGGCGGCCAGTCCGTAGTGGCCGACATCCGAGGCCGTGTAGACGGCCTGCATCATGGAGCGCAACAGGAGCTGGTTGAGGGCGCGCTCCTCGGGGTGGCCCTGGAGCTGGGCCATGAAGGCATTGAGCGCCTTCGGGGTGATGTCCTCGGCCACCATGCGGAAGCCGTAGGCCTGGGCCAGCTGGGCGAAGACGGCCAGCTTCTCCTCGTCGGGCTCACCGTGGTAGCGGTACACGCTGGGCAGGCCCTGATCGGCGAAGAACTTCGCCACCGCCTCGTTGGCGGCGAGCATGCACTCCTCGATGAGCCGGTGGCTGTCCTTGCGCTCGCGGCGCTCCATGCGGGCGGGCAGACCGTCCTCGCCCATCACCACCTTGTGCTCGGGCAGGTTGAAGTCGATGGCGCCGCGCTCCTTGCGCATCTGCATCAGCACGCGGGCCAGGGCCATGAGCCGCTCGAAGTGGGGCTTGAAGGCGTTGCGGTGCGGGACGTCCTTGCCGTCGAGCACGTCCTGCACCTCGTTGTAGGTGCAGCGGGCGTGGCTGCGCATGACGCCCGGGTAGAGCTCGCTCGAGACGAGCTTGCCGCGCGTGTCGAGCACCATGTCCGCCACCATGCACAGCCGGTCCTCGTCGGGGCGCAGCGAGCAGATGCCGTTGCTGAGCCGCTCCGGGAGCATGGGCAGCACACGGTCCGGCAGGTAGACGGAGGTGGCGCGGCGCAGGGCCTCGGCGTCGAGCGAGGTCCCCTCGCGCACGTAGTGCGTCACGTCGGCGATGGCCACCACGAGCCGCCACCCCTGCGGGTGTTCCTCGGTGTAGACGGCGTCGTCGAAGTCACGCGCGTCCTCGCCATCGATGGTGACGAGCGCCATCTGCCGCAGGTCGCGGCGACTCTCTCCGCGGGCCTCCTCCTCGGAGACCACCGGGCGGATGCGATCCGCCTCGTCCATGACCTCGGGGGGGAACTCGTCGGAGAAGCCCTGCGAGTAGGCGATGGAGAGCACCTCGGCGCTCGGATCGCCGGGCTTGCCGACGGAGCCCGCGACCTCGCCATAGAGGCCCTCGCCGGGCTCCAACAGCTCCGCGCCGATGCCCAGGCGCACCCTCACCACGTCTCCGTCACGCGCCATCTGGGTGGGCGGGACGCGGATGGGCCCCTGCGTCTGGAGGTTCTTGTCGTAGGGAATCACCAGGGCGTCGCGCCGGCCGCGCTCCACATAGGTGCCGATGGCGAGCTGCCGCGTCCGGTCGAGCACGCGGACGAGGCGGCCCTCCATGCGCCCGGGGCGCCCCCAGGACTCCACGATCACCCGATCATTGTCGAGCGCCCGCGCGGCCTCCTGGGGCGGAAGGAAGATGTTGTCTCCCTCGCCCGAGCTGGGGTGGACGAAGCCGTAGCCATCGCGGTGCACGTGGAGGATGCCCTCCACCGTGAAGGTCTCCTGTCCCGCCTCCGCCCCACGCTCGCGCCGGCCACCCCGGCCTCGCGGCTCGAAGCGCTCCTCACGCGCGAAGCCTCCTCCGCGTCCGGAGCGGCGATCCTGCTCGAAGCGGCCGCGGTTGTCGGACCGGCCCTCGAAACGGCCCGCCTGCCCGGCGCGGCCCCCTCCCGGCTTGTCCCGCCGGGCGTCGAAACGGCCACCGCCGGGCCTCTCCTGCCGGGCGAAACGGCTCCGGGGCTCGGCGGTCCCCCGCTCCTCGAAACGGCCGCGCGGCCCAGGTGCGCCCCGATCCTCGAAGCGCGCCTGGGGCTGATCCCTGCGGCCCTCGCGCACGAAGCGGCCCCGTGGCTCGGGACGGCCCTCCCGCGAGAAACGGCCCCGGGGAGCGAAGCGCTCATCGACTCCAGGCCGGGCCTCCTCGCGCGGCGGACCCCCGGGCCGGCGCTCGTCTCGAGTCCCCTGGCGCCAGGCTCCTGGAGGGCGGCCCTCACGCTCGTGCCCTCGCGGCTCCCCACGGGCCTCGGGCTCGCGCCGGACGAAGGGAGGCCGTGCCCCCCCGTTCCCATCGGTCCCATTGGAGGCCGGCCGCTCGCCCCGCAGGCGGAACCGCTTACCCTCCTTGAGCAGCTCGCCGTTGCGCACCAGATCCCGCAGGGCGCGCTTGAGCTGGGTCTGCTGCCCGGGGTGCAGTCCGGTGAGTCGCAGGAGCTCCTTGACCCCGAGGGGGTGCTTGGAGTCGGACAGGTGTCGCTTCACGTCTTGAAGAATGTCGGTCACGAGAGGTCCCAGAGCAGGGAGCCAACGGGCCCTGAAAAAAGTAAGCCCGGCAGGTCCCACTGGGGACCCCCGGGCGAAAGACTTCGATGCGGAGTGCCTTGGAGCGTAGAGGGTCTCTCAGGGCTTGACGTTCACGGTGAGCTTGAACGAGCGCTCCACCTGACCGGGGTTGAACGCCTTGGCGAGGAAGAACTCGACCTCGGACGTTCCGGGGTTGCGCGGGGTGAAGAAGAACTCGCGGGTGGCCGAGCCGTCGGTGCCCGGCTCGAAGTTGGCCTCCCGCAGGCCCACGCGCTTGGCCGCCGTGGGCTCGATGGCCCACGTGAAACCCGGCTGCTCCTGCAGACGCACGGTGATGGCGTGGTTGAGCTTCGCATCGATGTTGGCGGGCTGCTCGCCCTCCACCTGGACGATCTCCATGCCCTCGCGGGAGATGGGCCGGGCCTCGGAGGGACGCGGCTCCACGTTCTCCACCTCGATGCGACCACCCCAGCCCGAGGACTTGTCCACCACGCCGGTGACGGCGAGCGTCTGGCCCAGGTGCTTGCGCAGCCCCTTGGCGCCCTTGCCCTCGAGGATGTAGGACACCTGCTGCCGGGTGCCGCCGTTGGAGACCACCAGCACGAACTCCTCGCCGGTCATCTCCAGGTTGCCGCGCAGCGAGGCGAAGCCCTTCATCCCCGCGCCCATGCCGGCCGACACCACCTGGGACACCTCGCCGGGAGACAGGTAGCGCAGCCGGGTCTCCACCTCCACCGGCGCCACCACGGGCTCCTCGACCTCGGGCTTCTTCGCGGAGAACTTCCGCACGTCCACCGTGCCGCCGTAGTTGGTGGTCTTCTTGATGAGACCGCTGACGGACACCTTGTGGTCCATATAGGCCGGCAGCACCTCCTGATCCGGCCCCTGGAGGATGAAGGTCAGCTCGCGCTTGTCGCGGCCCACCACCATGAGGGCGGGCAGACCGTCGACCATGGACAGGCGGCCCTTGAGGCTGCCCTCGCCCACCACACCCCGGCCCTGGCCGGCGGTGAGCAACTGCTCCATGTCGCGCTTGTTGAGCGGCTCGCCCGGGGGAGGCAGCTTGGTGGCGCGGGGACGCGGCTTCTCGGCCGCGGGCACCACGGGGGCCTCCGCCCTGGCGGACTCCTTGCCCCGGGTGGCCTCCTTCACCTTGCCCGCCACCTTCGTGGCGACCTTCGAGGCCGCCTCGGCGACCTCCTTCACCTTGGTCGCGGCCTTCGCGGCGACCTTCTTCGCGGCGGGCGCTTCCTTCTTGGCCGCAGCGGGCGCTTCCTTCTTCACCGTCGCGCCCTTCTTCGCCACCTTCGCGCCCTCCGCCGCCTTCGTCACCAGTTTCGCGGCGGCCTTCGCCACGCTCTTGGACGCGGTCTTGAGGACACCCGGTTTCGTCGACTTGACCTTCTTCTCAGCGGGAGTCGCCTTCTTGGCCCCGGACCTGGGCTTGGCCATCGACGCTGTCTCCTTGGATTTCCCGTGTCTTCTCAACGGGTTGGCGCGCCAGCACCCAACCGGACGCAGGCCTCGCGATCACCGGAACTTGTAACGATGATCAGCAGGAGTGTCAAACAAAGTCTTGAATTTCCTAGGGACTTTGATCCCAAAAACAGCCTGTCGCTACACACCTGTTTCGCCCTCCCCTGGTAAAGCCGAACATCCCTGGGAGATCACCCCAACGGAGCCCGACCCATGAAGGAAGATGACGCGCTGCTGCCCGTGGAGGAAGCACGTGCTCGCACGCTCGCCCTGGTGTCCCCGCTGCCCCACGAGTGGGTGCGGATGGAAGAGGCCCTCGGGCGGGCCCTCGCGGTGGACGTCCGCGCGCAGCGCACCCTGCCCCCCTGGGACAACTCGGCCATGGATGGCTTCGCGGTGCGCAGCGCCGATCTGACGGCGCCCCCGCCCATCCGCCTCCAGGTCCGGGAGACGATCTACGCGGGCCAGACGCCCCGGGAAGAGGTCCGGCCGGGGAGCTGCGCGCGGATCATGACGGGGGCCCCCCTGCCGGCGGGCGCGGACGCGGTGGTGATGCGCGAGCGCACCCGGCTGGCTCCCGGGGGCGAGACGGTGGAGATCCTCGAGGCGGTGGGGCCGGGAAACTTCGTGCGGCCCCGGGGTGAGGACGCGCGCGAGGGCGAGGTGCTGCTGGCGCGGGGCACGCCCCTGGGGATTCCGGAGCTGGGGCTGCTGGTGGGCCAGGGAATGCTGACGGTGCCCGTGCCGCGCCGCCCGCGGGTGGCCATCCTCTCCACCGGCGACGAGCTGTGCCGGGCGGACGCGCCCGCCGAGGGCCGCATCGTGGACGCCAATGCCCCGGCGCTCTCCCTGGCCGTCCTCCGGGCTGGCGGGGTGCCCTCGGTGCTCGGCATCGCCCGGGACACGCTGGAGGACGTGTACCAGCACCTGGCGGCGGCCGAGGGCTACGATCTGGTGCTGACGAGCGCGGGCATGTCCGTGGGCGAGCACGACTTCGTGCGCGAGGCCCTGGAGAAGCTGGGCGTGGAGCGGGACTTCTGGCGCGTGGCCATCAAGCCCGGCAAGCCGCTCGCCGTGGGCCGCAAGGGGAACACCGCCTACGTCGGACTGCCGGGCAACCCCACCTCCTCGCTCGTCACCTTCGAGCTCTTCGTCCGCCCCGCCCTGCGGCGCATGCTGGGGCACTCGGAGGTGGAGCCACCTCGGGTGGGCGGCCGACTCGCGGGCGAGCTCAAGAAGCCAGTGGGGCTGGCCCACTACGTGCGCGTGACGGCTGCCTGGCAGGACGGTGAGCTGTGGGCCCGGCCCCTGTCCACCCAGACGTCGGGTGTGCTGCGCTCCGCGGCCTCGGCCACTCACCTGCTCCACTTCCCACGCAATTCAAGTAGGCTGGCTAATGGTGACAGCGTGGAATTGCTCCCTCTTTCCTGGGGGGCATGAAGAACGAACCACGACGGTTCGCATCCAACTTGTGCCTTCAGATGTTGTGCGAGAGAAGGGATCATCATGTCCGATTCACGTACACCCCAGGTCCTCCCTACCCGCAAGAGCACTTCTCTCCTGGAGAGATTTTCGGAAGCGGATGTCCCCACTGGACGGGGCGTGCTGCGGACGGTCGTCTTCCGCGAGAAGCGCAACGGACGGGAGCACGTGGCGCTGGTGGTGGGTGAGGTGCAGGGGATGGAGGGCGTGCCCGTCCGGGTTCACTCCGAGTGTTTGACCAGCGAGGTGTTCGGCAGCCTGAAGTGCGACTGCCGGGAGCAGCTGGACCGGGCGCTGGACTTCGTCACCCAGCACGGGTGCGGCGTGGTGCTCTACCTGCGGCAGGAGGGCCGGGGCATCGGCCTGGGCAACAAGATCAAGGCCTACGCGCTGCAGGCCCAGGGCCTGGACACCTACGAGGCCAACCGCAAGCTGGGCTTCCCGGACGACCTGCGCAGCTACGACATCGCCGCCGAGATGCTGCGCCTGCTCGGGGTGCGCTCGGTGGACCTCATCACCAACAACCCCCTGAAAATTGCAGGCCTGGTGGAAGAGGGGATTCCAGTTCGTCGACGCATTCCCTCGCGTACGGAGCACAATCCGCATAACGTCGACTACCTGAAGACGAAGCGTGAGCGGACGGGGCACCTGATTGAGCTCTTCGCCGAGGACGACGACACGGAAGCGAAGGTTGGCTGAGGACGAACAAGGGGAGAAGCACGCGCAGGCGCGGGTGCCCTTCCATGTCCGATTCTGGGGAGTGCGCGGTTCGATCCCTGCACCGGGACCGAAGACGCAGCGCTATGGGGGCAATACGCCTTGTGTCGAGATGCGATGCGGGGAAGAGCTGCTCATCTTCGACCTCGGAACGGGCGTACGCGTGCTGGGAGAGGAGCTGTGCGCATTGGGTGGACCGGTGCGCGGGACCATCTTCCTGTCGCACTACCACTACGATCACCTGCAGGGGCTGCCGTTCTTCACCCCCATCTTCAACCCGATCCATAGCTTCACGGTGTACGGGGCGCCCCGGAAGGGGCAGTCGGTGAAGGAGGTGCTGGCCGGGCAGATGGTGCACCCCTACTTCCCGGTGACGGCGGAGCAGGTCTTCAAGGCCCAGCTGACGTACCGGGACGTGGAGTCCAAGCAGGTGCTGGAGGTGGGCCCCGCGAGGATCCGCACGCTGGACATGAACCACCCGGGAGGCAGCCTGGGCTACCGGGTGGAGTGCGACGGCAGATCCGTGGTGTACGCGACGGACGTGGAGCACGGGAGCGCGAAGGACCCGGAGCTGGTGGAGTTCGCGCGCGACGCGGACATGCTCATCATCGACGCGATGTACACGGAGGATGAGTACCGGGGCCTCAAGGGCGCCGCGAAGCTCGGCTGGGGCCACTCGACGTGGGAGTCGGCGGTGGAGACAGCCAACGCGGCGAGGGCGAAGCAGCTGGTGCTCTTCCACCACGAGACCACGCGCGACGACGATGCGATGGACAGGTTCGTCGAGGAGGTGCGCAAGCACCGTCCCGATGTGATCGCCGCCGTGGAGTCGGAGATCCTGGAGCCGTAGGCCCCAGCCCCGCCTACCGGGTGCTCAACCCCCGAGCACCCGGCGGGCGCGCTGGACGCCCTCGCGCAGCCCGCGGAACGGCAGCCGGGCGAGGGCGGTCGGTACGTCCACCCACTCGTGCGCATCGTGCTCGTCGCCGAGGTGGACCTGGAAGTCGTCGGAGCACCGGGCCGCGAACCCGTTCTCCTCCACGAGCCTCGGAGGCACCACGCTGCCGACGGCGAAGGCGTGGCGGTACTCCAGGTCGACCACGTCGGTGCGCAGCCCCGTCTCCTCGAACAGCTCGCGGGCGGCGGCCTCCCGGGGCTGCTCTCCCGGCTCCAGGCGGCCGGTGACGATCTGCCAGAAGCCACCGCGCTCGGGGCGGCGGCGGAGCAGCAGCACGCGCGCCTCCGGCCCCCTGCCGCGCATCAACGTGACGCACACGGTGCGCGTGAGGGGCTTGGGCTCGGCGAGCTGGAGCTCGAAGACGTCGGCGAAATGCCGGGCCACCTTGTCCTCGACCTCGGCCAGGGGCACGGGGCGGCCGAGCTCCTTGCGCATCGAGGTGACCCCGGCCTCGCGGATGCCGCACGGGACGATGAGCTCGAAGTGCGGCAGGTGCGTGTTGACGTTGAGCGCGAAGCCGTGACTGGTGAGCCAGCGGGAGAGGTGGACGCCAATGGCGCAGATCTTCCGGACGTCCGGTGAGTCCTCCTGGCCCAGCCACACACCGGGCCACTTGGGAATGGTGCCGGAGGAGAGGCCGTACTCGGCGAGGGTGCGGATGATGCACTGCTCGACGTCGCGCACGTAGCGGCGCACGTCGTGGCGCTGCTCGGGCAGGAGGAAGATGGGGTAGCCGACGAGCTGCCCGGGCCCGTGGTACGTGACGTCCCCGCCGCGATCGGTCTCGAAGATCTCCACGCCCTCGGAGGAGAGACGCGCGTCGCTGGCGACGATGTTGGAGCGCTTCGCACCACGGCCCAGGGTGAGGATGGGCGGGTGCTCGAGCAGGAGCAGGGAGTCCCCGCACAGCCCCTGGCGCCGGGCCTCGCCGAAGAGCTTCATCAGCTGGAGGCCGTCCTCGTATTCGACCCGGCCGAACCGGTACACCGTCAGCGTGTTCACGACTTTCCCTTCCGCCGGCCACGACGGGCCGGACTCGCCTTCCCCTTCCTCGTCCCCTTCTTCACCTCCAGGCGCCAGGTACCGGGAGGCACCCGGGCCAGGAGCGCTCGCAACTCATGCCCGGAGCGGGGTGAGCGGGAGGCCTCGGTAGCGAGGGCGGTGAACGCCTCGTCGGAGAGTTGGCGATCCTCGCGCGAGGCGAGCTGGCGCCGGGCGATCTCGATCAGATCCTCGACGGTCGGCGTTTCGAGCGGAATGAGGCTCTGCACCTGTTCCAACAGGACGAGGGGCAGCGCGCCCTGAACGGCCGCGGAGAGCGTGGCGGTGGTGGGCACGGGCAGACGCCCGGAGTCCGAGAGCAGCACGAGCCCCGGAGCCGCCGGATCGCCCCGGGCGGTCATCAGCACGGTCCGCTCGGAGTGGCGGGCCAGGAAGGCGCCCAACGAGGCCTGCTCGGCGGCCGGGAGCCGGTCCACGTCCTCCACGAGGAGCATGGCGTCCAAGGGCGCCCGGTCCAGGGAGTCGGGAGTCACGAGCACGCCCCTGCCCTGCTCCGCGAGAGCCCGCATCCAGGTGCTCTTCCCGGAGCCCTCGGGCCCGAGCAGCAGCACGCGGCGCACCCCCGCCGCCAGGCCGCGCTCGAGACCTTCACGGGCCGCCTCCTGCCCCACCAGTTCGAACGAGACAGGCCGGGAGGCCCCCCTCACCCTGCCCCGCGCGGCCGACGGTGGCACCGGGGCCACGCCGCCGAGCAGCACATTCGACTCACCGATGCAGGCCGAGCAGATGAACGCTCCGGCGGGACCCGCGACGAGCGGACCCACCTCCGCACGAGGCCGGCAGCAGAAGGAGCACCAGGCCTCGAGGGAAGGATCCGCGCGAGTCGGTCCCCGCTCGATGAAAGCCCCCTCTCCCTCTGGGAGAGGGTTGGGGTGAGGGTCAGCGGGAGCAGCCACGGGAGGAGCCACGGCCTCTGGCGGCTCGACCACCGGCCCCGACACCTCGGCGCCGAGCACGGCGGAGCGTACGGCCGCCACGGCGGCGGCAACCGGATTGACCCGGCGGTCCACGGCCAGCTCGGCCTGACGCAGGGCCTCCGTGAGGGAGCTCGAGGTGTCCTCCTCGATCTCCCACGTGTCCGGCTCGGGCTCATCCTCCGGATCGGAACCGGAAGGCGGTGGCACGACCGCGTCGGCTCGGGCTCCCGCCTCCAACTGACGGATCTCCTCTTCCAGCTCGGAGCGGGAGGGATCCAACTTGAGGGCGTAGCGCAGCAACTGCGCGGCCCGATCCCCGCTGCCCGAGCGCCGATACAAGGCGGCGGCGCGGCGGAGCAGCTCGATGGCACGGGGCTTGTCCCCCCCGAGCTCCGCGGCCTGGGCGGCGCGGATGACGTCGCGAACGTTCTCGGCCATGGGGCAGCGTAACCTCCTCGGAGGCCGGGAGCGCGGTTGCGCGAACGCTCCCGGCGAGGCACGCGCCCCCGGCAGGCGGCCCGGCCGTCAGGCCATGGCCAGGAACAGCATGTCCGGATGCTCCAGGTACTTGATGACCTCGTAGACGAAGTTTGCGGCGACCTGGCCGTCGATGACGCGATGATCGGCGGAGATGGAGACGTTCATCATCTCGCGCACGACGATCTGATCGTTCTTGTCCACCACGGGGCGCTTGCGCATGCGGTGGATGCCCATGATGGCCACCTCGGGGTGGTTGATGATGGGCGTGGCGAAGATGCCACCCGTCTGGCCGAGCGAGGTGATGGTGAAGGTGCCACCGGTGAGCTCGTCCATCTTCAGCTTGCGCTCACGCGCCGCGTTGCTGAGGCGGACGATCTCCTCGGCGAGCTCGCGCAGGGTGAGCCGGTCCGCGTGCTTGATGACGGGGACGGTGAGACCCTCGGGGGTGGCCACGGCGATGCCGATGTTGAACTCGCCCCGGACGACGAGCTCCTGGGCGGCCTCGTCCATGTTGGCGTTGACCTGGGGGAACTTCTTCATCGCCGCGATGACGGCCTTCACGATGAAGGGCAGGAAGGACAGCTTCGCCTTCTCGCCGGCGGCGGCCAGGGTGTCGTTGAGGCGCTTGCGGAGGGCCACCAGCTCGGTGGAATCCACCTCCTCGACGAAGCCGAAGTGCGGCGCGGTGAACTTCGAGCGCACCATCTTCTCGGCGATCTTCTTGCGCAGGCCGCGCAGGGGAATCCGCTCGTCGCCACGGCCCGACACCACCGAGGGGGCGGCCGGACGGGCCTGGGCCGGAGCGGCCACCTCGTTGCGCGCGGAGCGGCCACCCTCGAGGGCGGCCACCACGTCGGCCTTCATCACGCGGCCCTGGGGACCGGAGCCGGGGATCTCCGCGAGGTTGAGGCCGTGCTCGGCCGCCATGCGGCGGGTGAGCGGCGTGGCCAGCACCTTGGAGGCGGCCTGGGGACCCGTGGCCTGGGCGGCCACGGCCGCGGGCTGGGCAGCGGGAGCCGCGGCCGGAGCGCCATGGGCGGCGGGGGCACCATGACCCGAGGCCTGGACCGGAGCGGCGCCCTCGATCTCCATCGTGACGAGGAGCTGATGGACCTTGGCGATCTCGCCTTCCTTGCCGTGCGTCTGCACGACACGACCGGCCTTGGGGCTGGGCACGGTCACGGTGGCCTTGTCGGTCATCACCTCGGCGAGCGTCTGGTCCTCCTTGACCAAATCGCCGGCCTTGACGTGCCACTTGACCAGCTCGCCCTCCTGAACACCTTCGCCCAGGTCGGGCAGCTTGAACTCGAAGATCGCCATTCGCGGATCCGTATCGGGTGTGGGGTAGAAAAAGGCGTCAGGTGCCGCTGCTGGCGAGCCCCAGGCGCTCGCGCTCCATGAGTCCCTTCATGAAGAACTCGGCGGCGCGGTAGCTGGAGCGAACCAGCGGCCCGGAGGCGACGTAGAGGAAGCCGTAGGACTCGGCGAGCTTCTTGTAGTCCTCGAACTGCTGAGGAGTGACGAAGCGCTCCACGCGCAGGTGGTACTGGGACGGCTGCAGGTACTGACCGAGCGTGAGCACGTCCACGCCCACCGCGCGCAGGTCCTTGAAGGTCTGATCCAGCTCGGCGTCCGTCTCACCCAGACCGACCATGATGGAGGTCTTGGTGTAGAGCCGCTCCGGCCGCTGCTTGAGGTACTCGAGCACCTTGAGGGACTGGCGGTAGGTGGCGCGCCGATCGCGCACGGTGGGGGTGAGGCGCTCCACCGTCTCCACGTTGTGGGCCACCACGTGCGGGCGGGCCTCGGCCACGGTGGTCAGGTCGCGCTCCACGCCCTTGAAGTCGGGGATGAGCACCTCGACGATCGTCTTCGGCGAGTGCTGGCGCAGCTCGCGGATGGCCGAGGCGAAGTGGCTGGCGCCGCCGTCCGGCCGATCATCCCGGTTCACGGAGGTGACCACGATGTACTCGAGATCCATCTCCTTGACGGCCTGGGCCAGGTGGATGGGCTCCATGGGGTCCAACGGAGGGGGCGCGCCCACCTTCACGTGGCAGAAGCGGCACGCACGGGTGCACACCTCGCCCATGAGCATGACGGTGGCGGTGCCACCACCCCAGCACTCGGCGATGTTGGGGCAGCGGGCCTCCTCGCACACGGTGGCCAGCTTCGTGCGGCGGACGATGGATTTCACCCGCTCGTACCCCTCCCCGTGGGGGAGGCGCACCTTCAGCCACTCGGGCTTCCGGGTGGACTCGGATACCTGCGGCAGGGGGAAACGATCGGGAGTTGCCATGGGTCGCGGGCCTTGTACGGTTGGGGCGAAAGCAGGGTCAAGCGGGAAGCCTTGACGCGAGGCGTCAGCTTCCTCGCACCACGATACTCCTCCCGTTCTAACGTCTCAGCCCTCGGAGGGCAGCGGCGGCGCGCGCAGGGGGGCGAGAGCCCTTCCCGGGGGCTGTAAGCGAATCTTGCTCGACGGATGAGCGGACCCAGGGCCCCGGGCTCGACTCCCTGGCGGGGCGGGAGTGCCCATCCTTGGGGCATGAGGGCCATCCACCTGGGGACGAGTGGCTACGTCTACAAGCACTGGAAGGGACTCTTCTACCCTCCCAAGCTGCCAGCCAGCCGCTGGCTCCCCTACTTCGCCCAGGTGTTCGCGACGGTGGAGCTGAACGCCCCCTTCTACCGGCTGCCCACGGCGGACGCGGTGGACGGATGGAGGGAGCAGACGCCCGCGGGCTTCCGCTTCGCGTGCAAGGGCAGCCGCTACCTGACACACATGAAGCGGCTGACGGACGTGGGAGAAGGCCTGGAGCGCTACTTCAACGTCATCCTGCGCCTGGGCCCGAAGCTGGGCCCGGTGCTGTGGCAGCTCCCGCCACAGATGAAAAAACCGGATCCGGAGCGGGTGGATCGCTTCCTCTCCGCCCTGCCCCGCGACGTCCAGTACGTCTTCGAGTTCCGCGACGCGGCCTGGTACCACGAGGAGGTGCTGGAGGTGCTCGACCGTTGGGGCGTGGCGGTGTGCGAGCACGACCTGGTGCCGGTGCCCCCACCGCGCGTCACGGGGGGCTTCCGCTACCTGCGCTTCCACGGAGCGGGCTCGCGCTATGCCGGGCGCTATGGCCGCGAGGCGCTCTGGCCGGTGGCGTGCGCTCTGGACACCTGGAGACGCAAGGGACGCACGGCCTGGGTCTACTTCAACAACGACCTACACGGGCACGCGCTGCTAGACGCGTTCGACTTGGCGGAGCTGCTGGGCCGAGTGCCAGTGCACCCACCGCCGGACATGCGAAGGCCGTCCGAGACAGAAGAGTCCC
Source organism: Archangium violaceum (assembly GCF_016887565.1). Lineage (NCBI taxonomy): Bacteria > Pseudomonadati > Myxococcota > Myxococcia > Myxococcales > Archangiaceae > Archangium > Archangium violaceum. The sequence continues at coordinate 7,655,365 of NZ_CP069396.1, forward strand.
GAACGGCCTGATTCCCCCCCACCCCTCTCCCTCCGGGAGAGGGACGGGGTGAGGGTATCTGAACCCACCGGATTACCAGCCGTGGCTCAGATGTGGATCGGGTGACCCAGGGTGGCCTCGGCGCCCTCCTTCATGATCTCGGAGAGCGTGGGGTGGGCGTGCATGGTGTGCGCGAGCTCCTCGGTGGTGATCTCCAGGCGCATGGCGACACAGGCCTCGGCGAGCAGCTCGGTGGCGTGGGGGCCGACGAGGTGGACACCGAGGACCTCGTCATACTTCTTGTCGGAGACGACCTTGATCATGCCGATGGCCTCGTTGGAGATGGAGGCCTTGGTGACGGCGGAGAACGGGAAGATGGCGCTCTTGACGTCGTAGCCGCGCTCCTTGGCCTTCTTCTCGGTGAGGCCGACGGAGGCCACCTCGGGGTAGCAGTAGGTAGCGGAGGGGGTGAGGTCGTAGTTGATGGGAGCGGGGTTCTTGCCGGCGATGTGCTCGACGGCGAGGACGCACTCGGCGCTGGCCACGTGGGCGAGCATGGGCGTGGGGATGACATCACCGATCGCGTACACGTTCGGCTCGGTGGTGCGCATCATGGTGTCGGTCTTGATGAAACCGCGGTCGGGCTTGATGGAGGTGAGCTGCAGCCCGATGTCCTCGGTGACGGGAGCGCGGCCGACGGCGGACAGGACGAGCTCGGCCTCGATGGTGCGGGTCTCGCTGCCGACGGTCATGGTCAGCTTGACGCCGTTGGCGGTGTTCTCGACCTTCTCCACCTTGGCACCTGTGTGGAGGTCGATCTTCCGGCGCTTGAAGTGCTTCTCCAGCTCCTTGGAGGCGTCGATGTCCTCGATGGGGAGCAGGTTGGGCATGTACTCCACGATGGAGACCTGGCTGCCCATGTGGTTGAAGACGGAGGCGAACTCGCAGCCCACGGCGCCCGCGCCGATGACGATCAGGCTCTTGGGGATGCGGTCGATCTCCAGGATGGAGTCGCTGTTGAGGACCCGCTTGTGGTCCACGACGATGTTGGGCAGCGACTTGGGCACCGAGCCGGTGGCGATGATGATGTTCTTGGTGTCCAGCGTCTGCTTGGAGCCACCCTCGAGGGCGACCTCGACCTTGCCCTTGCCGGCGATGCGGCCGTGCCCCTTGAACACGGTCACCTTGTTCTTCTTCATCAGGTAGTCGATGCCGTTGGCACCCTTGGTGACCACCTTCTGCTTGTGCTCCTGGACCTTGGCCCAGTTGACCACCGGAGCCGGCACCTCGATACCGAAGTCCGCGGCCTCACGGATGTGGTTGAGCAGCGCGGCGGACCAGAGGAGGGACTTGGTGGGGATGCAGCCGCGGTGGAGGCAGGTGCCACCCAGGCGCTTGTCCTTCTCGATGATAGCCGTCTTCAGCCCGAGCTGCGCGGCTCGGATGGCACCGACGTAACCGCCAGGGCCCGAACCGATGATGACCACGTCGAAAGTCTCAGCCACGAACGCCTCCGGAGTGGATGTACCCGCGCGGCGCTGATAACCACCCATCCCGGCCGGAATCAAGGAGTTTGCACCGTGCGACGCTTTCCGCTCCGAACGCTGCTGCTGATGGCGCTGGCCCTGGTGGCCTTCGCGCGCCTGTACTACCTCACCCATCTGACCGAGCGTCAGGTCGAGAGCCCCACCCCCGCCCCGGCGAAGACGGACGAGAGGGTCATCGACGTGGAGCCTCGTGGCCCCGAGGCTGGCCCCACCCCGGGCGCCCAGACCTGCCGCACCCTGGATCGCACCCTGGAAGGCGCGGTGCGAGCCCCCACGGACCCGGCCGCCCTCTCCGCGGTCCGGCAACAGCTGGACGCCTGCTCCCAGCCGCCCGCGCGCGCCTGTGAGCTGGGAGCGGCCCTGGATGCCCGCTCCCCGCTCGACTCGGGGACGACGCCCCTGCGGGAGCTGCTGGTGGCCCTGTGCCAACGCTGCCCGGCCGGGACCAATCCCTGTGCGGGTTCCGTCACACGGGCAGTGCTGGGGCTGAACGCCGGGCTTTCAGCCAACCCAGCCAACATGCGCTGGAACCTGGAGCACGCCGGACCGGGGACCCCGACCGCCTGCGCCGAGGTGACACGCTCCTTGTTGGCACCGGCGGCCGTGGCCAGGGACATGCTGACGGCCGCGCAGAAGGAGATGCTCGGACAGCTGGCGCCCACCTGCTCGCGGGCGGGGCAGTTCCCCGCGAACGTGTTGAACGCGGCCGTGGTGCAGGGCCACGTGCCCGCGCTGGCGCAGCTCGTCCAGGCGAATCCGGCTGGAGAGAGCGCCGTGCTGAAGCCCACCCGGACCCTGGGAGCCCAGAACGGAGACAAGGCCTTTGACGGACAAGAGGCCACGAGTGCGAACCTCACGGCGACCCCTCAGGCGCCGCGCTGGGAGAAGGACGGTGCGCTGAGCGCGGTGTTCGACCCTCCCGTGCGCCAGTTGACAGCCCTGCGCGTGCGAGCCAGTGGTGCGGGGACCCTGCGCGCTGTCGTCCGTACCGAGGGGGACCTGGGGCTGAGCGATCCGGACACGAACACGAGCTTCGTCCTTCCGGTGGCCTGCCGCTTCCGTGGCACCGGACAGTGGGAGACCTGCGCGCTGCCGGTGCCGCT